>NZ_BAAFZH010000086.1:0-144972 GCF_054684315.1 Scytonema sp. NUACC21 | reverse complement strand
TGCGATATGATTTTTGCATCTTTTACAAGGGGAGATTATGCCAATCATCTCTCTTATGTGGGTTCGCGCATTTATATGTACTTGAAAACATATAAATCACTAAAAAGCTTATCTAGCTTGGACTTCACGCTGTAAACACTGTCTACAAAGTTAGAAAAACCTCAATAGGGCTCAATTAGGACTCAATGCCTGAGTCTGGTTGCGCTTATTGATACGTTGAAGACTTGTATTGGATATGTAGTATATAACGAACTATATAATAAGCTTATAGTACGTTGATTATGTCAAATAGTGGAAATTGCTAAGTACGTATAAGCGCATGAACCCACAGTGGCGAAGTCTTGTGGTAAAACGTCTTAGTAACATTTAGGACTGTATTGACAGTAACGGCATGACGGAACCAGAAACCAACGTTTGTGCGAATTACGATGAATCGTGGAAAGTGGCGATTGAACAGTATTTCGAGCCATTCGTTGCCTTCTTCTTCCCCGAAGCCCATCGGGAGATCGCGTAGGAGCGGGGATACGAATTCCTCGATAAGGAATTCAATCAGATTGTTCGGGATGCTGAAATTGGCACGCGCTTCGTTGATAAGCACAAGATATCATCAATATATTCCTGGTGCTGGATAGCATGATGCGCCTGCCGGAATCGCTGGAAGTTACCTTGCGGGATGAACTCAGACAATTCGAGGAGGAAAATCAAATGCCCTACATTAGCAGCATTGAGCGCATTGGACGACTTGAAGGACGACTTGAAGGACGCACAGAAGAAAGGCACGAACTTGTCCGCATTATCTTCGTAAATCGCTTTGGCATTATTGACGAAGAACTGGAAACAATTGTGGAGCCGTTAACAAACTTGCCTATGTCCGAACTTAGTAGCTTGCTGTTATCACTCTCGAATCTCTCGCAGGAAGAACTTCTTGCACGCTTCGGACAAAATACACCCTAAGTCAACAAGTAAGTCGGTATAAATAAAGTTAACTCGTCCTTTGTCATTTGTTATTAGTCATTTGTAAGTTTAGCGATTGGGTTTGAGCGTTATGACACCATAGGCATCTGGAGAAAGATAATCTTGGGCAGCTGCCATCAAGTCAGTTGCATTCAAAGCTTGAACGATCGCTGGGTAATCAAACGCTGGTTCCAAATTGCCTACCATAGATTGATAGTAGCCGTATAAAGTAGCGCGATCGCTGGGTGTCTCATTGCCAAAAATAAACCTGTTAGCGACTTTTGTCTGAATTCGAGCAATTTCTGCTTCTTTCACCATCTCCACTTGCAGGTTGCGTATGTGTTGGACTATTGCCGCTTCTACATCTGGCAAATTTTCCACCGGACAATGAGCCATGATATAAAAAGTCCCTTGCAACCGTTGGGTGAGATTGCTGACAGAAATATGGGAAACCAATCCTCGTTCTTCTCGTAAATCCTGTACCAGCCTTGAAGTTAGACCGTGTCCGAGAATTCCTGCCAAAACATCTAACGCATAAGTTTTACTTAGTTCAGCTAACCCCGGTACCCGCCAAACCATCACTAATCTTGCTTGTTGAAGACTTTCATCCACAAACTCTCTACGGACAATTTCTGTAAATGGAGGTTCTGGGGTTAATGCTAATTGCTGGCGGTTGACGGTTGAGGGTTGATGTCGGTAACTCTCTTGAAATCCTTCAGCAACAATTTTGATTAACTCATCTACAGGCAAATTACCCACAGCCACAGCAGTTAGCGATTGCGGTTGGTACCAAGTTGCGTGAAAATCCCTCATTTGTTGGGGTTGAAGTTGCGAAATGACAGCTTCTGGACCCAAGACGGAACGCCGATAGGGCAGTTCATTAAAAGCTATCTCCATGGAACGTTGAAAAGTCCGACGGCGGGGATTATCTTCCGACCGCCGAATTTCTTCAAGAACCACCAATCGCTCGCGTTCAAAGGCTTCATCTGGTATAGAAGCATTAAGTACCACATCAATTTGTAGCGGTGCAAGTTCTGCAAAATCCTTAGGAGCCGTTGTGATGTAGTAGTGGGTGTAATCTTGGCTGGTTGCGGCGTTTGTCACAGCACCTCGCTCTTCAATTCGACGTTCAAACTCTCCGCTTACCAATTGCTCAGTACCTTTAAAAACCATATGCTCTAAAAAGTGAGCCACACCGTTAATTGCATGAGACTCTACCGCTGAGCCAACATTCACCCACAAGCTCAGGTTAACAGCTTCAATCGGCATCTGCTCAGCTACGATTGTTAAACCGTTGGGCAATTGGTGAAGCTTTGGGGCGTTCAGACGGGGACACTTTAGCAGCGTTGATGTCATTGGTACTTTAAAAGATGAGCCTATACTCTTCTATCTTACAAGAATTAAAATCGGTACCGAAATTATCACCTGACAACCGAGAATTTGCTTAATTCGATCTATTTTATACATTGGCTGCTATTATTTTCATTTAATTACAGCCTGATTTAAGTAGATTTTCTTAATTTTGGCATTTCGTCCATTGTTTACCAAATATTTTGTAAAAAATGTTACATACAATAATTGTTAAATTAAATGGCAAAGCTGAGGTGAACTACCCACCACTAACCCGGAGTACCGAGTATAGTGGGGGACTTACGCCGATGCCCGTTAACAGTTAAGTAAGGCGACACAATAAAACATCACAATGTTAACTTCTGTTAAGAGCCTTAAAGTCGATGTAACTACTAACCACTAATCACTAACAGCCCTCACACATAAATGAATTATCCAAGCCACTATTGCTCATAAATATTTTAAGATTATGATAGGAATATTAAGAAATATGTCATAGAGAGCAATGCCAAGTCATCGTGTTGGCAACAGCAAATCCCGTGTCGCAGTTATTGGTGCCGGTATTGGTGGTCTGACCGCCGGTGCATTATTAGCCCGTAAAGGTTACAGTGTTTTAATATTGGATCGAGCCCTCGTACCGGGGGGTTGTGCTTCAACATTCAAACGCAAAGGGTTTACTTTTGATGTAGGGGCAACTCAAGTCGCTGGGTTGGAACCGGGGGGAATTCATCACCGCATCTTCTCTGAGTTAGAAATTGACCTACCTAAAGCAACACCCTGTGACCCTGCTTGTGCAGTCTATTTACCAGGGGAGGATACACCAATCAATGTTTGGCGTAACCCAGAGAAATGGAAAGAAGAACGACAAAGGCAATTTCCCGGTAGCGAAATGTTTTGGCAGTTAATGGCTGCTTTATTTAAAGCAAGTTGGGAATTTCAAGGACGAGATCCGGTACTCCCGCCACGTAACTTATGGGACTTGTTGCAGTTAACCAAGGCAGTCCGTCCCAGTACATTTATTACTGTCCCTTACACTTTATTTACGGTTGGGGATGCTTTGCGTGCCTACGGGTTGGCAGAGGACTACCGCTTAAGGTTATTTTTAGATTTACAACTCAAGCTATATTCTCAAGTTGATGCAGAGGAGACAGCTTTACTTTATGCAGCAACAGCACTAAGTGTATCCCAGGAACCCCAAGGGCTTTACCATCTTCATGGTAGTATGCAAGCTCTGAGCGATCGCTTGGTAGAAGCGCTAGAAAGAGATGGTGGCAAATTGCTGATGCGCCATAGTGTAGAACATATCAACGTAGAGAAAGGCAAAGCAACCGGTGTTGTTATTCGCAATCAAAAAACGGGAGAGGTGTGGACAGAACCCGTTGACCACGTAGTTGCCAATGTGACAGTACAAAATTTAGTACAGTTGTTAGGAGAGAAAGTTCCCAGAGGATACAAGCAACGAGTGGAAAAACTCCCGCCTTCATCCGGTGCATTTGTGGTGTATTTGGGTGTTGATGCAAGTGCCATTCCCTCAGAATGTCCTCCCCATCTTCAGTTTCTCTACGATCCTAACGGTCCTATCGGTGATAATAATTCCCTGTTCGTTTCCGTAAGCCGTCCCGGAGATGGTCGTGCCCCCGATGGAGATGCCACAATTATTGCTTCCTCCTTTGTAGACACAGACCCGTGGTGGCGCACTGAAGACTACGAAGGGTTAAAACAGCACTATACACAAGACGCTATCCGCCGTCTTGCCAAATTCTTCTACTTAAAACCAGAAACCATTATCCACATAGAAGCCGCAACTCCCCGTACCTTTGCCCGTTATACAGCACGAGACAAAGGCATTGTTGGCGGTATCGGTCAAAGGATACCTACCTTTGGACCTTTCGGTTTTGCCAATCGTACACCTATCGCTCGTTTATGGCTAGTAGGAGATTCCACCCATCCCGGTGAAGGAACTGCGGGTGTAAGTTACTCAGCACTGACGGTGCTGCGGCAAATTGAGGCGCAAACAAAGTAGCGGCAAATTTACTACGAACTGACTACTGCTGCCCTTCGCTAGTTGGCGGTTGCTCAGTAGTGGGTTCCTCAGGAGGAGATTCTGCAGGCGATTCCTGTTGTGGTTCAACTTCTGGTTGGGGAGGATTGAGAAACTCTTCCCAAGCCCTAATTTGCTCTCTTGCAGAACTATATGCAGCAGTTCCTCTGGGAATGAGTCTAGCTGTCTCAATACCCTTAGCAATATCAGATTCTCCCTGGGCACGAGCTATATCTAATAATTGCTGGCTCCATTGGTCAACAGCTACACTAACGTCACTCCATAATCCGCTACCTTGGGGAACTCTATTCGCTACCCGAATTGCCTCGGCTAAAGCCTCTGGAGTTCCAATGAGTGCTGTTTCTCGGGCTTTCTTCCAGTTTTCTTTTGCACGGAGTTGCCCTCTCCACTCATCTATCGATGCTTGTGCTTCACCAGAAAGTGCCCGCCCTGGTGTGATTTGTCTTGCTGTTTCAATTGCTGAAGGCAAATCTCCACTACTTGCCAGTGTCCTTGCTCTTTCTAAATATGGCTGGTCTTCAATTCGCTGGACTTTTTCTGTCCAACTTGCAATTTTTCCTCTTGCTTCGCGGTATAATGCACGACCTCTACGAACTTGATTTGCTTCGGCAATCGCTGCTTGCAAAGAGTTCACATCCTCATACATTGCTATTTGCTCGGCACGATCCAAGTAAGGTCGGTCTTCAATAACTTGTATTTGGGCAGTCCAGCGACCAATTTCTTGTCTTGCTTCCTGGGCGCGGGGGTTGTTAGCAGGAACGAGTTGTGCCTCTGCAATAGCTGCTGATAAATCGCTAACAGTCCCTTGGGTTGCCAGCGTTCTCGCTTTTTCCAAACGGGAGACATCTTCAATTTCCAGTTGCCACAGCGCAATCAACTTCTGTGCTTTTTCATACACTGGTCGGGAAATGTCTATTGTTTGAGCTTGGGAGATGGCTGATTCCAAGCCGGCAACAGTACCCGTCCACGCACTTCTTTGGGCTTCTGCGATCGCGATAAAGTCTTCTACTTCTAACTGTAGCCCCGTTACGGGAGGAACTTTCTGTGCTAGCTCGATAGCTGCGTCCGCATTCCGTTTGTTTAGCCTTGCTTGTGCGATTGCCAGTATTTTGCGTCCAAATTCGGTCAGTGTCTGTTGCGCTTTCCGATAAACGTAACTATCTTTCTCAATAGATTCTGTCAGCTTGATAGCTTTGAGTATGTTCTCTACCGAACCACTTTCAGCTAAACCATTGGCTTTGGCTAACTTATCACCATCTTCCCGCGCACTCACGATTAGACGGTTTAGTTCGTCGTATTTAACCGTTGACCAATAATTGTTATCTACTCGCAACAACTTAGAAGACAGCATAAATGCTTGATGCCAGTGTTGTTCGCGCAACTCTTCTTCTGAGGCTTTATAAATTTCCTCTGCCTTTGACCAAATTGACTGCCATTTAGTAATTTGTTCTTCTACTAATTTATAGGCAGAAACATCATTAGGAACTTTGCGAGCCGTAGCAATTGCTTTGTCCAGGCTACCTGATTGAAAACTCTGGTCTGCCAGATCCAAAATATCCTTTGACCACTCTTCCATGTAGCGCTCGATTTCCCCACGCAGCGGGTGGCTTTCCGGAAGTTGCTTTACTAGGTCAATTGCTTGTAGAAGGTCTTTCTCCGTCTGCTTGGAAGCTGCCAGTTGAGCGCAGTGCAGCCGTACTGATGCGCTTGCCAGGGGCCAGAAAATGGATGGGCAATTGGGCGCTGATGGCAACTTTAGCAGCATTGCTGTTGCCATGAAAGCGATCGCACCTGGAACCAATGCCAATAGTAGCGTCCACAGCACCCAACTTTTCGTCCATTCCGGCAGTTTTCTAGAACCGCCAAGTACATTTGGTTTGGTTAACTGACGCTCTGCTGGTTGCTTTTCAGAATTGCTTTCTTTTGGGCGCTTCACAGACTTGGGGTTAGAACCAGTAGCTGGTACACCAGACGCATCAGTGCTGTTCAATTGTTTCTTGGGGGATAATCCTGTCATATTATCTGGCTCTCTTGCTCTACCTGGCAACCAACTTTCTGGTATATCCCGCTCTGCTGTCATTGCTCACACCAAAAATAAACGAATAGCGACTGTTATAGCTCCAATCCTCTGCTGTTGCCATAGTAACTTTCCCATTTTTGGAAAGCTATCTATATACAAGATAATACCTTCTCTAGTACCACAAATCCCCAACTTTGAAAGTTTTTTTTTATACTCTATCTTCCGGTAGAAGCTTCTGTTTGCAAATCTACAATAAGTTGAGCTAAATCTTCGCGGCTGGCATTGTATACTGTACCGCAAAAATGGCAAGTTGCTTCTGCACCATTATCTTTAATCATCATATCTTCCAATTCTGCTTCTCCCAACATCTTGAGAGCTCCGAGTACCCGGTCAAAGGAGCAACCACAGTGGAAGCGTAGCATTTGGGTTTCGGGAAAGATATAAAGACCCATATCACCCAGTAGATCCTGAAAGATTTCTGTCAAAGTCTTACCTGCTTGCAGCAAAGGTGTAAATCCCCTTAAAGCCGCTACCCGTGATTCCAAAGTTTCCACAAGAGCTTCATCTCTGGCGGCTTTTGGCAACACTTGCACTAGTAGACCTCCAGCTGCGCTAACTCCACTTGGTTCTACAAAAACACCCAAAACCACAGCTGAGGGCGTTTGTTCTGAACTCGTCAGGTAATGAGCTACGTCGTCTCCTATTTCACCAGAAACGAGTTCTACCGTACTGGAGTAAGGGTAGCCATAGCCCACATCCCGCACAACATAGAGAAACCCGCTACCAACTGCACCCCCAACATCCAACTTCCCTTTACTATTGGGAGGTAGTTCCACATCCGGATTTTCTACATAGCCGCGTACTGTTCCATCCAAGCCGGCATCTACCAGTATTCCTCCCAATGGGCCATCACCCTTAACTCGGACATTTACTCTAGATCCACTGCGCTTCATACTTGAAGCCATTAAAAGCCCTGCTGCCATAGTTCTACCTAAAGCAGCAGTTGCCACGTAGGAAAGTTTGTGCTTCACTCTTGCTTCTTCTGTTAAACGTGTTGTAATCACGCCTACTGCACGAATGCCACCCTCAGCTGCTGTAGCACGAATTAATTGGTCGGCCATGAAAAACCTTTACTCACAGTGTCTGACTGACATACCCTGCTATTATGCAAGGGAATGATACTTAGCTTATTATAACAAAACTTAACTTAAACATCTGTGGCTTGAGTAGGCTAGAATTCTGCTATGCAAAAGCTGTCCTTTGCTATTTGTCCTTTGTCCTAAGTATAGGACTAATGACCAATGACCAAGGACTAAATTCAATTGCGCCCACTTACTCAATTACTAAATATTAACTGAAAAATGCTAGGTAATTTTCAAAAAAGTCAACTACGGGTGGAAATTGAAGCATCAGCCAGCGCAATTCGTAACAGTTTACTGCGTCCTACAGAACTAGAAAAATGGTTGCCTTCAAGTCGCTTACCCTTTGGATTGCCAGAAGAACTTCAATCTGGAGTTGAGTTTACTACTCGCATTGGACCCGTCTCGATTCACCATCACGTGAATGTGGCTGGTTCCAACTGTTTGCGCTTGTTACTCAGTCAAGGCATAGACGGATTTCACGAATGGTATTGGGGCGATGGTTGGGTGCAATCTCGTATAGAAGGAGTCTCCGTCCTACCAATTTCTTTAGGGCAAACTTTGAATTTGTTAAGTTTGCGTCAGTTTTTAACTATTTCCAGCTAGAAGTCCCACACTGTATTCCTTCTTAGGATCGGTGAAGGTATGAATAGCTGCAACAAATACGAATCGTCCCTCAATATAAAGGCTGTGCGGACATTGAAGGAAGATTCGTATTTGTTAATTAATTCTAGTTGAGTGGTCTGGAGAATTGCTAGACCTTAGTAGTGTTTACTCTCAAGTTTTACAGGATACTGTTAAACGAGTCCATCTCGCTTTTGCTCGTTATATTAAAGGTGATAAAAATGGTAAGCGGAGTGGCAAACCTCGGTTCAAGTCAGAATCTAGTTTTAAATCTTTTACTTACACTCAAGTTTTAGATGGGTGGATTAATGGTAATCGAATTAAACTTCCCAAAATAGGAGAAGTAGAAATAATCTTTTGTACCGAAAGAGTTGTCAGATAAAATTCACGATTGTCAAGCGTGTAATGTTGGCATTATATGCCGTGACATCAATGCGGCAGTCAACATAAAACGAGTTGGTAGTGAACGTTTTTCCAACTATAAAAAGCCGGCGGGGGAAATTGATTGTAGAATCTTCGGGTTATATGAGTACCCTCAAGGAAATTCGGGAATTAACCCGAAGCCTACACCGTACTGCCTAGCAGTCGGTGTAGCTACTTCACGACGCGTCTTTTAATTGAGCAGTACGTACTGATATTTGCTGTGTTTGATTGCCTCTTTGCACTCTTAATTGTAAAACCTGACCAATTCGACTGTTTTCCACCATATTCAGCAACTGTTCTCCCTTGGTAACTCGCTCTCCATCAACTTGAGTAATCACATCTCCCGGACGGATACCCGCAGAAGCAGCTGGTGAATCTGGTACTACCCTAGCCACCAAAATACCGTTAATTTCTGGCACTTGGATGGGAGAATTGGGGTTAGAGTTAATTCGCCTTGCTAGTTCGGGAGTCAAATCCTCCATTCCTACACCTAAGAATGGGTGAGCCACTTTTTCTCCCCGTTGCAGTTGGGCAGCAATTGTTTTGGCTTTGTCAATGGGAATAGCAAACCCAATACCCATTGCATCACCACGAATGGCTGTATTAATACCAATGACTTCACCCTGACCGTTTAACAACGGACCTCCAGAATTACCGGGGTTAATTGCTGCGTCAGTTTGAATAAACTCCAGGCGTTTGTTCCCTATGCCCACATCGCGACTGGTACGTCTTAAGGTACTGACAATTCCTAAAGTGACGGTGTTATCCAATCCTAGGGGGTTACCAACTGCGATCGCCCAGTCTCCCACTTGTACATTAGATGAAGAACCCAAGGGCGCGACTGGTAAATCAGCACCGGCATTAATTTTAACAACTGCCAAATCGGTTACCTCATCAGCACCTTGTACTTTTCCTTCAAAGGTGCGTCCATCTTTCAGGCGGACTGTCACTTTATCTGCTTTATCTACTACGTGGGCATTAGTCAAAACCAAGCCACTTTTGTCAAAAATAAAACCCGACCCCAAACCGCGCATTTGTTCTGCAGGTAACTGGCGTGGAAAGGAGTCACCAAAAAACCGCCGGAAAAAGGGATCGTCGAAGAATGGATCGGGAACCTGACGTGAAACAGTTCGTTCTGTATCAATCCGAACAACGGCTGTACCAACACGATTCACTGCTGCAGTCACAAAGCTATTACCACCTATGGCAGCAGTCGCTGGGGACTGGCGTTGGGCTACGAGTTGTGGTGAATCAGCAGTTGAAGAAACGGGTGCTGGTTCTGCTTGGGAGGGTGACACTCGCAAAGTGTTCACAGTTAAGACAACTCCCAAAATGATAGCTAATACATGAGTAGTAAATTGACGTATTGACCGGGGTAGTTGGGAAAATCGCATAACCACAACCTAAAGTTTCAGCTTAAATTGTTGCTAAACGTGAAAATAGTCTCTAAAACTATTTTGACAGGTAGTAATGAAAATCCCTACATATAGACGTTGACTAACGACTTTATGTTTCCTGATTTTCCCCTTATCTCCTTCCCCATTTCCCCCACTTGCCTTGTCTAGGCTAGGATTTAATGTACTGGCAGCACGCAATAAGAACCATGAATGGATCGAATCAATTAGCTAAACAATCCTTACCTATTACCCAACAGGAACAGGATTTACTCTGTGACGATATCAACCAAGACAATTCCCAACACAATCACAAGCATGAACATTCGGTTCATTCCCACGTTCATAGTGAAGAATCTTTAAGGCGAATTGTCAATCGATTATCACGCATAGAAGGACACATTCGTGGTATTAAGACAATGGTGCAGCAAAGTAGCCCTTGTCCTGATGTATTATTACAAATTGCTGCCGTTCGAGGAGCATTAGATCGGGTAGCGCGAATAGTTTTAGATGAACACTTAACAGAGTGTATCGGTAGAGCCGCAAAAGAAGGCAATATTGAAGAAGAACTTGAACAACTCAAGGCTGCATTAGATAGGTTTTTACCATAAAAAATTAATAGTGGTTAGTAGTTAGTAGGGTGGGCACTGCCCACCATTTTCACTCAACACCTACCAACCACTATCGACAAACCAATAACAGTAGGGTGGGCACTGCCCACCATTTTTATTTATGCTACTCCCATACTATGAAATGAATTTTGAAAAACTCGCGACTTAATTCCATGTTAAGCTCTGCTTACGTTCAACTCAGCAGCTTTTTGCAAGCCATTACAGCAATTCCAGAGAACGAAATCCAAAAATTAACCTCTATTTTTTATCCACTTTCCTTACCTGCAGGTAAATTTTTTATTTGTCCGGGTGAAATACCCACCCAAATCGGATTTATTGTTTCTGGTATTTTACGTCTTTATTATGTAAATAATGAAGGTATAGAATTTACAAAATCATTTTGTCAGGAAAAAGATTTTGTTGCTGCTTACAGTGCGTTAATTTTAAACAAACCAGCCCGATTTTTCATTGAAGCCTTAGAAGATTCATTATTGTTAGTTGCTAATTACCAGAGTTATCAACAGCTTTGTAATGAGCATCCTTGCTGGCAAATTATCGAGCATCGGTTTGTAGAAGCTTTATTTATCAAAAAAGAAAAACGGGAAGGAGAATTACTTTTAGATGACGCTACAACCCGGTACAAAAAGTTTTTAATGGAGTACCCCACATTAGAACATCGCGCCAAGCAATATCACATAGCTTCCTACCTGGGTATTTCTCCTGTTTCATTAAGTCGGATTCGCAAAGCATTGAAGGCTAATGAATTGAAAAATTAACATATGTTAATGATTTTTGCATTGCTTATTTATATAACAGATTGAGAAACTTAAAGACAATTACTATCAATTAACAATGGTCAACAAAGCTTTACATAGTAAAGGTTTGAGCCTTTTTAGCTTATACGGGGGATTCCTATCTTTTTTAGGTTTTGGTGTACTAAATCCACTGATGCCGAGCCTAGTGGAACGTTATGGTGGTACTGCATGGGATGTTGGATTGTTGTACACAACTTTTTCGGTGGCGCAATTTTTGACGCTTCCGGGAATTGGGGCATTAAGCGATGTTTACGGACGGCGGTTAATGATGCTCCTGAGTTTATTAGGGGCGAGTGTCGGATATTTAATTTTTGGTATTGGTGGTACTTTGGCTATGTTGTTTGTTGGGTGGACTATTGTTGGCTTGACAGATGGTACCGCTAGTACAGTATTTGCTTCAATTGCCGATACAACTCAGCAACAGGAACGCACTCGTGCTTTTTCATGGGTTAGCGGTGCGATCGCTTTCGGTTTAATTATCGGTCCAATTTTGAGTGGGGTACTATCTCGCCTAAATCCAATCGCACCTGTTTATGTTGTTGTACTTGCCTTTAGTATTGCTCTGACTTGGGCGTATTTTGCAATGGCGGAAACGTTACCCAAAGAAAAGCGAGTTCCTCTACCAAACTTACTTCAGATCAACCCATTTACCCAATTGCAGGCAAGTTTAGCATTCCCGCATTTGCGTTGGTTGATGTTAAGTTTTCTCATCGTCAATATGGCAATGTTCGCGCTTATTTCTAACTTACCTGCATTAGCAAATGAACTATTTGCTTGGAAACCAGAACGTATTGCGCCATTATTTGCTTTGTTTGGCATTGTTAGCGTTATCTCTCAAGTAATTATAATTCCCAAATTATTACCAAAGTTGGGCGAAGTTCGCATGACATTTTGGGGTGCGTTGCTCATGGTCATCGCGTTTATTTTATACAGTATTTTTCCCATCACTGGTTTACCTCTGTTTCTTTATGGGGCAAGCTTGACAGTTGGAATTGGACAAACTTTTGCGGAGACATCCTTGGTAGGCTTGATATCAAGAAGCACGAGTTCTGAAGTTCAGGGGCGAATCAATAGCAGTATTCAAACAGTACAAGCTTTAGCCAGAATTATTGCTCCTTTGTTAGCAGGTTGGCTATATCAAAATGTTAGCCCAACAGCACCCTATTTATTTAGCGTCGGCATACTAACGTTTGCTGCTATCGTCGTCAAAATTGCAATTTCAAAGAACAAACCTAGCTTAGAGAATTCAAAATTGCCAACAAGTAATAACGTAGTTTTAATTACTGGGGGCGCATCAGGAATTGGTTTAGCGCTGGCGAGAAAATTTCTGAAAGAAAACAATAAAGTTATCATCACTGGGCGAAATTGGAAAAAACTAGCTGAAGTTAAAGAAGTTTTTCCCAATATCATTACAGAAGTGGCGGATATGACTAATTTAGATGCATTACAACAGTTAGTTGATAAATATTCAGATGTAAATATTCTGATTAATAATGCAGGTATTCAATATAATTATGACTTTACCAACACAGAAATTACCGCAGAATTAATTGATACAGAATTACGTACAAATTTAATTGCACCATTGCAGTTGATTAAACTGGTTTTGCCGCATTTATTAACAAAGCCAAACGCCGCAATTATTAATGTTTCTTCAGGTTTGGGAATCGTACCTAAAGAAAATGCGCCAGTTTATTGCAGCAGCAAAGCAGGGCTTCATATTGCAACAAAAGCTTTAAGATGGCAATTAGAAACAACGTCCATTAAAGTTTATGAAATTATTGCGCCATTAGTCGATACACCAATGACCTTAGGACGAGGTAAGGGTAAAATTTCTACCGATACTTTAGTTGATGAATTTTGGCAAAGTTTTACGCGATCGCGCTATGAAATGCGAATTGGTAAAGTCAAAATACTGTTTTTTCTTCAGCGCTGGCTGCCTCAAGTAGCTGAAAAAATTTTGCGTCCAGGTCTGTAAATCTAAAAAAAGACAGGCGTTTTGCCTGTCTTAATAACTGAAAACTTGGTTTTAAGGCAAGTTGTTGCTAGCGTAAGCATCCATTCCATACGCAGGAGTGCGATCGCTGTAGTCAATTTCTTGCCCAGTGATAGATTTAGAAAGTTTTTCAAAAGATTCAGAACGCCAGTTCCGTTCGTGAATGGGCTTTCTCTGTTCTCCGAGGAAATAAGCTTGAGTCCCAATTAAAGAAGCAGCTACCCAACCCACAACAAATAAAGCAATCAAAACAGTCATCATAGTCATTACCACGCTTTTTATTTAAGTTTTATGTCTATTTGTAAATAAATGTAACAGTTGCTTAACAAAAATGGCAATATAGGCTGGAAGTGTGCTGTCCGAACCCTGAGGTACGGGTTTCCACACTATCCAAACAAAACACATCGCTGTAGAGGCGAGAGGTTAATTGCTAATAGAGATGTAATAGAACTGGGGGGTTGGGAAACCACAAGAAATTCGATATCCTGTTGTGGCTTATTAAATATTTGGTGGGTACACTATCGGTTTCAACCGACTAAACGCTTTCCACATTATTTATAGGGCTACCAAAAACACGGCTAAAGAAAAAAGACAATTAAAAATTAATTTGATTGTTTATCGGGATTCTCTTCCGACACTAATTCTGCCTCATCTTCTGATTCATCTCTAACCTTAAAATAGTAATAAAGATTAGCGAGCGCTATATCTGATGCTTGTTCTAAATTAGACTTAAGTAATGTTTTATAACCAGTTATTGCAGATTGGCGAGCGATATAAAACTCATATTTTCTACGGAGAGCAGGCTCAAACATAAATAGTAATTGGTCACGAAGAGAATAAAAATGTGTCTTTTCTGCTAAATTTTCGTATAGTATTTGTTCTGATGGTATTTCTATAATGGTTTTGGCTTGATTATTACCTGAAATAGTAATGATTTCTGAACTATTGAAATCAGTGCTATTCAAAATTTCTAATTCTAATGGTGGGAGTGTTCGTGTCCAGCCAATATGGCTTTGCCAAGATTCCAAGACTATTAAGTCATGGTTTTGAATGCGGGTAATTTCAGGAAATAAAAAATCAAGTTCATTATGTGATTCACAGCGCTTAATCACCATGCAAGCATCCTCACGAATTCTATGTTGTAGATCTAAGAGGCGATCGCTCACGACTGAAATCTCATTTTGCACTTGATAAGTAGCAATAATTGCTTGTTCGATTGTCCAAGCACATTCCATCCGACGAAGTTGTCCGGGAGCACAAAGTTCTTCCAATAAGTGAGGATTAGTGTGAAGGAAAATCCCTCGCGCACCATTTAAATCTCTATCCATAGCTTGACCTGTGGATGGGGACTTAATGATTTTAGATCCACCAATTTTTACCACTTCACCAGTCCAGCTAACTGTTTTTGAGGTATACGCTTCATTAACATCCAGTACTACCTTGCTATACTCAAAAGCTTTGTGCTTGATAAACTGCTTAAATTGGTAGTGAGAGAGAGTTAGCATTTGGCGTACTGATTTTGACCTAATTCTACGCTTCCCCTTCTTCGACATCTGAGACGTTTCAAAAGTGGGGAGCAAGATTACGTCAAAGTTATCGACCAAAAACTTAGCTGTCTTTTTATGCAATTCCGACACTAAGTTTTTTATCTTGGCTCTTAAATGGTTAGCTGCTTTCTTTAATCGCCTCTTTGACTGCCCTGTTGTTTTAGCGACGCCACTACATAATTCATCCAGCTTAAAACAAAGCTTTTGAATTTTGAGGTTAGCGTTTTTGCCCAACCAACCAAATGACGATTCTGAGTAAAACGTTAAAAATGTTCTGATGCCTGGATCTAAAGCTACAACACGTCCTTGGTTCTCGGTTTCTAGTTGTAGACTTTCTTCTGGTAATGTCAAATAGTAATCGCCATAGACGAATACCAATCGACAGTCACCAAAGTTTTTAGGTAAAGCCTCTGCAAACTTAACTTCGCCTAATATTGTGTGATATATCCCCTTGGATGACACGGCAGACTTGGGAATGTAGCAAGATTGTTTGGGATTTTTGCGAGACCTGAACTTAAAATCGCTAGCCACCCCAGAACTTTTGTATTTAAGTTTGGCATTGCTAACGGCTTTACAAGCATCCTTAATTGCTATTGATTTGATTTGGTAGGGAGTCTCTTTACACCAATCCGGTAAGTTATTAAGAATATCTCCTTTGATGGCTTTCCAGTTGGCTTTAATAACCCCATCTCTCAACAGTTCTAGGGTTTGATTGTAAACGTATCTTGCAACACCAAACCACTGCCTAATCAATATCTTTTGTTCCGGCGTTAGCCTTAGATAAATCTTCCTTGATTTTTTTGGAGTACTTTCTGAGTCCGTGCATTCTGCAACTGAAGACGTGAAGGATTGAGAGCAAATCCTGAGTGAGTTCTGATTCGGGACAGTGTACAGTTTGGTCAAGAACCACGACTTGTCCACCGTTTTGCTCGACCATGTATTGAAATAACTCAAATCCAAACCTTGCGAGCCTGTCGCGACAGGCAACGACAAGCGTGAGCTTATCTCCGCGCATAAGTCTGTCCAATAAGGATTGCAATCCTTTACGTTTAAAGTTGATACCTGACCCAACGTCTCTAATAATTTCTGCTGTTGGGTAGACCGACTGCATATAGGCAACTTGTCGGTCAAGATCGTCTCGTTGCTTTGAGGAAGAAACTCGGCAGTAACAAATAGTGGTAGCTCTAGCTGTATCGCCACGGGCGTAGGATTCAACGTCGTAGAGCCTTTGCCCCGCCGAGTTTTTGATGCTTTTGATTTTGCCTTCATCCGCATACTTCCTCAAAGTGTTCGGACTCATACCTAGAAATTCGACCGCTTTTCTAAGAGGTATATAAGCCATTTGCTATTTGTTAGCATTTAAGAGCAAATGGTAGCAAAATAAGTACTAGTTGTCAACCCTTTGGAGTTGTCGTCATGGCACATTTTGCAACGAAAGCGACGCATCGAAACCCAGAAAGTCGGCTACATTGGAAATTGAATCTGGTCAGAAGATTATTTGAACAATGACTGGAAACCAACGCAGCACACAGCTTGAATTTTTTTATGAAAGTAGCAGTCTTCAGCACAAAAGCCTACGATCGCCAGTTTTTAGAAGCTGCAAATGCCCAAAATCAGCATGAATTGGTCTTTTTTGAACCCCGTCTAGATCGAGATACAGCAATCTTAGCTGCTGGGTTTCCTGCAGTTTGCGTCTTTGTACACGACCAAGCTGACGCCCCAACTTTAGAGCTTCTTGCCTCACGAGGAACCCGCCTGCTTGCACTCCGGTGCGCGGGTTTCAACAATGTAGATCTCAAAGTTGCCGCAGAGTTAGGCATGACGGTTGTACGTGTTCCAGCATACTCGCCCTATGCGGTAGCGGAACACGCCGTTGGATTAATTTTAAGTCTCAATCGCAAGATTCATCGTGCTTACAGCCGTGTCAGGGAAGGGAACTTCTCTATTGATGGGCTGTTGGGATTTGACCTGCACGGACGTACTGTGGGAATTATTGGTACTGGAAAAATCGGTCAGATCGTTGGACAAATCATGAAAGGATTTGGCTGTCACCTTCTCGCCTATGATGTTTACCGCAATCCAGAAGTTGAAACGCTAGGAGCTCGGTATGTAGAACTATCAGAGTTATTTGCTAACTCTGATATTATTACTTTGCACTGTCCTCTCACACCTCAAACCCATCATTTGATTAATACCCAAGCCATAGAACAGATGAAACCGGGAATGATGCTTATCAACACAAGCAGGGGAGCGCTGATTGATACCAAAGCGGTGATTGGAGGATTGAAGTCTGGTAAAATTGGATACTTAGGCATTGATGTCTACGAACAGGAATCAGACTTGTTTTTTGAGGATTTGTCTGACGAGATTATTCAGGATGACGTTTTTCAACGCTTAATAACTTTTCCAAATGTCCTGATTACCGGGCATCAAGCTTTCTTTACAGAAGAGGCAGTACGCAATATTTCGGAGACAACCATAGCTAATATTACTGATTTTGAGCAAGGTCGTCCTTGTCCGAATGAAATTGCCGCTCAACAGAAAGTTGCAGCTAAGGTTTAGATTTTGGTGTTTTACAGGGGTTTCGTTCCTCAAACGCCACTTGCTTCAATGGGGGGAACCCCCACAACGCAGTGGCTCCCCAACCTACGGTTGTGGGATACGTCTTAAAAATCAACTGGAACGATAAGCTACACGAAGACTTTGTACCAAAATAATTAGGGATGAGATCGCCATTAACCCGCCCCAAAACCAGTAGGGTAAGAGTAACTGTTGCTGTATTTGTGCTGAATCGGAAAGCAAACCAGGACCTGCAGAAGAACTAAACAAATAATTTAGTTGATGGTAAGTACTTATACAAGCTTGTACGCCAAGAAATTGAATGGTAAACCCTTGTACCCATCGCGGGGCTTTTAGGGCGATCCCAAGGATAATTAAACCTAAAAGGGGAATTGCCACAATTCCAAATAGCGATCGCACCCAAACGAGTGTTGAAAGAAGCAAAAAACCCCCTAAAATAGTCAAACTTAGATTTGCGGTTTTAAAACTGCGGGAAGCCAGAATTAAAGCCGATCCTGCTACTGGAGGTCCCATTGGTCCGGCTGCTGCAACCAAAGCACGACCTATGGGACCCAAGTACAAAGCTCCGCTGTGAAATGCAACACCAGAGCCATCCGGAAAAATTCGCAGTTGCTGGAAATTTCCTCCTAACACAAGCGCCATCAAACCGTGACCCATTTCATGGAACCATGTTGCCAGGATGGAGAATGGGTATAAAATGTAATCTCCTTGAGGAACTTGCCACAGCAAAATAGTAGCCGCTGCAGCTGCAATTAGCCAAGTAAACCCCATGCGGTCAATCGCTTCTGGGGCTTCTTTTGCAAGCAAGGGTTCAAAATCTTTCCCAAGGTTGCTCATGATGGGTATATCTTCCTAATCGTATTGCCTAAAGCTGCATTTGGTCGCAGTTGCACATCCATCCTAACCGTTGATAGTCTCAGACGGCACTATCAACTCACCATAAGACAGATTGTAATTATTACAGCAGTTTTCACCTGAATGAACCACACCCTTTGTAAGGGCGCAGCGGTCTTGCGCCCCTACGACTGTGGTCTAATAACCTGAAAATTGCTGTAATGCGTAATTCATAATTATCAACTCAATTACGAATTATGAATTATTTAGGCGGATTTGGATTTGAGGACCAGAACGAGCGAGGCGAAAGATGACTCCATCGCTAACCGTTACTTGGTGAATGCGTTCTCCATCCACATAAGTTCCATTTGCACCTACGCTGACAATTTCCCAACCCCGATCTACCCGTCTTACCTCTACGTGACGGCGGGAAACTACGGCACTGTAGAGAACAACGTGATTGTCCGCCGCCCGTCCGATGCGAATGATGGGTTCATCTTCAAAAGTCCAACTTTGAGCCGGGATAGATTGCAGTGGATGCAAAAGAATGAGTGTAATCACACTAGCACACGTGTTAAATGTGAAACAAACAAGGGTTAAGAGATTTGGAACAGAAATGTTACCAAGTCTCCCTTACCCAAACTTATGCGATCGCCAGGGCGCAAGCGGTGGCGATTCCCTGGTAACAGGGGTAAATTGTTAATGTAGGTGCCATTGGAACTACCTACATCTTCTATATAGTAAGCGTCTCCTTCAACACGAATATCGGCATGAATTCGCGAGACAATTTCCGAATTTGGGAAACCTGAGACATCTATATCTGGGGGAATGCGGTCATTTGGCTTGCCCATATGAATGACAGAGAGATTCAGAGGCAATTCAACTTCCCGATCTGTTTGGATGTGGAGCAGGCGTACCGTGGTCTGCTGTAATTGAGTTTTTGAAGGTGCTGCTGCTGCGGGTGCGGGTGGTGGTGTGGGTGCTGCTGCTGGTTCTGGAGGGGGAGGTGGTACTATAGCAGGTGGTTGTGCGGAGGCGGTTGCTTGCTCCACATCTGGAGTAGGGGTTGGTGCTGGCTCTGGAACAGCTACTGGCTGTGGACTGACAGAAGGTGGAGGAGCCACACTAGGTGGTATGCTCTGTGCCGTGAATTGTGGGTCGGGAACCGAAACTGCTGTAGGTGGCAAAGGTGAAGAGTTAGAGATGTTATTGTTGGCACCGCTGAGTGTCAGAGGTTGTGGTTGAGCAAGTGGGTCAGGAACAACCAAGGGTGGCACTTCTGAAATGTCAGGCGCAACAGTTGCTGCTACAGCAGTGGGGGCAGCAGGAGCAGGAGCAGCTGCTGCCGCTGCTGCCCGCAGATTGTAGCCACATTGTCCGCAGAAAGACGCATCTGCCTGCACGGTTGCCCCACAGTTAGGACAGTTAGTCGTGGCGGGTAGAGGGGTATAGCAAGCTTCACACTGGACAGCGCCGTCTGGGTTTGGGTGATTGCAATTTGGGCAGACGATCATGGAGTTAAGCCTTTGTTGAAGTTCAATCGTAAAATATAGTGCTGACAAGCAGAGGGGCTACTCTAGCTTCCGATTTTAACAAGTGCTTCTTGTTGGGCAGCCGTTGAAGGAAAAAGTGTTTAGACGCCCGAAGACTAGCTTCCCAATGAGTGGGCAGTTGTATGAAGTATAAAAAAGTATGAAGTGAAAGTATGAAGTATGAAGCCATATCCTTTATACTTCATCCTCTATACTTCGTCATTTATCTTTTATACTTCATTTCAACTCACTACCAGCTGCTGAATCTAGTAACCATACAAGTTCGCTTTTTGGTTGAATTAAGCGGCTTGGGTAAGCGAAGTTATCTGCTGCTGGCGCAAAGACTTCAGCCAGGGCTGGTTTTTTGTTAGCACCAGCAACTAAAAACATAACGCAGCGAGCAGAGTTAATGAAGGGGTATGTGAAGGTGATACGTGGGTTGCCATCTTTGTTTCCCACGGTAATCAGCTTATCTTTTACTTCTAATGCTGCCGTATGGGGAAATAAAGAAGCAGTGTGTGCATCATCTCCCATTCCTAATAAAATCACATCCAAAGCGGGAAACTCTCCGGGAGAAGAGTGAAAAAATTCCTGCACGTGCTTTTCGTACTTAGCTGCTGCCAAGGCGGGATCGGATTCGTCTGTGGGCATGGGGTGAATGTTAGCCGCAGGGATATCAACGCGATCTAACCAAGCACGACGTGCCATTAATTGATTGCTATCTGGATGTTCCGGTGAGACGTAACGTTCGTCTCCCCAAAACACGTGAATTTTCTCCCAAGGCAGGTTTTGCGTCGCAATTGCTTCGTACAGGGGTTTTGGTGTACTACCCCCAGCAAGGGCAATGGTAAACTTTCCCCGCTCTGCAATAGCAGGTTCTATCTTGGATACGATCAATTCTAGCGCTCGCTTAACCAGGGCTGCTTGATCTGTCAGAACTTCAACTTTTTTGCTCATCGCTCTATCATCACGTTAGCGACTTCCAGCATAACAATAGCGAAATTATGACAATTTCCCTTGCTCCCTTTTGAAACTCTTAATATCGCTTTACTACTAACGGTTCACTGCTAACGGCTTAGGTATCAACTGTTATCTGTTAACTGCCACGATAGAGTTCCTGCCAATCGACTATAGCTTGCTGTTGGAGAATTAACAATTGCTGAATTCCAGTCTCAGCAAAATCTAAAAGTTTCCCAAGCTGGTTGCGACTAAAACTGCCTTCCTCCGCAGTTCCCTGGATTTCAACGATCCCCAGGTTTTGATTCATCACGACATTAAAATCTACTTCAGCACTGACATCTTCTGTATAATCTAAGTCTAATAACGGCTGTTCTTTAAGTAATCCTACTGAAATAGCTGCTACCTGTCCAATTAAAGGCGATCGCTCTATGACTCCCTGCTGCAATAATTGAGAAATTGCGTTGGCTAAGGCAACAAACCCCCCTGTAATGGCTGTTGTTCTTGTTCCAGCATCTGCTTGCAACACATCTGCATCTACAGTTAGCGTCAGTTCTCCAAGTGTTGAGAAATCCAAGGCTGCTCGCAAGCTACGTCCAATCAATCGTTGAATCTCTTGTGTCCTTCCAGCCAATCTCATAAATTCCCGTTCTTGCCGCTGCTGGGTCGCTGATGGTAGCATTCTATACTCTGCCGTCAGCCAACCTTTGCCCGTTCCTTCCAGAAACCTGGGGACTCCTTTAGTCACGCTTACAGTACAAAGTACGTGAGTGTCACCAAATTTAGTGAGCACGGAGCCGGGAGCATAACGGGTAAAACCTTGCTGGAAGCTAATGGGACGTAGTTGGTTGGGTTGCCGACCGTCAGGACGCTGCCAAGCCATTGGGATTGCCTCAAAATTTTTATATACAATACCGCTGATTAAGCTTTCAATGTAATGGTTTAAGTATTTTTAAAGAAGACTGTTACAATTCACTTTTTGCGATCGAACCCTCACAAAACTCTAGTTATGAGGGTGTGGAGACAAGAGAGACAATATTTTGCAATACTATCTCTGGGAGTTGATCTCCGTTAATCGTTAACAAGCGGCGACGGCGATCGTAATATTCCAAAATGGGCACAGTGCGGTCATAAAAGACTTCTACACGACGCTGTACGATTTCAGGTAAGTCATCTGGAAGAGAACGTTCTACTGAACGACTCACCATCACTGCTTGCGGGACTTGTAAGTAAATCGCCCAATCTAATTTTTGACCCAATGTATCTAGTAAAAAATCCAGTTCTTCTGCCTGAAAAGCTGTACGGGGATAACCTTCCAACACCCAACCAGAGAATACATCAGGGTTTGTCAGTCGCTTGCGAATAAATTCAATTATCGTTTCATCTGGAACGAGTTCACCTGCGTCTAGGTATGGCTGTGCAAAGCGACCTAACTCTGTCAAACAGGAGTTTGCCTCCTGCGTTGTACTTAGGGCGATCGCATCTCGTAAAATCTCACCTGTAGAAACCAAAGGAACCTCAAAGTGTTTGCTCAGCCTGTATGCTTGAGTACTTTTCCCAGCTCCCGAACCTCCTAAAATGACCAATCTCACAGCAGTTTACTCCTCCTAAATGTCACATTGACAACTATCCTTAATCTGTACTGCCCCAGTAGACAGCAAACCACTATTCAAAGATTTTCACGATATCACAACCATGCGCTCTACCTTTCTAATTCATTCCTACTTTTAGTGATATGTTCTATTCTTTACACTTAATTTCTCAAAAAAGGCAAGGATCTAAATATCAAAAACTCTTGACTTGAGAGCGAAGGTAGTGGTTGACTGGGAATGCGACCAGGCAAATACATAACACATCGCAAAAACAGCTAGATTATACAAGTAGATTTCTCAAAAAAAACCTCAGAAAATTCACTTTACTTTATTGTACTTTTTTTGACATTATTTATGGTTGCTCAGCTAGAAACCCCGAGCGTAAATTCGACACTTGACTTGCCGTATTCCGTACAAGGACTAGTACAAGTTTTCACTAGTTCTCATCGTAACTTTTTTACTAGTGTTATGGCTCAGGCACTGAGAATAGCCGGTCAGGGAACATCAGTGTTGGTTGTACAATTTCTTAAGGGTGGTATTGGTCAAGGTCACGATCGCCCAATACGCCTGGGACAAAAATTAGACTGGATTCGCTGTAATTTACCTCGCTGCATTGATACACCACACCCAGATGAAACAGAAACACAATCCCTACAACAATTGTGGCAACATACACAAAAAGTTGTCTTCGAGGGTAAGTATTCTCTCGTTGTCTTAGACGAACTTAGCCTAGCTGTTCACTTTGGCTTAATTTCCGAAACAGAAGTTCTCGCATTTCTGGCAAACCGTCCCACACAGGTCGATATTATTCTTACAGGACCGGAAATGCCCAAGTCTATTCTGGATGTGGCAGACCAAATTACTGAAATCCGCCGCACTCATCAGCCTTAAGTGGTTTGGGATTTTAAGGCTACACAAGTAAAGCCCGCGCATACGGGCTTTATAAATGGTATAAATCGGTTTCTGTAATACCAATTTGAAAAAAGAATGCAACATATGGATAATACCCCTCCCTAACCCTCCCCTTATAAAGATCCGGGAATTGGATGTGCGATCTTCCCCCCTCAATCGGGGATAAGGGGGTAAATTCAACTCGTACACCACAACGGTAGATAGGACGGGTTGGGTTATCTGTCACGAACATTATTTTGAATCCGCATAACTAACATCTTGCACGCCCAGAAGTGGGAAGGGGTGGTGGGCTTTAGCCCTACCTACGTAACAATAAGCTTTTCAGCCTATTATTTTCTCAATAAAATGGTGGTGCAAGATATGAGATAACCTAATATTGTTCAATTCAAAATACTTGTATACTTAGTTGAGCAAAAGCAAGACTTATGAAACACTGTGTATAAGAAATTACTAAAATTCTCAGTTAGACCATCACACTCTTACCATTTCTCCAGGAAGCGAGATTGGATTCAACAAAAATTGAGCAGCTTTGTGAACTGTTTCTTCAGGTAATTGAATCTGTTTGAGAGTGACTAAACCTTCATTAATAAAGGAATTTCTTACTAAAGCTTTCTCGCCTCCATTGAATTGAGTTTCATAAAAAACTTCCTTAATGCCAGCGGAGATAATGAGCTTTAAGCAAGACAGACAGGGCTCTAAGGTAACATAAATGCTTGCACCATCTGTAGAAATTCCGTGCTTTGCTGCTTGTGCAATTGCGTTGGCTTCCGCGTGTACGGCTCGTGATGGCATAGTTTTACTAGCATCACAACTGCTTAATCCTGGATAACAATATCCTTGAGCTGTACAGTGAGCAGATCCTGATGGTGAGCCGTTGTACCCTGTTGCCAGAACCTGCCTGTTTTTTACAATGACAGCACCTACTGGAAAAGCAAGGCAAGTTGACCGAGTTGCTGCTAGTTTAGCTAACATGAGAAAGTATTCATCCCATGTGGGTCTTTTGTATGATTCGCTAGTGAATGAAGTAGGATCGTGCATTATCTTTAAATCAATATTAAGTTTAGTATACAATTTATTATATACAGTAGTATTTTATTCCTAACTACACCTTTACATATTAGGTTTTCTATCTCTATTGCCCTTGTTCATAAACTACTTAGAATTGCTATAGGAAAGAATTGTTTATTTCTAATTAAGAAAACAATATTTTTTATAGATTTAAAGAAACTATAGCAATCCTATTTCAGCTGCAAACAAGACTTTTTATGAAACCGCCATAGCGAAGCATACACGCTAGCGCATAGACGCCAAGGACGCAGAGGATGAGAAAAAAGAGAATGTTTGTAAATCCTTTAAGATTGCTATGGTACAAGTCGGCGTCAACAAGGCGATCGCTGTCAATTGCTCTAAAGCTTCCAGTGTAAACCTTTTAATTTTATCCTTTATCCTTCATACTGAGCGCCTTTCTGTACTAGTGACTTATCCTTATCTATTTTCCAATTTACCAAAATATCTTTGATTTTTGCTAAAGCCTCTTCAGTTTCTTTAAACTCAATTTCAGACATTATAGTAGGAATACCACGTGGAAATCTAGATATTTGCTTACCTGTTTCATACAAAAGAATGATAGGGATTTTGTTTATTTCCGCATAAGCTAACTCCATTCCAACTCCAAACGAGAGCGAGCCCAGATAAGCAATTACTAAGTCTGAGATACTAACTTGATGTTTGTCTTTTTCAAAAACTTCACGAGGACTAACATTAGGATTGTTGATTGGATCGGTATATAAATGTGGCACATAAGCTTGAAGTCCCACCTCGTTACAAACCGAACCTATTTTTTCGTAAAGCACTTGACATTTTGCTATATTTTCAACATTGGTTAAAGCACCAGATACATATACTTTATACATCTTTAATTTTCTATTATTTTTTCTATTGAAAGCAATAAACTCAAAAATGCTCAATGGTGTTAACAAAAACAAACAATCATACTAAGAAAACTGGATGTTCATAACTTATTATGATTTTTTACCGAAAAATTATAATAAACTCTTATTGAATTTTGAGATGGTTTAGAATCAGGTTTGTTGAAAGCTTGAATTCCTGTAAAAATGGCTGACAGCATAGCTGCTATCGTAGCTACTGTAGCCCACCTTGCGGATGCATCTGAACCTAGAAAACTTAGTAATGTATCTTGAAATCCTCTTTTTATTCTCTTGTACTCGCTTGAATCCAGCATTAATTTTTTAAGCAAATCGGTATCACCCGACATCCAACTATGTTCTTTTTGATTAAAGAAATCATGAATATCACTAGTATTAGACCTTCCACTAATAATATCAAGTCTCGCAGATTTATCAATATTGCGGTTACTTGAGGTTTTGGAACTGAGTTTTTCAACAGCTAAATAAGCAATGGGCTCGCTAACATCTCTAACGTTAATTCGCATTTCTCCATCTGAGGTGTTATGAAGAGCTATACAAAGAACGCCTGACCAACACGGGTTGACTCTTGTTCCAATATGTCCTATACCTTTTGAAACTACCTCAACTCTAGAATAAAGCGGACCCCGAAAGTTTCCACTAAGGTAAACAGCTTCATCTGTCCATACTAAAGCAGTATCTCTAGGAGGTATACAAAAATATTTCTGCTCCTCGCTTGGCTTTTTTTTATTTGGCTCTGTTTGAACAGTTAATCGTTCCTGCTTTCCAATTGCATAAGCGTACTCGCTAGCAGTCAGACATAAATCACAAGCCTTTATGCTCCCTGGCTTTAGAGGATGAAAAAGTATACCTCTACCAAGTTCCCTAATAATATCGTTGTCACTCAAAACAGACATTAAGCGCTCCCCAATCCGCAATTCTTAAATTTTTATTAAATTAACTTAATATACAAAGCCAAATTGGACTAAAGCATAGATAAGAAAGTCAGACAATGTTAATACATTGACTGCACTACATAGATTATAAGTAGATAAAATCTTATTTAAGGTGATTTAAGTTACAAATTGTGAGTAGAGTGAGAAATCCTCACTCTGCTGGCAAATGTCAATTAAAACACTTTCAGTCTTGCGTGTTATTACTTATCTTGAATGTATGGATTGCCGTTTTTAATACACTCACTTGCTTTTTGTAGTTCAATTCCCAAATAACCTATATGCTCAGACTGGATTGCTGGAGAAGTAGAACAAATTTGCCTAATTAACCGGAGTGGATTTTTACCACGATATTGTTTAACCTGTTCTCCACTACCAGTGGTTGTTTGAATAACGACTATCTCTTCTTCATGTACTTCAATAAGAAAGTTACCAGAGGGATCGTCATAGTCACGGCAATTACAGATAGTAGCGTATTGATTGGCAATTAGTCTGTCTGCATTGTCCCAGGTGTCATCATATATATGAGCAGACTGACTAATGGTAATTAAGGGTCCCATTTTCAAGTTATATTCAGAACGCTTAGCAATTTCATCCCTAATATGTAGCTGTAAAGCCCTCAATCCCATTGCATTTGCTGGCCATGCAGCAAACATATCATTGCTTCTTAGCGTGGCAGTTAGTGAGATTTCATTATCAACAACTCTTAACCAAATATGATTCAGGCATGGGCTTCCGCCTCGATCGTGATCCTTAACGTCCCATAGGTTCATGACAGCACTAGCGGCGTCTATTTCTGATATAAGCTTAGAAATTATCTGGTCAATTTGGTCGCGTCCAAACCAGGAGCGTAAGCGTTGTCCATATGTGTACTTCACACCCTCTCGGTAAGGAGCATCATCCAAAATCTGTGAAATGTATTCTTCTATGAAAGAACGATCGACTGGCAAAAAATTCGGTTCGGGAAAGTAAAAATCAGGTGGCTCATCTGTAACGACCGCCATCAAATCAATCAATTCCTGCCATTGCCCATCATAACCAGTCGGTCTAATTGTTCCGGTTGTCTTAATACGGTGAATGATTTTCACCCAAGTTTCCGCTATTGTTTTTCCTTCAATTCGATGTCCATAGCGTGGTCCTGGTACAACATTGGTTGCTGAAGTTGACATGGGAAATTCTAAAGGTAACCCCCAAGGCTCTACTGTTCCGCGTTGAGCATACAACTTCACATAATGAGTAGCTTCAGCAATCGATTTGGCTTCACAGCACTCTATAGACTGTCGCAGTTTTTCCAAAGCGCTGGCTTCAACCTCAATATCAATGTACCCAGGGTGGGGGGAACGAATGACCCAGCACTGTTTCCCAGTATCGCTTAAACCTTTTTCAAATCCGTTGCAGAAAAAGTCCAGCAAGCATTGACTTGCACCTGCGTTCTTGTCTTCTTTTGTTGCATTCAACACCACTAGGTAGCGGACGTGGGGGTTGAAAAGCAAATTGCGAATCAGTAAGTTCAATCCCCTTGTTGGTGAGTACAACTGTCCAATGACTGCGTACTCTTCTGGAAGCAGGTGTTTAGTTATGCTGGACTTCACTGTCCATCCTGTAATAACTGCTGTTTGACCCTGTCCGTAAATCAACTGGTTGGGCTTATACAGTGCTTTGTATTTAAAGTGAAATGCGCTTACTGTCATAGTTACAATTTGTAGCGCCTAGACGACTGAAGTCGCAGCTACACGAGCAAAGCCTACCTACGGCTAATGAAGCCTGCTGCGGCTTGGGCTTCGTTTGTGTAGCCGCAGGCTTTAGCCTGTTGGCTGCAAAAAATTTAAGATATACAGATTTTAAATCTTACACTGCAGAAAAATTTTTCAGGAGATTTTCTTTTGCAAAAGCCTTGAGCCACCTTGGATACAGAGCTATTACTACCCGACCCTGCTACAAGCAGTCAAGGTTAGAGCACTTTACATTCCTTAATATGTTTGTTACACTTCTTTACATAAGCAGGAATCATTTCATAAGGACATTTTCATGCAGTATAAAGGTGCCATAATTGACGAAGCAGGCAAAATGAACAATTTTGCGATCGAACCAAAGGTTTACGTAGATGACCAAGGCGATCGCACGGGATTCACCCCCTACGCAGAACTTATTAATGGTCGTTTGGCAATGATTGGTTTTGTAGCTTTAATAGCATTAGAAGTATTTACAGGGCATGGAATTTTTGGTTTGTTACAAAACCTTTAAAGATTATTTTAATTATTGGTAGCAAAGAGACGTGACAAGATCGCGTCTCTTTGTTTGTAAAAGCTATTCGGTAGAAGGAGTATTGATGAGAGCAAAATACGGTATGTTCTGTTTTGGGTAAAAGAATACTACTTAGTTATTATGAGCAAAACGCCCAATATAGACCGCCAAAGGGAACATCAAGCCAATGAGCGAACATTTTTAGCCTGGTTGCGTACTTCAATAGCTTTGATAGGCTTTGGTTTTGCTATTGCTCGATTTGGTCTATTTTTACGCCAGCTTAACTCTACTCTAACTCAGCAGGAACCCCCATCTCATCCGTTATTCAATTCAGAAAATTTAGGTGTTTCTTTAGTTGTATTTGGTATTGTGACTATTGCTTTAGCAGCATGGCGGTACAATCAAGTTTTTTGGCAAATTGAACGGGGAAATTATCAACCAAGACGCTTCACTGTGTGGGTAATGACTGGATTTGTCATGGTTTTTGGCTTGCTTAGTATACCAATGCTTCTGGTTCGGGATAAATTTTTCTCGAATCCATCAAGACTTCCGATACAGCCGCAGTCGCGAGATTGGCGTTAGAACTTCAATAAGGGAGTTCCAAATAAAAAAATACTCAAAAATTTTTTGTGGTACGTCTGTCTCAGACGTAGGTGGTGGGCGGGCGAGGACGCCCACCCCACAATTTTGGTTAATTTATTTCTTGGAAATCCCTAATTCGATTTAATGTTAGGTTTGGTTCCTCAACCCAATCTAGGTTCATCCTTCATCCTTAATACTTCATACTTGAAATGTTGGGTTTGGTTCCTCAACCCAATCTAGGTTCATCCTTCATCCTTAATACTTCATACTTGAAATGTTGGGTTTGGTTCCTTTGAATGCGTCTGCTTTCTCGTAAGCACGAATTGTTGCCGGACGTTCTTTGATAGCTTCAAACCAGCGCTTGAGGTTGGGAAAATCCTCTAGGTTTTGGCTTTGGGGTTTGTAAGGGACAATCCAAGGGTAGCAGGCAATGTCTGCAATAGAATAGTCACCTGCTATAAACTCGCGGTCTGCTAATTGCTTGTTTAAGACAGCATATAAACGTCCTGTCTCATTTACATAGCGCTGAATTGCATAGTCTATTTTTTCAGGAGCATATTGACTGAAGTGGTGGTTTTGTCCTGCCATTGGACCCAAACCCCCCATCTGCCAGAACAACCATTGCAAAACTTCAACTCGGCGTCGCAGATCTGTGGTTGGAATTAACTTGCCTGTTTTTTCTGCTAAATATAGTAGAATTGCACCGGACTCAAAGACGGAAATTGGACTACCTCCAGCTACAGGTTCGCGATCGACAATTGCCGGGATGCGATTGTTAGGAGAAATCTTGAGAAAGTCAGGTTTAAATTGATCTCCTGCACCAATATTGACAGGAATGACGGTGTAGGGCAATCCAGTCTCCTCAAGAAACATGGTAATTTTATGTCCGTTGGGGGTTGTCCAATAGTATAGTTCAATCATGGTTTATTTCCGTATTTGAACATTTTTTGAAATATTGACTTGGGAAAGCCGACACGGTGTTTGGTGCGAGCGCTCTTCGTTACACCAAAATCAACTTTCTTACATGAGGAATGTTAGTAGTTAGTGGATAGTGTTTAGCGGTCAAACTTTGATTGCATCATTGGTTCAGCTACTAACTACTAACCACTAACCACTAACCATTAACACAACTTACACATTAACCCTCATATGGGTTATCTACTCTATCGACAAAAACGTTGTAAGAATATGGTAAGCGTCCGGGGTCAAGACGCGGTTCTGCAGCATATCCCACAGGTACCAGAACTGCGATCGCAATATCTGGATTGTCTGCCACACCAATGACTTCCTTCACTTTCTCTTCAATCCAACCATTCATAAAGCAGGTGGACAAACCCAAACTTTCTGCGGCTAGTACCAAATGGGTAGCAGCAATCATGGCATCCTTAATTGCATACTCGCGCCGCTTATCTCCCAACCCTGCTTGATGCTGTGGAATGGCGGTTTTAAAATAGTTCACCGTCTTTTCATTCCATGCACCTGTTTCAAGCCCCTGATTAAAAATTGGTGTTAAATCTTTTTCACCAGCTGTAGCATCAGCAGCAAAGACAAAAGTTACGGGGGCTTCAATGATTTGCTTTTGGTTAAAAGAAGCAGCACAAAGAGCCGCTTTTTGCCCTTCCTCTTGTACGAGAACTATCCGCCAGTCCTGAATGTTATAGCTGCTAGGTGCAGCCACAGCCAGATCTACAAGTTGCTTAAGCAGTTCTGGAGATATGGGATCTGGTTTGAAAGTTTTGATAGAGCGGCGCTGAGAGATAGCGGTAGGTACATCCAGAGGTTTAGTTTTAAGGTCGAGTTCTTGAACCATTGGATTTTTTCGTCAAGTTTTTTACATTATAATCATTACGAAGTTACCAAAGATGGAAACTGCTTCTCCAAGAAGGGATAGTCGGTGTACCCCTTTTGATCGCCACCATAAAATGTTGTGGGGTCTGCTTCTGTCAGTGGTAAATTTAGAGCAAAGCGTTTGGGTAAATCTGGATTAGAGATAAATGAAGTCCCAAAAGAAACTAACTCTGCTTCTCCCCTTGCTAAAACTGCATTGCCTTTTTCCTGGGTGTAAGCACCATTGACCATCACAGTTCCATGAAAGCGTTCCCGTAGATGGCTGGTTGGAACCACTGTTGCCCCGTGTCTGATGTCTGCTTCTATTGCTTCAAAAATATGCAGGTATGCTATATTAAACTGGTTAAGTGCTTGTGCCGCATAACCAAAAGTCAAGAATGGATTCGAGTCATGCATCTCGTTAAAGGTTCCACTGGGAGACAATCTTACTCCCACACGTTTTGAACCCCACACACCAATAACTGCTTCAGTCACTTCTAACAGCAGTCGGGCACGATTTTCTACGGAACCACCATACTTATCTGTGCGCTGATTCGTACCATCGCGCAAAAATTGGTCAAGTAAATAACCATTAGCTCCGTGGATTTCCACACCATCAAATCCCGCGGCTAAGGCATTTTCTGCTCCCTTGCGGAATTTTTCTACAATCTCAGGAATCTCCGATGTTTCCAAAGCACGAGGGGTCACATAGGGTTTCATACCCTCATAGGTTAATATCTGTCCCTTGAGTGCAATTGCAGAAGGTGCCACAGGTAATGCTCCATCTGGTTGCAAATCCGGGTGGGAAATGCGTCCTACGTGCCACAGTTGCAGGAAAATTCGTCCTCCCTGCTGATGCACGGCATCCGTTACCAGTTTCCAACCCTCCACCTGTTCTTGTGAATAAATTCCAGGTGCATAAATATACCCCAAACCTTCTGGTGTAACGTGAGTTGCCTCGGCAATAATTAACCCTGCTGTTGCACGTTGAGCATAATACGTAGCGTTGAGTTGCTGTGGTACGTTATTCCTAAGAGCGCGTTGTCTTGTTAAAGGAGCCATGACAATGCGGTTGGGCAGCTCGAGATCTGCCAATTTATAGGGTGAGAGTAAGTTAATGTTGTTCGTCATGAGTTATTAGTCCTTAGTCAAAAATAAACCTCAATTGTAGTAGGGTGGGCAGTGCCCACCACCCTCTATCGCGATTATCAATAACAAAGCGTTATACCGTCAGAGCGCCCTTTTTATTGTCAATAACGAATGACTTATGACAAAGGACGATCCTCAAAAGTCAGTATGCAGCGCCAAATGGATAACAGCTTGATTAAGAATCATCCTAAAGGTACTGTGCTAATGTTTTAGCCAAGCTTGACTTTGGCACTGCTCCTACAACTGTATCAACTTGGCGACCGTCTTTAAACACCATGAGTGTTGGAATGCTGCAAATTCCATAATGGCTGGCAACAGTAGGATACTGGTCTGTGTTTAGCTTCACAACCTTGACCTGTCCTGTATATTCGACAGCAATTTCATCTACTACAGGAGATACCATGCGACACGGACCGCACCACGGTGCCCAAAAGTCTACTAATACCGGAACTTCACTTTCGAGGACTTCTTGCGCGAATGTGGAGTCTGTCACGCTTACAACGGATGACATATTTAGCCCTCCTCTATATTTCATTAATTCGATATTATCGAACAAACGAATTTTTGTCAACTATGTGACATAATGTCAGTATGAGATTGTTATATCATCCAGATAAAAAAAGCATTTCTTTGCCAGGAGTGCTGTATGCCTTGGGCGATCCAGTACGATTGGAAATTGTGCGGCGGTTGGCAACGCAGGGGGAAAAGTGCTGTAGCGACTTCGACTTTGCGATCGCCAAATCCACCATGTCCAATCACTTCAAGATACTCCGGGAATCGGGAGTAGTCTTGACTCGCAAAGAAGGCACACAGCACATCAATATATTGCGACGAGAAGATTTAGAAGCACGGTTTCCGGGGTTGCTTGATGCGGTATTGCGGTCGGCTCAACCTCTATTCAGTTGTACCGAAATGCCCATCCTATAAACATTCCCCAATGATATGAGTAGCCCGGTCATGGGAATACTAATTCAAGACACTTAAAATTGGCAGCATGGGTCTTGAAGACAGGTATGGTTAACTCAACTATTCAAATTCCAGGTTATGGCGTTACCGAGCAAATTTATCGTAGCGCCAGAACATTAGTTTTTGATTGAATTAAGTGCATTCTCTATTTTTCCTGCCAATCCTGTACTATAAAGCGAGTGCAATACCATTTGTAAATCTCCAGTCTAGAGACGTTCATGACTTCAAGAGCAGCATCTATCACAATGTGGGCTCCCCTGCGCCAACCGATTTTTCGTGCCCTATGGATTGCGTCGGCAGTATCAAGTATTGGCACTTGGATGCATGATGTAGGTGCAGCATGGCTGATGACTTCTCTTGCCCCCAACTCACCTTTGCTGGTAGCGCTGATGCAGGCGGCTGCAAGTTTGCCATTTTTCTTGCTAGCTTTACCTGCAGGAGCGATCGCAGATGTTGTTGACCGCCGCAAGATGTTGCTGTGGACGCAAGGTTGGATGCTAGCAGCTGCTGCTTTGTTGGGAGTGTTGACAATCGCCAAAATGACAACTCCTTGGTTGCTGCTGTTACTGACTTTTGCCCTGAGTGTTGGCAGTTCTATGAATATGCCCGTGTGGCAGGCTGTAACACCAGAACTTGTACCTAAGGAAGAACTTCCCCAAGCTGTTACCCTCAGTGGTATTGTTGTGAACCTCTCTCGTTCCATTGGTCCGGCTTTGGCAGGTGTCATCATTGCGGCAGCTGGCACGGGTTTTGTGTTCCTAGTGAATGCAGTTTCTTTTATAGGGGTTATCGTTGTTATTTCTCAGTGGCGGCGCACTCCTCAAAAAAGTGGCTTACCAACAGAACGGTTTGTGGGGGCAATGCAGGCGGGGGTACGTTACATCCGCTATGCCCCAGTTTTCCAATCTGTTTTGTTAAGAACGGTTGCTTATATTTTCTTTGCTAGTGCTTTGTTTGCTTTGCTGCCTCTATTGGGACGTCAAGAGTTAAAGTTAGATGCCTTGGGATACGGTATCGTTCTTGGCTTTTGGGGTCTTGGTGGTTTGGTTGGAGCATTTATTTTACCCAGGCTGCGACAGCAGTTTTCTATTGACCAACTGGTGGCGGGTGCTTCTATACTGATGGGCATGATGATGCTGGCGATCGCATCTTTTCGCAATGTGCCTCTGGTCTGTGTTGTGATGCTATTTGTGGGCATTGCGTCTTTAAGTGTGATGGTCAGTCTCAGCGTAGCGGCACAAACAGCTGTTCCTACCTGGGTGCGTGCTAGAGCTTTATCGGTACACTTGCTGGTATTTCAGGGTTGTATGGTACTGGGCAGTCTTTTATGGGGGGCACTCGCACAACGTACCACTATCTCCATTGCTCTGATGAGTGCTGCTTTCGGATTAATTGTTTGTGTCGCCCTAACGTTGGGCTATCGCCTCCACTGTGCCGACAAACTGGACCTGCGGGCATCCTTACACTGGGATGAGCCAACTCATGCTTTTGAACCCTGCCCAAATGATGGTCCGGTGTTAATTTCAATAGAATATCGTATTGACCCTGCCAATTCTGAAGAGTTTGCCAAGGCAATTCAAGCACTTGGTAAAATTCGCCAACGGGATGGTGCTATTCAGTGGGGTGTGTATCAAGATTTGTCCGATCCCGGTCGGTTTGTAGAAACTTCTCTTGTTGAGTCCTGGGCAGAACACAAGCGGCAATTTGAGAGAGTGACAAATGCGGATAAGGTGCTTGAAGAACGGGTTCGTGCTTTTCATATTGGTGATACTCCACCCAAATTAACTCAGATGATTTACGCTCACTACACTGATGCCAGAGGTTTTCGCCAGCCTTGCTAAGAGCTACTCTCCCACTGGAAGGTGTAAGATGTCAGCAATGGCACTCAAGGGAATTAAAGCAACGCTAGAGGATGTGGTTAATTCGCCAGTGCCAAAGTTACAGAAACACGGCAAAGACCTTATCAGTCAATATTTTCCAGAAGTGGAGCAGAGATGGTGACCGATCCAGTGAAAGCGACTATCCCAGAGGAAATCTTTGCAGGTGGTGGAGAAATGGGGGCACTTATGCGATCGCTTGATTGGTCGCAAACGCTTTTGGGTCCGGCATCTCAATGGGCGCAGAGTTTAAAAACGTCTGTTAGCATGATTTTGAACTCTCGCCATCCCATGTTTGTTTGGTGGGGAGCAGAGTCTGCTTACCTCTATAACGATGCTTACCGCCCAATTCTTGGTACAAGTAAGCACCCCCAATTTTTAGGACAGTCTGGCAAGCAGTGTTGGGCAGAAGTCTGGGATGTTGTTGGTTCGCTGGCCGATCGCGTTCTCACCACAGGGCTGCCAAGTTGGTCAGAAAATTTGCAGCTGTTCATAGAGCGCTACGGCTATCTCGAAGAAACTTACTTTACCTTCTCCTACAGTCCGATTCGCGATGAAACTGGTGAAGTTGGAGGAGTCCTTTGTGCTGTCAGTGAAACCACTGAGCAGGTTATCGGAGAGCGCCGTTTGCGGACATTACGGGAACTGACTTCCAAGGCAGCACAAGCAAAAACTGTTGTCGAAGGTTACAATATTATAGCACAAATACTTGCAAAAAATTCTGCTGACATTCCCTTTGCCTTATTGTATCGGGTAGAAGCGGAAGGCACGCAAGCACGGTTGGTAGGAACAGCTGGTATAGAAGCGGGAACTCCTGTTAGCCCCAAGCACATCGACTTGATGCAGCAAACAGACCCTTGGCACCTAAAGCAAGTCAACCGGACACATCAAGGGTTGATTGTTAAGGATTTAACGCATCGATGTGCTGTACTTTCTGGGGGAGCACCGTCAGCATTTCCATCATCTGCGATGGTAATGCCCATTACTCCATTGGGAAAAGCACACTTAGACGGATTTCTGGTACTTGGCATTAGTCCTCGACGGGCATTCGATAATGAGTACCAAGGATTTTTCGATTTAGTTGTCAGCAGTATTACCACTGCGCTCGCCAAGACTGATTCTTACGAAGCAGAACCCGTCCCAGTCGGAATGTTCGCAAATGTGACAAACCCCAAGCAGGCAGAAGCGGCGTGGCGACAGAGTGAGGAGCACCTAAAATTAGCGAACGAGCGGTTTGAGTTAGCAGCCGCAGCAGTGAATTGTCTGATTTATGATTGGGATGTTGAGGGAGGTACTGTTGAAAGAACGGCAGGATTAACCCGAATATTGGGTTATTCACTTGCAGAAGCTGAACCAACTGCTAATTGGTGGCTTGAACGTGTCCATCCAGAGGATTTGCAACGGATACAACAAGAAGCAGCAGTTGTCTTGGCAACCAGAGATCGTTATACCAGCGAATACCGAGTCCGCAATAAAGATAATCAATATGTCCATGTTACAGATTGTGGAATCGTTGCGGCAAGGGATGCTGATGGACGTCCAACACGTATTGTAGGTAGTACGGTAGATATCACGCAGCGCAAGCAAGCTGAGGAAGCTTTGTTCAGGAGCGAAGAGCGGTTGCGGCTTGCACAAAGGGCAGCAAAAGTTGGCACCTGGGAGTGGAACTTACTGACAGGCGAAGTGTCTTGGTCAGAGGGAATTTGGCATTTGTTGGGTATAGAGCAGGGGGCAGAAACACCAAGTTTCACATTTTGGGTCGATTTTATTTATACTGGCGATCGCCAACAAGCACAACGCAACATAGAAGCAGCGATCGCTGAGAGTGAATATTATTATGATGAATTTCGCATTCAAAGGCGCGATGGCACAATCAGGTGGTTGGCGTCTAAAGGTCGTGTCCTTCGCAATGGAGATGGACGGGCTGAACGGCTGCTGGGTGTTAACATTGATATCACCGAACGCAAGCGAATTGAGGAAGAACGCACTCAGCTACTTGCCCGCGAACAGCAGCACACCCGTCGCTTGCAAAAGTTAGCTTTTGCATCGATCGCTATTAATTCGACCCTATCAGTGAATGAACGGTTGCGGTTGATTACAGACCTAGCTCGTGATATCATTGAAGCACATCAATCCGTCACCAGCATGACGATAGATGAAAATTGGTCACAAGCTATTCATACAGTGTCTCTCTCGGACAAGTACGCACGGTGGAGAGAGTACGAGGCGCAACCGGATGGCTCGGGCATTTATACATTAGTCTGTCGGATGCAACGTCCAATACGGATGACCCAGGCTGAACTAGAAGCACATCCAGCTTGGCGTAGGTTTGGCAAAGAAGCTTCCAATCATCCACCCATGCGCGGTTGGTTGGCTGCACCATTTACCGATCGTAACGGCAAAAACATGGGTCTCATCCAACTTTCCGACAAATACGTTGGAGAGTTTACCCAAGAGGATGAAGCCATCCTGGTGCAACTGGCGCAGATGGCATCAGCAGCGATTGACATTGCCCAACTTTATGAGGAATCTCAGCGAGCTAATCGAGTTAAGGATGAGTTTTTAGCAATCTTATCCCATGAGTTACGTTCTCCACTTAACCCAATATTAGGCTGGTCAACACTCTTAAAAACTCGCAAGCTGGATGAAGCCAAAACTGCCGAAGCTATAGCAACCATTGAGCGTAATGCTAAATTGCAAATTCAACTGATTGACGACTTGCTGGATGTTTCCCGGATTCTACAGGGCAAGCTAACCCTAAACGTTGCTCCAGTCAATCTGCCAATTATTATTGAGGCAGCAATAGAAACAATGCGAACGGCTGCTGTCGCCAAGTCGATTTTGATTCATACAGAATTATCGAATGTCGGACGAGTTTCAGGAGATTCCGGTCGGTTACAACAGGTGGTTTGGAATTTACTCTCCAACGCTATCAAGTTTACTCCTCATGGCGGGCGTGTAGAAATTTGGTTGGAGCAAGTTGGGAATCAGGCGAAGCTTGCTGTGACTGACACGGGTATTGGCATCAACCCCGAGTTTCTGCCCTATGTTTTTGACTACTTTCGCCAAGCCGATGCTTCCACCACTCGGAAGTTCGGTGGATTGGGGCTGGGGTTAGCTATTGTCCGTCACCTCGTGGAGTTGCATGGCGGTGTAGTAAGCGCGGCCAGCCCTGGTGAAGGACAGGGGGCAACTTTCACAGTGATGCTGCCACTGGTTTCCATTCAGCAAGATATCAAGAGGGAGGCTAAGCCTACCGACAATGAACCCGATTTGACGGGAGCACGGGTTCTAGTGGTAGAAGATAATATTGACTCCCGCGAATTTCTCGTTTTCGTACTTGAGCAATATGGGGCAACTGTGATGGCGGCTGAGTCGGCGTCGGAAGCGTTTGAGGCGTTGCTGGTGTTCCAACCCCATGTACTGGTTAGCGACATTGGGATGCCAGGGGAAGATGGATATGCTTTCCTTCATAAAGTGAGAACATTGGCAGCAGAACAGGGAGGCGCAATTCCCGCAATCGCGCTGACAGCATATGCCAAAAACGAAGACCGCGATCGAGCGCTAGCCGTAGGTTTTCAGAGGCATCTTTCCAAGCCCGTAGAGCCAGCAGAGTTAATTGCTGTTGTTGCCAGTCTTATCAAGCCTAAGCCCAATGCCTAATTCTACCCCCATGTACCAATACGGTTCATCTAAGCTCAGAACTTTTATCGGGAAGACAATGTGCAGACGTGCCATGGCACGTCTCTACACGCCTTAACGCAAAAAATGACTATTCTTTCATCATACCACAGATAGATCTACTGTTGGCATTCATGTTGTATTATTTTTAGAGTTAGTAGCAATTTTTGCTACACTAAAATCTATAGACGTGACTACCCAACACGCCACACTCAATATATCAGTGATTTCTAAACTGAACCAAATTATTGCCTCACGTGTCCGGTCAGGTCAGTATAAATCGGCAAGCGAAGTAGTCGGCGAAGGGCTAGGGCAACTTCAGCAAAGAGTACCAGCTCGGTCTGCCCCAAACAGTAAACGCTGCCATGAAATGATATAGAGGAGAAGGGGCACTGAAGCAATGAATCGACAGAAAACAGACCCCTTTCCCGGAGCAAGTGAGATGGGGGTACGTATGCGGGCTTATGATTGGGAACAGACCTCTATCGGTTCTGTGGAAACATGGTCGCAAAGCTTGAAATCAACCGTTCGTATACTCTTAGGCTCGCGCTACCCAATGATACTGCTATGGGGACAGGAGCTTGCTCAAATCTATAATGATGCCTACACCAGTTTAATTGGGGATAAGCATCCGGGTGCCCTTGGTCGTTCCATTCGGGAAACCCAGTCCGAATCCTGGGATACCATCGGTCCGATGATTGCGGAAGTGATGACAACGGGTGTACCCAACTGGGTGGAAGACCAAATGATGGTGGTCAACCGGGCTGGTTATAATGAGGAAGCCCATTTCAGCCTGTCTTACAGCGCCGTGGAAGACGACGAAGGAGTGATTCGCGGTATGCTTTGCGTCTGTAGCGAGGTGACACAGCAGGTGCTTGGCGAGCGCCGTTTGCGGTTGCAGCGCGACCTTGCAGCACGGACGGGTGAGATGCGGAGTGTAAACACCACATGTCAGGATATTGTGGCTGCTATTACCGAATATCCTTTTGATGTACCTTTTGCACTCATCTACCTGCAGGAAGCAGAGGGCAAGACGCTGCGATTGTATGGCAGTGTGGGTATGGGCGGAAATGATTCTATCGCGCCGAAGACTGCCCTTTATAATGAATCAACGGACTTATGGTCCTTGACAACGGTGATGGCAGGTCATACTGTTCTGGTAGAAGGTGTTGACCGCTATATCGCTCTTGTTGGTGGACCTTGGGGCGAAATTGTCCGGGAGGCGTTAGCGCTGCCCATTCCGTCATCAAACGTCACTGCGCCTCTTGGAGTGCTTATCGTTGGTATCAGCCCCAGCCGCGCTTTGGATGAAAGTTATCAGTCGTTCTATGCACTCTTGGCTGGGCAGGTTTCGGTTTCCATCCGCAATGCACAGGCTTACGAGGAAGAACGCCGCCGCGCTGAGATGCTGGCAGAAATCGATCGCGCAAGTTGGATGAACAAACTACCGCTCGCGCCTTAGAAACTATTGAGCGAAATGCTAAGTTACAAGCACAACTGATTGAAGACTTGTTGGATGTCTCTCGCATTCTGCGTGGCAAAATGGTTTTGAATGTCTCCCCTGTCAATTTGAGCGCAACCATTGAGGCTGCTATAGAAACGGTGCGCTTGGCAGCGGAAGCAAAAGCTATCAAAATTCGTACAGTTCTAGATTCCCATGTAGGGCTAGTATCAGGTGATACTAGCCGCTTACAGCAAGTGGTGTGGAATCTTCTCTCAAATGCCGTTAAATTTACACCCAATGGGGGACAAGTCGAAGTCCGTTTAAAGCAAACTGAGTGTTATGCTCAGATTCAGGTAAAGGATACAGGAATTGGCATCAGTCCAGAGTTTCTGCCCCACGTATTCGAGTACTTCCGGCAAGAGAACAGCGCGACGACTCGCAAATTTGGTGGCTTGGGGCTGGGATTAGCCATTGTTCGTTATTTAACAGAATTGCATGGTGGTACTGTGACAGTAGAGAGTCCCGGAGAAGAGCAGGGAGCAACGTTTAGCGTTAAACTTCCAGTGATGGGGGCTCCAGGGCAGATGACTCAGGAGGAAGTGCAATCCGATGATGGGTTGAATTTGAGTGGATTCGGTATTTTGGTCGTAGATGATGAAGCAGATATGCGCGAACTGGTTGCCTTTGCTTTAGAGCAGTTTGGAGCAGCAGTTACCGTAGCCGGATCTGCTGCTGAGGCACTTGCAACTTTGGAGCATTCAGTACCAGATGTTTTGGTTTCGGATATCGGGATGCCAGATGTCGATGGATATATGCTCTTGCGCCAACTTCGGGCTATGCCACCAGAACAGGGCGGGGCGCTTCCGGCTATTGCTCTAACAGCATATGCAGGAGATTACGATCGGCAAAAGGCACTTGCTGCTGGGTTTCAACTGCACGTTGCAAAACCCATAGAGCCAGAACAGTTGGTTAGGGCAATTCGCAGCTTAGTGTAAATCTTGCTTTGTACGAACAATTGCCGAATAAATATTTGTTCATTGTAATAGCTCCGAACGCCATCGGCTTATGATGTCATTCTTATGGAAGATTTCCAAAAATCAATTGCCTCAGATTTAATAGGGTTAACATAGCCGTATAGGTATACGGGCAGTACTTGAATGAAGCGTGACAAAACAGGCAAATTTATCCAGAGTTGGGAAAAAGAACCAAAGCAGGCGGTTAACTTATCGCTGACCAAGACCGCTTGGCAGATTCTGAAGCAGCAGGCGTGTGAAAACGGCATTTCTCGTTCTGAGTTGGTGGAACGCTATGCTCGCAACTTGCAATCTGATTTTTCTTTCAATAACCTGACTCATGAGAAGCTTGATACTTGCTATCAAGTAGAGAAACTGCAACAATTAGTCAAGAGCATCGGTGAAGTACTGTCTGCAAAACAATCATCTGAACTTTCCCAAACCAATGCAAGAGTAAATGCACAAATTATTGAACTGCAACGAACCATTGAAGCATTACAGTGGTGGCAGCAAAATTTCAATCCAGCCAAGCCAGCCCAAGTAACGATTCAATCTGAGGGTAAAGTCATTCACATACTTGAAAGTATAACCGATGCTTTCATAGCTTACGATCGCAGCTGGCGCTACACTCATGTAAATGAGGCAGCTGAAGGGCTACTCAGGAAAAGCAAACAGGAACTTATCGGTCAGTGCATCTGGGATGTATTTCCAGATTTATGCAACACCAATGTGGAGCGGATGTTGCGAAAAGCGGTGGATGAACAAACTGCTCTTGTGTTCGAGGACTATTATGCGCCCCTAGACATTTGGACGGAAGTTCGTGCCTACCCCTCTGCTGAAGGGCTCTCTCTCTTTGTGCGGGACATTAGCGAAAGCAAGCGATTAGAACAATTCCTCCAGCAAAACGCACAAGCTCAAACCAATCAACGCCAATGGCTGAAGGCGGTACTCAATCTGTTACCCGTTCCACTGGTATTTATTGAACCTGAAACAGGTCGCTTCACCTTCTCAAATCAGGCAGCAAATGAGATGGCAGGCAGTAAAATTCCAGAGGATCGTCCTGTAGGAACGTATGATGTAGAGTTTTACTGTACCAATGCCGCAGGGCAACTCATTCCTCCCGACCAACTACCGGCAGTCCGGGTGGCAAGAGGTGAAAAGATTGATGGGGCAGAGTTGAACTGGCACACTCCAACTGGGGTTTATCCGCTGCTCGTTCACGCAGATAGCTTACCTGCAATGCACGAGCAACCGCCAACCTCTGTGATGGTGTTTCAGGATGTCACTAGGTTAAAGCAAATTGAGGAGAGCCAACGCCAAACCGAGGAGCGGCTACAGCTTGCCCTGTTGGGAGCCAACGCCATCGCTTGGGATATAGATTTGAGGACAAATTATGTGGTATGTTCCCCCAATGCCCTGGAGGTTTGGGGCATTCAAGAGGGGACGGGAGAAGACTTTTTTGCTGTTGTCCATTCTGAAGATCTACGAAGCGTTGTTGCTGCTTATGAGCGTGCCCTAGCTGGAGAAGAAAACTACGCTCAGGAATACCGGGTCATGCGTCAGGACGGAACTATACGGTGGCTTAACAGCCAGGGACGGGTATACAAAGATGCCTCCGGTCAAGCAGTACGCATGGTGGGAGCATCCATTGACATTAGCGAACGCAAACAAACAGAAGAAGCGCTCCGAGCAAGTGCAGAAAGATTAAGTCTCGCACTGGAAGCCTCGAAAATGGGAGATTGGAGTTGGGATGCGGCAACAGATATAGTCAAGTTTTCTCCACGCGCTGCCGAAATTTTTGGCATTCCACCCGATTCCGATATAACTTGGACACAGATACGCGACCTACTTCACCAAGACGATCGCGAACGCGCTCGTGTAGCGGTTGAGGAAGCAATCTGCGAACACAGTGATTATGACATTGAATACCGGGTGCTGCGTTCCGATGGTACCGAACGATGGGTGGCGGCAAAAGGACGTGCTCACTATAATGTTTCGGGAGACGTTTTGGGGATGCTGGGGGTCGTGCAGGATGTCACGGATCGCAAACAGCTAGAAGCCGAACTCCGCCGTCGGGAGCGACAGTTCAAAACCTTAGCTGAAAATTCCCCAGATATTATCAGTCGCATCGATTCAGAATTTCGCCATCTCTATGTCAGCCCTGCCATTAAGCAGGTGACTGGCATTCCAGCAGAAGAATTTGTTGGTAAAACCAATACTGACCTGGGTATGCCAGAAGAGAGTTGCACCCTCTGGCACGAGCACTGGCGGCGCATATTCGCAGGTGGGCAACCTGAGGAACTGGAGTTTAGCTTTCAGGCGCAAGATGGTGGAACCCGTTGGTATCATTCGCGTTCTGTACCCGAGTTTGCATCAGATGGCAAGATAGAATCAATACTTGGGTTTTGCCGTGATGTCACTCATTACAAGGAAGTAGAAAAACGAGAGCGTTTTCTCGCTCAAGCTTCGCAAACTTTTGCAGCAGCAAGCTTAGATTTGCAAACGGTGTTAAATGATATCACCAGGCTTGTAAGCGAATATACAGGGGATGTGTGCGTGTTAAGCTTGCTTTCTGAAGATAAACAGTGGCTTGACCCTGCTTCTTTTTACCATACTGACCCGGAGGTACGAGAATTCGTCAGTGAACTGCTAACTCGTTATCCCCGCCGTGCTGATGAAGGGATTGGGGGGCGAGTCATGCAGACGGGAGAAGCCCTGCTGATGCCAGTGACGGCACAGGATGAGTTTGGTGCTATCATCAAACCTGAGTACCAGCTTTACTTGGAGCGCTTTAGTGTTTACAGTACGCTGATTGTACCGCTGAAAGTGCGGGGACAAGCGATTGGCGTCTTAAGCCTGACTCGCCATCATCCCGGAGAACCCCACAACACCGATGATCAAAATTTGTTTCAAGATTTGGCAGACCGGGCAGCTATGGCGATCGCAAATGCTCAACTCTATCAACAAGCTCAACTCTCACGCCCTCTACTCCCTAGTGGCTCCTGAGGAAGTAGATGTTAACACCTGGCCCACACTCCGGGATGACATAACTTTCGTCAGTCACGAGTTGCTGTTGGTCGCTGTGAGCGAAATGCGTCATTTGCGGTGGGTGAATCAATTACTTTGGGAACTCGACCATACAGGATTAACTAAAAAAGCGTATGGTCCAGCTTTGGAGGTCGCAGAGTGCATCCCTGTAAGTCACGGTCATACTCGTCCCCGCGAACTCCGTCCTTTAAATCGAAAGGCTTTGGCTGATTTTATCGCTGTGGAAGCTCCTAGTGGTGGTATCGATGGTCAATATGCACGGGTGGTAGCGACTCTTCGCCAACCCCAGTATCCAGACAGTCTATATCAGTTAGCAGGAAAAATTATTGCTGATGGGGTGGAGCATTTTAGCAAGTTCAGCGAAATTGAAACAGTGCTACGTTCTTATCAAGGTGAGTCACAAGCTAATGGCACTAGACCACCATACCTGAGAAATATCACCCCCGCACCCAGCGATCTTCCAGATGCCAAAGAAGCTCTAGATGGGTACCAGCGACTTCTTAACTATTTAAGAGCAGCTTACGAAAAAGGAGACATGGAAGATGCCGACAATATTATCTTTGCACGTCAGGAAATGATTTCCTTACAAGTGCTCGCCAAAAAGCTGGCAATTCAGGGATTTGGCATTCCGTTTTTCGATGTTCACCTTAATGACACGAATGCTTAATCAAGGGGGAGGGCTAGGGTGAGGTAAAACTAACCTCTTTCATATGAAGAATAAATCAATAATGGAGGGCACTGCCCACCCTACTAAGACTTTCATCGTTACTCAATCTATTTCTTGTAATATCAAGAATGGTAGGCAGTGCCCATCCTACTAAGAATTTCATACCCCAGACTTACGATACCCGGATTCTACCCCAGACCTACCTTCCCCTTAGTAAGAGAGTGCCGTCAGGCGGGGAGTATTTTTTCATAAGTGTTTAGCCGGACATTATATAACTTCCGCGCCTCTGCCTTCACTGCAGTTAACGATCGGTAAATATCTATCAAGCAACCAACCCAAAGTATTTATACAGATGCCATACTAAATAAAATTACCTTACTTTATAAACTGCATAGCTATCTGCCAAGGAGGCAAAACGCAGATTGTCCAACGAATTCTGGAGGGAAAACAACTTTAGACTTGAGCCTTGGGCGAATAACTACGACTCCCCAATTGATTTGGAAGAACTTTTGCCATCTGAGAGTGAAGTTGACCCAACTGTAGAAACATCTGACTGGGCGAACTTCTCAACAACGAGAAGGCAACCCAAACTACCCCAACGGCTGATATTTATAGATGGTCGCCGTCGCATCGATGCTACTCTTATCGGTGGGAGTGGCAATACAATTGCCTATGGAGCCTTTGGAACAATTGCAGTCGGTGCTGTCGTTGTCGATAGAACCACCCACACTGCCACTTGTTCCCAGTTTCATATCCGCCGCATTATTGGATTTGGGGGAAATCAAGAAGCACCAGAAACCAGAATTCCTTGCCCTTTAGGAAGTAAAGCAGAGTTAATCTACGAACCAGTCGATCCGTATAGGGAAAACAATCCTAACGTCCCTAAGAATCTTGTTCAGAATACCATGCTTAAGGCAGAAGCATTTCTAGCAGCCCAGCAGTTTGCCCTCAACCTCGATACTTTGGTAATTCGTGACGGACGGCTACCTTATAATGCGCCGAATTTTACAGTGGGCTATGTAAAAACAATGCATAAAAACTATCTCAGCGAAAAATATGCAGCCCTGTTGTGGGAATTAAAGCCAGGAGAACGTACTCCCATTTTCTTAATTAAAGAACAAAATCGCCCTCATTGGAGTTGGTATCTCAAATCCGGTAATCCTCAAACCTCATCCCATCGTTTTGGTTACCACGATTTGCACGGTGTTGTCAGACTTGAGTTATCTAGCGATATTCCTTTAAGCACAGCCCAAACCATCGCCGACCAAACAACCTATCTCATTCCCGAGTATGCTTCCCATCCATACAAAGACCCCCGCGCACCACAAAACCTAACACCTGTTGGCGCACTCGAACGAGAACTAGGGCGGCGTATGGGGGATGCAATTCTTATCAAACGACGCGTACAAACTTTTCTGGGGTCTGTAGGAGTTTTATCATGACAACTCCCATCGGCTTTGTTCTTGGAACTCAAGAAGCAACACCCTTAGAATTTTGGGTTGCAGTTTCACCCGGTCAAGTTTTGCGCCTTGATGATGTGGTGGAAGTACAAACTTACCGTCCCGATGGTAGTGGTGTTGTGAAATTTTACGGTGTTGTTGATTATGTCCGTACCTTACACGAAGGAACGCAGTTTGACACAGATACTTTCCTGGCAAAAAGTGGTAGTTTACCTGTCAATATCTCCTATGCTGCTCACATTCAAGTAACGCGCATTGAACCTGAGGAATATTTACCACCGCAACCGGGAGACACTGTTAAACTGGCTGTTGATGAAGAGTTAAAACGTGCCTTGCACTTTGATGGGATGGAAAAACGCATCCCCGCAGGTACGATGCGTAACAGTAATCCAGCTTATTTCAACTATGAATTTATCGATGGAACCAAGGGCGCTCATATTAATATTTCCGGTGTATCTGGAGTAGCAACAAAAACTTCTTATGCTTTATTCTTACTCCACGCCATCTTCAATTCTGCTGCTTTAGGTTACCATCGTGCGAATACCAAAGCTTTGATTTTTAACGTTAAAGGGGAGGATTTGTTTTTTATAGATAAGTCCAATGCGAAACTTAAAGAAGAACATTTAAAACAATATGAAATACTGGGTATACCCGCAGAACCATTTAAAGATGTGCGTTTTTGTGCTGCACCAAGAAAAGGCAGCCATGATGTAGATCCCCATTTAGAACAACGTGCTGATAATATTTCAGTTTACCTGTGGAGTCTCAGGGAATTGTGTCGCGATCGCCTTTTCAGCTTCCTCTTTGCCGGGGAAGATTTAGAAAGGGGAAATTTAGGCTTTTTAGTCTCTATTGTTGAGGAAAAACTAGCACGGATAGCAGAAGAAAACGATAAAAATGATAAAAAAGCTAACCGCAAGTTAGGAGTGCATCTTGATGTAGAACCCTATGGCACACCAGAAAAGAAGCAAGTCAGAACATTTAGAGAATTAATAGAATTTTTAGAAGATAAGTTAGTTGAAAATGAAGATAACAGTTGGCTGGGACGCAATACCAATGCCACTGCTGAAGCTTTGATTCGCCGTATATGGGGAATTCGCGAGGAAATAGGGCATTTGATACGGGGAGATTTGCCTCCAGAACAGATAGCAAAATATCAACTTGACCCTCTTTCCCCCGCACATCAAATCACTATCGTAGATATTAACAAAATAGGAGGAAAGGCACAAAAATTTGTTGTGGGTATACTCCTACAAAGGCTGTTTGCAGAAAAAGAGAAACGGGGACAATACCCAGTTGTATTTATAGTTCTTGATGAATTGAATAAATACGCCCCCCGTGAAGGACGCAGCCCGATTAAAAACTTGCTGGTAGAAATTGCCGAAAGAGGTCGTTCTTTAGGAATTATCCTGATTGGCGCACAACAAACAGCCTCAGAAGTAGAACGTCGTGTTGTGGGACAAGCCGCAATTCGTGTGGTTGGTAGACTCGATTCTGCAGAAGCCGAAAGCCCAGAATATAACTTTCTCTCTGGCGGTTGTCGCAAGCGAGCGTTACTCTTAAAATCTGGCAGTATGTTTGTTCACCAACCAGAAGTTCCATCTCCTATCCTCATTAATTTTCCCTTTCCTCCCTATGCAACTCGTGAAAGCGAAGTTGCAAATAGTGAAGATGATGATGAAGATGTTGAGTTTTAATTAGAATCGTAGGTTGGGTTGAGCGAAGCGCGAAACCCAACAAATAACCAATTATATTGGGTTTAAACCTTACAAATGACCGATTATGTTGGGTTTAGACCTTACAAATGACCGATTATGTTGGGTTGCGACTTAACAAATGACCGATTATGTTGGGTTTCGTTCCTCAACCCAACCTACCCCTTAACAAATGATTGATTATGTTGGGTTTCGTTCCTCAACCCAACCTACCCCTATCCAATAACAATATGCGTTTCATCCACACATCCGATTGGCATTTAGGAAAACGACTGAAAGGGGAAGACCGCACCCCTGAAATTGCAGCTGCACTTGATGAATTATTCAACCAAGCAAAGACCTTGGAAGTCGATGCGGTATTGGTAGCAGGTGATATTTATGATGTCCCCAATCCACCTGCGGAAGCCGAACAAGTTGCCTATAATTTTTTCTGCAAACTGAAAGAAGCGAAAATTCCCGCAGTTGCGATCGCAGGTAATCACGATTCCCCATTTCGTTTTGATGGTGTGGCAAAACTCCTGTCGTTTGTAGGAGTTCGAGCATTAGGTAGACCTCAGCCACCTAATAAGGGGGGTTTGATTCACCTTGATACGCCTAGTGGAAAACTGTGTGTTGCAGCCATGCCATTTGCCTCCGAACGGAGATTATTGAAATACGAGGATTTATGGGATAAAGACGATTTAGAACAACGCCAGCATTACCGCGTTCAGGTGCAAAAACTTCTGGGTAAATTAGCGGCTCAATTTCGAGATGACAGCGTTAATGTTGTGATGGCACACATGACAATTGAGGGTTCCTTACGTGCTTACTCAGAAGTCGATTATTATACACGAGACACTTATCTTATCTCCGGGCAAACCTTACCACCTACAGCCCAGTATATTGCCCTCGGTCACATTCACAAACCCCAAGAGATTTCTCACGCCGCACCAACGCGTTATTCAGGGTCTTTAATTCAACTTGATTTTGGTGAAGCAGGGGAAGAAAAAGGATTTTATTTAGTTGACGTTGAACCAGGACGCCCTGCAAAATCGGAATTTATCTCTCTTTCGTGCCAAAAGCCTTTAAAAATTGTGAGATGTCATGAAAACGACCTGGAAGAAACTTTAGAAGCTAATCGGACGCATCCAGGGTTTTTGAAGTTGGTGGTTGACCTAACCTCACCTAAAATTGGTTTAGCTGAGATGGTGCGAAAGGTTTGCCCGCAGACATTGATTGTTGAGCCTCATTACTTAAAAATTGAGCTAGAAAAGCAAGCCCAGTCTCAAGAAGACCGCCAATTTGATGCTGTCGAAGAATTCCGTCGCTACTACTTGCAGCGTCATGAGATGACAGTACCCCAATTTGTATTAGAAGCATTTGAGCAATTATACCATCAGGAGCAGAGTCATGAGAGCGCTTGAATTATCCCTTGAAGGTTTCACTAGTTTCCGTTCTCGCGAAACTCTGGATTTCTCCCAACTGGATTTATTTGCGATTACAGGACCAACGGGAGCGGGGAAAACATCTCTTTTAGATGCTATCACCTTTGCACTTTACGGTCATGTTGCTCGGTTTGGTAAGGATGCTAACGCTAGAGAACTGGTCAGTCTGGGAAGCCAAAATCTTAAAGTCAGTTTTCGGTTCTCGGTGCGTGGAGTGGAGTACAGGGTAACTCGGACTTGGCGGGATCGTCCCAAAACTCCTGAAAGTAAAGCCCTTTTGGAACGGTTGCAAAGTAATGATTCCTGGGAGAAATTGGAGACGAAGGAAAAAAGCGTTACCAAGCGGGTTGAGCAAGTTTTGGCAATGGACTATGAAACCTTCACTCGTGTAATTTTATTACCCCAAGGTAAGTTTGATGAATTTATCAAAGGGGATAAGACGAAACGCCGCAGTATATTACGCGATTTGGCTGGATTTCAGATTTTTGAAAGGATGCGCCAACAAGCACAAGGTCAAGCTGATAGTTTTAAAAAGGAGTATCAAATTCTTGAACGTCAGTTGGAGGAGTTTGAATTACCTACACCAGAGGAAGTGGCTGAAAAACAACAGCAGTTCAATGCTATTCAGGAGCAGATACCTGTTCTCAGTCAGGCAGTTTTAAAAGCACAAAAAGCCCTGGATGAAGAAGAAGATTTGTTCAAAAAAATTGAGCGTTTAGTTGATTTGCGATCGCAGCTAAATCAACTAACTACAAAATCCGAACAAATTTCAGAGTTGACGTTACGGTTACAGCAAGCTCAAGCATCTGATGGCATTAAGGATACCTACGCTTTGGTGAAAGCTGCTCGCGACAGATATAAAAAAGCACAAGCTGATGCTATATCAACGCAACGAAATCTCAGTCAAGCAAAACAGAAACTAGACCAGCAGAAAACTAAGCGAGATGAAATTACAGAGCAACAAAAACAGATGGAACCCCAGTTCAAAGCAAGAGAGGAAGCTTTAACTGCTGCTAGAAATCATGACGAGCAACGACAACACTACCAAACAGAGTTAGCTCGCACCCGTCAAATACTTACCCAACGACAAGAGAATCTATCTGTGGCAAAACAGGAGTTAAACCGCTCTGAAAATCAACTCCAAGCAGCTAGTCAGCAAATAGAAGAGGTGGAAAAAGAATTGACTCAATACTCTCCTGGTGGTATTCGTTTGGAGCAACTAAGGCAGGTTTCAACTTTTCTTGGTTCTTATAAATTATTGCAAGAGCAGACTAATAACTACCGTCAAAAGCTGAATAATGCAACTTTAGATAAACAAAAAGCAGAGAAAAAATATCAGGAAGCTCTTGTAAAATTAGAACGGGTAATATCTATCTTACAAGAAAAGCAAAGATTATTGCAAGAGGCAGAAACAGCCAATTATTTAGCACTACAAAGTAACCATGCTGCAGCTTTACGTGAGTCATTACATGATGGCGATCGCTGTCCTGTCTGTCAGGGTACTTATTTAACCGCACAATTGTTACCTTTACCAAATGTTGAGCAAGTTGATACAACAGAATTATCTTCTCAGAAAGAATTGGCAGAAAAAGAATACACGGCAACAGAGAAAGCTGTAGCAAAAGCAGAAACGAATTTAGAAAATTCCAAGCAACAAGAATCGGAATCTCAACAGGAATTGGTAAAATATGAGAATCAATTAACCGAATTACAACAAAAAATTAGCTCAGTGTTGCAAACAGAGGGTTGGGAAGTGAATGCACTCAACCAAGAGTTTCAAGAATTGCAAGAAAGCGATCGCTCGTATCATCAAGCTTTGGCAAAGCAGAAAGATGCAGCAGCACAGGTGCGAGAAACTCAACAAGCTTTACAAGCCACTCGCAATACTCATGCTACTGCTTTAACAGAATGCGATATCGCTCAACAGGATGTCAACCGTTGGGAGCAACAGTTAGAGCAAGTTGAAGCTAAACTGGATGAACTGACTGGAGGTAAATCTTATGCTGATTTGCAGACAGAATTAGAAAAAGACAAACAGAAGTTGGAGCAACAACTGCAACAAGCAACTGATGCTTACCAAGCTGCAGACAAAAGAGCCATTCAGTATGAAGCTGAAGACAAAAAAGCTCGCGATGATGCTGATGCAGCGCGTCTCCAAGAACAACAGTTGCAATCAGCTTGGCAAGTTGCACTTGTAAGCGCGGGGTTTACGGAAGAAACTTTTGTTGCAGCGCGGGCTGATTCCAGACAGCAATCTCTTTGGCAAGAACAGATTTCAGACTACGATGCTGCTAAAGTTCAAGTAGAAACACGAATTGAGGAAGTGAAATCCCAGGTGGGCGATCGCACTACCAATAAATCGGCTATCAACTCTCTACGGGATGCCAAGAATGAGGCTGATGCACAACTCAACCAAGCACAAAATCAACTGGCTCAATTAATGGCTTGGATGCAAGGGACGGAATCCAAGCAGAAGCAAGCTGAAAAACGACAACAGGAATTGTCCTTAGTGAAGAAACAAGCAGAAACTTACACAACTCTCGCCCGCAGCCTTAAAACTGATGAATTTCAAGCTTTTGCTTTAGAACATTTAGAGCGAGAGTTGGTAAGCCGCGCAACCAATGTCTTGCAGGAACTCACTGATTCTCGCTACGCCCTCAAAATTCAAGATGGAGAGTACTCCGTTGAGGATAATTGGAATGGTGGTGAATCGAGGCGAGTGCAAACTCTTTCAGGTGGTGAAACGTTTGCTACTTCCCTGTCTATGGCACTTGCCTTGTCAGAAAAGCTATCTATGGGTGCAGAGTTAGGCAGTCTCTTTTTAGATGAAGGATTTGGAACTCTGGATGCAGAGACACTGGAAACTGTTTTCCAGATTTTACAAACTTTACGACAGCAAGACCGATTGATTGGGGTAATTACTCATGTTAAAGCATTGGGCGATCGCCTGCCCCAAGTCAAAGTTTATAAGCGCCCAGAGGGTTCGAGGATCGAGGTTGACATATTTTGAATCTCCTTACCTCCTTGTGGAACGTATTTTGAATCTCCTTCTTGTGGAACGGGCATCCCTGCCCGTTCATGTTGGAGAGGGCGGGCGAGGACGCCCATCCCACAAGAGAAAGTTGGATTTTTTAATTTGCAAGTTCCTTACTGTTAGATATTTGAGAGAACAAGTCATAATTTAGATTTAGAGACTTTTAATGTAGTCAGTTATGTAAAAACAAGAATCGCGCACAATTATTACAATAAGCTATTGTAATTTGATTAACTACTACATAAAATTAAGGGATTGTTCAGTTGGATTTTTTTCTCCTAGGATTCCTGGTATTCTGAGCATTTTCAGTTGTTTCTTTCTGTGAAGCAGGATTGATGTCCCGGTCAAATTCAAATGATTTTCTACCTACAGCTTCTTCATTTGAATCTGACTCAGTGATTGGCTCTTCTTCAAAACTATCTTCTTGTGTGGCTAAAATCCCTGCATACTTAATTCTTTCTATTCCCATCTGAAATCCCATATAGTCATCAATTGTTTTACTCATTTCTATATCTAGTTTATAGTCACGACGCAAATTTTGAATCGCACTTTTAATTGCATCAATCTCTACAAATGATTCATTTTCTACATTGTCATTCAAAATATTCTCTATTTCATCAAGAAAGATAACAGCATCTTCACGTTTTGCTGAAATAGGATGAAGTGAAAGAAAATTCTTCTTTAATCGCTCGATTTTTTGTGATAATCTTTCTTTGGTTAGCTTCTGTTGTGCTCGTCTTTGCATATTGTTGAGTTTTCTAAATAAAGCTTTAAAATTCGATTCAAAAATCTCAAGTGATTTCTCGTGTTTCGGTTCAAGCAACTGTCTTTGACGCGACCACTCATTCACAGTTCTAATAACATTTCGAGCAAATCCAACTTTTCCAAAACTAAAATCTTGTATAGCAGCTACTTCAAGGCTTTTTTTAAGAGCATCAAAAATAGTTTGATTATCAAGATTGCTTAAAACTAAATCTTCTGTTAAGAAGCTGACGTCCGTCTCGTCAATCTTCAAAATTTCCTGTAAATAAAATTTGGTGGCTTGTATACAAATCGGCAAAGGTATCAAGTCTTCTGTCTCAAGCTTTTCTGTTATATTTTCAGCTATTAAACTCAGCGATTCTCTCACATCACCAATTTGAAGAATAAATTCTTCCTTGAGTAAAGGTCTTCTATGTTGACCACCTTTACCAAGCAGTTGTTTCTTAGCGTCATTTCCACTACTATCACTGTCTAGTAGAACAATTACTGCTGGCTGCTCTGCATCACGCCCACAGGCTAGATAAACTAGGTAAGGAATTTGAGTAGCTGAACCTGAAGGAACAATAGTAATTTGGTTTAGATCTAATGTTTCTAAATTGGAAGTACCACAAGATCGAAGATACGTTGCTGCCCCAGCAATAAGTATCTGATCTGCCATACCTTCAACCATTAAGTTACAATTGCCTATAAAAGCAGTTTCACCAACATAGACGCCAATCGAAGACCTTAAAGGTTCATAATGATTTTTAGCTGCATCTTTAACTACTCTTGTCCCCTCATCTTCATTCCCTTTCTTTAAAACACGAATACGCTCAGCATGATTTTTATCAATTAGAAAGGGAGAATGAGTAACGTAAACTACCTGAATCGGACGTTTTAAATGTGAGCCTGGTTCCGGACTAGCAAATAAATCAAATACTTTAAGTAAATCCTGCTGAGCCTGACTGGAGAGATAAGCATCGGGTTCATCCATCAAAAGAATTTCAGATTTATATTCATGTGGTTCATGCGAACGATAACGAATGTAGTAACTCAGAAAATACTTTAGTCCAACGCTTCTCTCATCAAACGAATATTCAGTTCCTGTTCTATCAGTTATAGTAAATACTAAATCGTAGTCTCTTGCCATAACCTTCAAACTGAAATTACGATCTTGAACCCAGTAATTTGGAAAATTTAAATTAATAGATAATTGACGATTGATTCTATCTATAATACCATTAGCATATCCTTGCATTCCATTTTTAATAGCTTCAGATAAATCAATAAGAGCATCAACGTCTACTTGAGCAATTTTACAAATTAACTTATAAGCTAACTCGAATTCTTGCTCTTTCTTTTCCTTTTCTTTGTTGCTTAAATTATCTTGATTAAGAGATGAAATAATAGATTCAATTGTCCGAATTACATTAGAATCTATCTGTTCAAAAGAATAATTTACTTTAGTAAATAATTTTGGATTATTACTAAAATTATCAAGCACATCAATTATATTTGCTCGTTGTTCTCGATCTAAAAGTTCAAACTTTCTGGTGTTTCCATCATTTTCTTTTTGAGCTATTTGAACTAATTTCTTAATTGGTACACTGGCTGGTAGAGCAATATCTGATTCAATCTTAAGCGTTGTAGGTAAAATATCTTGTAATTTTTCTATTTGGCTTCCTTGAATTTTATATTGAACATAATCCCCTTTGTCAGGTAAATATAATGTCAATTTGTCAATATTATTACGAAATACTAAGAAGCTATCAAAACTAATATGTTCTGGAATTGAAGTAATTTTTCTTAGTTTTTCAATTTCAGTTTTAGAGATATCGCACCATTCTGAACCAAAATCAGGATATTTCAACTCATTCTGTTTAACAGTAAAGAAATGGGAATAGCGACAAAAATCGCTACGTTTAATATTCTCACCAGATATAGCTTTCTCAATAGCACTTAATAAATGGGATTTGCCGGATTCATTTGCACCAACAATAGTCGTAATGTTAGGTTCAATGGGAACTTCAATATAAGGATAGAATTTATTATCTATCCTTTCCCAACGTTTTGGTTTCACCCTAGAATCATTTTTTCTTATAAAATCATCATTAAAAGACTTGTAAAAACGGATAAAGATTGTTTTGAGGCGCATGACTTGGAAATTTTAAAATCTATAATATGTATTTCATAAAAGTAACATATTCTCAAAAAAAGTTTTTTTAGAGATGATAAAAATTTGTGAAATTTTACTTGGTACAGCATAGATTCAATAGATTGTCACTCCCTAAAAGTACTTAAAATTTTTCACATGAATAATTACTTAGAGCGTTGATACAGTAGTTAAGCAGGGGGGTAAAAAATATTTCTTTTTATTGCAAAGCTTGAAATCCCGTAAGCTTACTCAAATTTAGAGACGCGCCATGGCGCGTCTCTACAGAATTTAAATGTATCGCGATTAAAGTGAAATGATATTGCACTCTTCACCCTGTAATAGCTCAATGACTGGGGCAGAACCAATGCAATGCCCATTTCTATGCATCTTGGTATACGCAGCTTATGATGGCTCTTGAATCTTATACTGAAAGCGAGTATTCACAAAATAACTTCAACTTCTAATTGCTCGACTTGCTCCTTAAGCCATTCAGAAAACAAGTCTGAAAGAATCTTTGAGCGCAGCATCTCGTCTAATGTTGGCTGAATAATTTCCTCAACAAAAATCAAATGTACTCCTTGAGAGGTAATAATTGGTTTGAGAATCTGGGGTGGAGTGGCTGCAAATACGGCGGCTGATATTTCTGGCTTTAAATCCGTGGGGCTCAGTATTCCTTTATAACCTCCACAACGGCGTAGTTCGGTATCCTGAATGTATTTATGGGCAACCTCAGAAAAACTAATTTTTTCTTCTTGAATTGCATAAAAGAGTTCCATCGCTAAATCTTTGTCATCCAAAACCACTTCATAAGCAGCAACTTTTGCATAATTTAACTGATGTTCAATGAAAAACGGTTCAACTTTGTCGGCAAATAAATATTCTGTTAACTTTGAAGAAATGACATTGTAGTAAACTAGCTCTTTAAAATTGTCTAAAGAGAGGCTGTGTTGTTGTAGCCACGCCCAAGTAGCGTCGGCACTCTGAAGATGACTTATTAATCGCAAGTTATCTGCTGCCTGCTGAAGTTCTTCCGGCTCGGCTTTTATACCTGCTTCTTGGGCTGTACTGATAATAATCTTGCGAGTGAGAATGCTCTCAACAACAGCAGGAATTTGGCAAGAAAGTTTGATTTGATGAATAATTTCGTCTAAGTATACAGGGAAAGTTTGTTTAGTTATTGTGAATGGGGATGATTTTTGAGTCATGGCTGGCGGAAAGTTTAACAGTTATAATTAATGGCTGGTTTTCATGAAATTGAGCGATCGCAGGAAATTATGCTCGGAGTTTGAGTGCAGGTCGCGAATAGTAATACCGGAATCCTTGATGCTGTCAGTAGCTAATTGTGCAGTTTTGTGTTGTTGTCGGGTAGAAAGACCCATCTGCTTAAGCAAGCGATTAACGTGACAAGCGCTAATCTTTAGCCTCAATTCTTTTTCCAAGTGCTTGCTTAACCATTGTGCTGTCCAGCGTTCAAATGGATAACCATACTCACGAGGACTGTGGCTTGCCAGTTCTTTCAGGCGTTGAAGATATTGCTCGTTAATTGCCTTGGGTCGTCCCATAGGGCGATCGTCCCAATTGTGAGCCTGACCTGTCTGCGCCATAGTAATCCAGTACCGTGCGGTCTCTTGAGCGCATCCTAAAGCTTCACAGATTTGTGTCTGAGATTGACCTGCATCTGCAAGCAGCATAATTTCAATCCGACGACGGTATTCCGGACGTAAATCTGCTTCTAGACTTTTAAGCAAAAGCTTGCGCTGAAAAGAAGTTAGGTAAAAAGTTTGGTTTTCCACAGCAGTCTCTCCTTGCAGAACTTCAGTAGAACAGTGGAACGAGTTTTTATTAAAAGTCAAGGAATTTAGCCACTTGTTATAGATCTAAAGTGCCAAAGCAGTACTATCTTGATGGCTCATCTTTGGTTCAATACCGGTTCAGTTGTTGGCTCACTATATCAATCGACCATCCCAAGTAAGTATTGACCTAGTTTTTCTACAGCAATTCTTCTGTTGTAATACAAGATATAACTTTGTCTGGCTACTCCTTGTGAACCTCCACCTACTTATCAGAGTCAAAAGTGCTGCAATTCCACAATTTTTTACAAAAGTTCACACTATACAGCTGAACGGTCAGAAGTAAGGCTTTTCAGACGTTATGGCTTTGACAGGGCAAAAGCAGAGCTATACCATTTCTCTTTAATTCAGCGACAGATACCTAAGGTAGGGGCTCTCGACCGAGAGCCCTTACAGAGTATTTGATGTGTAGTCAAGTTTTAGAGAATTGGTATTATTTACCATCAGACGTACCCTCAGTTTAAAAGTACAAAATCTAGAAAAGTAAGAGTGTGTCAATGCACTTTAATTGGAAAGTATAGCAGTTTTTTGTACTTAAAAACAAAAAAACGGAACATAACTCCTGTATTTATGCATAAATAACAAGCTTAAACCTCTTGAAATACTTGATTTAAGATCGGAAGATTGAAGTGTGATTGGTGAAGAAACAGTTAATCCAAACAACAAAGAGTTTGCTGAAGTGACAAACAATTGTTATGACTGGCAATCGATAACTGAACAATTCACACTAATAAGGAGAAACAAGATGAACAACAATCAGCATGAACAACTAACTGCCGAATTTGAGGTCCCTGCCTTTCACGAACTTGACGATGAGGTTGCTGCTACTTGTAGTGGTGGAGTTCAAAGGGACATTTACTTTGGAGGTGATGACCCAGATGTAATTTTATATGACTCCCCCAATCTTCTTACTTCCGGAGCAACACTGCATATCAATGCAAAAGCGCTTGGTGGTGATGACAACCTTGACAACGCCGCCATCGGAAGCGGTTGGAATAACAGAACTTCGTCCATTAGAGTCATAAGAGGTGAATGGCTGATATACGAAAACGGCGATCAAAAGAGTACACCGATAAAGATAACGGCCAAAGGTGGACCAAAAAAGAACGGGGTTTATCCTAATCACAAAGCATTTGGTCTTCCAGACAACTCACTGACTGGTATTTTTAGGACAGAAGTATAGTCTTCCTGCAACTGTTTTAGAGATTTGTGCCCAGACACGAGTCAAGCTGAATAATGTCCATTGTGCGATCGCAGCGAAAGCTACAGTAGCCAAATGCTTAGCAGTCCATCGGACAAGTTGAACACCCATTCCAATCGGGGCGTTTGCCCCGATCTCCTTTCCTCCCCTCCATCATCCAGTTTCAACCAATTTGGTTGTACGTTAGCCCCCTTTTACAGGGGGGTTGGGGGGGTTTTGTTGCTCTTAATGAGAAAATATCATGCGATATCAAAGTGTACTGCAACACAGTGAAGAAGACTGCGGTGCTGCCTGCCTTGCTACATTGATGTGGGGTTATCTCTCTTACAGCAATCAGGGTCACACTCTGGTAATGGTGGCGGTAAATTCTCTGACGATGCTGTTTTTGTATGCACCTTTGGGAAGATGGTTGTTGGCAGCGAATGATTTGACTGTACCGTGGCAAACTATAGTCTTATCAGTGCTGATTTATGTTGGTTTGCCACTTGCAGCAGGAATGTATAGCCGATACTGGATTCTCAAGAATAAGGGACGGCAGTGGTTTGAGGGTCGATTTTTTAAGTATCTCAATCCGGTTGCGATCGCTGCTCTGTTGCTCACCTTAGTTTTGCTATTTGCCTTTAAGGGTGAATTAATAGTTAACAATCCACTGCACATTCTGTTGATTGCAGTGCCGTTGTTTATCCAAACCAACTTTATCTTCTTGATTTCTTATGTTGCAGCTTTGAAACTCAATCTATCTTATGAGGATGCAGCCCCCGCAGCATTAATTGGGGCTAGCAACCATTTTGAAGTTGCTATTGCTACAGCCGTGATGCTTTTTGGCTTAAATTCGGGAGCTGCGTTAGCTACAGTAGTAGGTGTTTTAATCGAAGTGCCAGTAATGTTGATGTTGGTTGAATTTTGCAAGCGAACCGCCGCTTGGTTTCCACGGGAACCTGAAAAGGCAACGTTACGAGACCCTCGTTGTACCACTGCTTTTAAGTAGTCGAAAGCGAGTTATGACGAGTATTTGTTGACTTTAAGCAAGGCAAAGAGGGAAGACCATGAAACGTGTGATGTTTGTTTGTAAAAAGAATTCTGCACGTTCCCAAATGGCAGAAGGTTTTGCTACAACAATTGGCAAGGGCAAGATTGATGTGACAAGCTCTGGATTGGAAGCAAGTCAAGTCAATCCAGGTGCGATCGCTGCCATGCAAGGGGTTGGCATTGATATCAGCCATCAGACTTCAAAGGCACTCGCCGATTTTAAGCCGGAGGATTTCGATATTGTGATTTCCCTCTGTGGCTGCGGTGTAAGTCTGCCACCAGAGTGGTTAAGTCGTGAGGTGTTTGAGGACTGGCAGTTAGACGATCCAGCCGAAGAACCGGAAATCTTTCCTAGAGTGCGCGATGAGGTTAAAGAGCGAGTGATTCGCCTGATTAATAATTTTGGAGATAAATAAAAGTTCAAACTAATGGAGAAGCAATCAATGCAGCAAATTGTAGAAAGCCTGTGGTGGGTGATTCCCGGCAAACTGGCAGGTGTTCGTAAGCCCATAGGAGGGGAAATCCTCGAACTACAGGCGAAGGGCATTGGTGCTATTGTCTCCGTTATGGATGACCCCTCCAACCTGGATTTGTACGAGCAAGCAAGCATCCCTCACCTCTGGTTGCCAACTAAGGGAGGGAACGCACCAACTCGGGAACAGATTCAGGAATTACAAAACTTTGTTGACGACCAAAACCGCCTTGGTAATGCTGTTGCAGTCCATTGTTCTAGTGGAAGACGCCGGACGGGAACGATGTTGGCGTCCTACTTAATCTCTGGCGGTTCGTCTTACGAGGATGCGATCCAGACAATCCTGATGGCAAATCCTGAGGTCGAACTGCGAGAAGCCCAAACTAACTTTTTGCGAGACTTAGCAGCAAGATAAATCGCAGTTTTGTAAGGTCTCGTTGCTAAAACCCTTGTAGTTAAATCATTTTTTTCAAATATGACGAATTTCGAGCACCCCCCTAGGATTTTATTTTTGTATGGCTCTTTGCGAGAGCGTTCCTACAGTCGCCTCTTAGCAGAAGAAGCCGCTCGTATTATTCAGGAATTTGGTGCAGAAGTTCGATTTTTTGACCCTCGGGAATTACCTATTTACAATAGTGTACCGGATACCCATGCCAAAGTGCAGGAATTGCGAGAATTGAGCCAGTGGTCTGAGGGTCAAGTGTGGTCGTCTCCTGAGATGCACGGTAATATAACTGGCATCATGAAAAACCAAATTGACTGGATTCCTCTAAGTATAGGAGCAGTCAGACCAACTCAAGGTAGAACTTTAGCAGTTATGCAAGTGAGTGGGGGTTCTCAGTCTTTTAACGCCGTCAACACCATGCGGATTTTAGGACGTTGGATGCGAATGTTTACAATTCCGAATCAGTCGAGTGTTGCAAAAGCTTACCAAGAATTTAACGAAGACGGGACGATGAAGGATTCACCTTATCGCGATCGCGTTGTTGATGTGATGGAAGAGCTTTATAAGTTTACCTTGCTGTTGCGTGACAAAGTTGATTACTTGACAGATCGCTATAGTGAGCGTAAGGAAAAAGCTGCTAAAGAGGCAATGACACTTGCTCAGAAGGCTCTTGAGTAGCTCACGACTCCCTTTCTACTGTGAAGATTACCTCAAGACATAGACGTAAGTAGACGTAGGTAGGGCTATGCCGCACGTTAGCTGCTGGTGGGCAGTGCCCACCCTACAAAAATCTACAAAAATCGGTAATTTTAGAGCGTCCAAGGAGTAGGCAAAGAAACCGGGTTTGTGGGATGACTGAATCGATGCTCTAGCGATCTAATTAAGATTGTTTCCAACCCTCATTATAGAAAGAAACGTTGTACTGCTTACCAGCAGGAACATTGCGATGCAAAAGTTCGGAGAGAGTCGTGGTTCTCTGGATCTCTTCCCAACCTACTGGTGAAAAAGTTTCTGGATTGAAGACACTTTCTGCTAGCAAAGGATTTGTGAAAGCTTGAGAAAAGGCATCAATTCCTATCAGGCGTCCGACTAAAGGAGGTAAGGCTGAATTTGGACGCAAATCTTCTGCATACAGCCCTACATATAACTCAATATTGTCTACTTTCTTATACAATCGCTTCAATGTTTCTTGAACCTTGATATCACCACTTATCTGAGCGAAATCGGTGACTCGTGGATATTTACACATCTCGCGATAATCGTTATAGGTTCTTAATTTTGCTTCACGACCTAAACGAATACTAGCCAACTCTGTTTCAAGTAGAAACTCAGGGGTATTGAATAAACTAAGTTGGGCTGCGGGTTGGGCACAACTTTCTTCAAATATAGCTCCCAAGCCCTTGTTAATAATCATGTCATTATTCCACATTGAGTCCCTCATAGGCATTTTTTGCCCGTTATGAATTAGAGTATCGGGCAGCATGCTATGCCAGCGGTAGACTAGGGTAAATTCTACCGACATCCAGTTCATGCGGTACCATTTTTCATCGGTAAATGCCAGGGGATCGGTGAAAAATTGAAAGTGATAGGGAGTAATGTGGTTGATATAATCTTCTAGCACTATTTTCAGCATCTCAACCATTACAACATTTCTGGCTGTTTGAAAGAGACGCTCATCATCCCAATTTGGATAACTCTTTGCCAGGAGATCGCAGACTCGATTATGTTCTCTTAAGCAAAGTACATTAAGCATGACATAGCCAATTTGCACATTGGCTCGTTCTAGTTCTACCCCCATAGCAAATAATTTTTGCCTTTTCTCTGCGGGGAAATAATCTGATTTGATCTTGTTATCTTTGGTTACTTGATGGGGCAGATCTTTAAACTCTTCCTTAGGCTGTCCATTCTCATCATAGTAAAAAGGAGGATATTCTTCACCATTGATAAATTGGCTTTTTAACTTTCCTCCTTTATGAGACCTCAGCATGTGAGTAATTTTTGGATTCAAACCATAAACGTTACACAAATCAATGTGGTGGTTTGAGGTATTTTTACGGGGATCGAGCCTATCGGTTCGTAAGAAACTGTCAGTAAACCATTGGACAAAATAGGGAAAAATTAGGGTAGATTTTTGAGAGTATTTAGTTTCTCCAGTTTGCTGATACAAAACTTTCAAATCTTCAATAGGAGGAAGATTTTTTTCAAACTCCTCGGTTGGGCTTAAATTAACTCCTATGTAGTTTTTATTGGTTAAAGGTTTCCAATCAACAGGTGGTAAATGAAGTCCTGAGTAACCTCTATCTATTAATGACTCCCAAGAGGTGTAGGGAGTCATTGTACTAAAAGGATAGGGACGAGTAGGAATTTTATAGATAGCATTGTTAATGAGAGTTTTGTTGACTTTTTTCCTCAAAGATTCGTTGCTTTGAATAAAGTTCCAAATCGGTTTAAAGCCAGTTAAAGCCAATGTCTCTAGTTTGTTTCTCAACCCGTCTCTAGATGTATCTCTTTTAGCTGCCATAGTTTTTTATCTCTCTTGCTTTAACGAAATTACTTGTTATTTCTCTGAAAAATGCTTGATTCTGGTTACTTAGATGTGGTAGTAACCGGGGTAAGGTTGCCTTGTTCAGACACTACTCTACGCAGTGGCGGAATATAGCCTGTGGACATGGAATGATCCGTGATGCTATTTAACCCTTGTTCGCGTAAATCTTTTGCTATGTCAATAAAGATGGAGCGCCATCTTTGCCACCAGCTGAGCTTTTCAAAATCTAAGATTTCGCCATCTTGGGTTAAATATTTAATTTGTCCGACATGGTAAAAGAAGAAAACAGGAGCCCAAGTCGGAATTTTAGTCACTACATCATTATTATTGACAAACCGAAAGGTCTTAGATTTGAGTTGGGAGTTATAAAGCTTTGCAAACCTTAAATCCCCAACTCTAGGTTGTCCGTAGGTATAAACTCCACTGACTTTGATAGGTGAATTGCCCAAGGTACAGACTGCAGCGGCTAAGACTGCAACAGCACCGCCTAAACTATGTCCCGTAATCCACAAAGATTTAGGAGCTTGTTCCATTTCCTCTTGGAGGATAGCTTGAATGCCTTTAGCTTCTACCCTTCCTTTAGGATCGTTATAGGGTTTCCAAATACTATTTAAATAGTCACAAAAACCAGTATGAAGGCAGATTTTGTAATTTTTGCTGAAATCTTTGTCTTTAAGTCGATTCATGTTTATCTGCCAATCGGACTTTTCTTCGCTTCCGCGAAAGGCAAGAATGATTTTCTGTTCATCTACTAGCAGAATTGCTTGTGAACCTTTATGGTTAAAGCAGTAAACGCGATCGCTGCTGAATCCCCAAGAGGAAGCTTCTTGCTTAACTCTCTCCCGCCATTCATCGTTGTTTTCATCCCTACCTCCCAGTTTTTCGACTTTTCCTCTTCTATAAGTTGCCAGAGATAACTGAGCTAGTAGATAGGCATTATTGGGATCGTATCCTGATGCCTGGTGATTAAATGACGAAAATGAAATATTATTCACGGCACAACACCTAACAGATATGTCAGCAATTAACGATTGAGAATTCTGAAACTTGAACGTGAATATTTCCTGTTCATAATATGAAAAACAATTTTTCCAAACTTTTCATTTTTTATAACACCTATTTTTGCAAAGTACAAGGCTTAACTACATTTATGTTTCTTAAAGAGAATGGTATATTTTTGTAAAAACTAGGAATTTTAGGAAAAGTAGTTGTTATTTATGAATATTAACTTTATCTAAAGTACAAAAAGCAGGAAAAGTAGGAAAAGTATATTTTATAAGTTTTTATATCCATTTCTTAGATCCATTATGATAAGCCTCATGAGGTAAGTGCAGTCAACCCCCAGGCTACAATTTCAAAACCACATCACACGCTCGGTAAAGTGGTGCTACAACGGTAAAGCAATCCTACAGTACAATTGAACTCATTAACATCACGGGAATTGAAGGCGGAAGCCTACTCCTTCTGGGGGTAGGTAGCTCTTCGCCACTTGCGTACTTACTGCTTAGCAAAGAGTACACCAGGGGGTACTATCAAGCTCTAGAGTAAGTTTTGCACAATGGACTTATGTATATTGGTGCAAGATTTTATTTGATTGCCCCGTAGATAAAAGTTTCTACGATTCTCCCTTGAGCGCCAGTGTACCTGGGAACGTAATCTAGTTGTAAGACTATATAGCGCTCATATTCTCCAAATACAACGCAAGTTCAGTTGGTGGTGCGTTCAACCCTGTTGATGCGGAAAGCACAAGTATGTGCTGCCTAGCAGGATTGTCAAGAAAGGTCTTAGCCGTAGCATTATGTTTCCGAATAGCACTAGGGTTAATAGAAAAATCCATGAAAACACAAATTTTAAACAGGGAACGATTGGAATTACCTGATAATCGCCAGTTTCTTTCTCCTCCAATAGTTACACAACCTCTTTATCAGTGTGCGCTAGCTGTAACGGTTATCTCATATCAACTAAATGCTGATATAGAAATCGAAGTTGATGGAGTTATCCTCGCTTCTGCCAATGGTGGATCGCCGTGGCCAGAAGGAGTAACTGTACCTATACCAAATGCCCTCATTGTTGGTCAAAAAGTACGTGCACGACAAAAAACAGCCATCGCTCTTAGTGATTGGTCAGTAGAAGCGATTGTAAAAGACCACACCAAGGACTACCCCGCAGGTCCTCCCCGACCAGAAATTAATCCTGCTCCGGTGTTTGAATGTGGAGTACGCACAGGAGTTTCTAATCTTCTGACGGGCGGCAATGTCTGGATTACTGCAGATCAAATCGAAGTCGGGAGAGTCAATGGCTGTAACGCTCATCAGGGAGTAAATGTTAGTCCTGCCTACGGATTAGGTCAAAAAGTAAGGGCTTGGTTTGAATTGTGCAAAGATCCAAGTCCTGCTTCCGTTGAATATGTGACAAGCAAACCTCCTAATCCATTACCAACTCTAACTTTTGACCCCATTTTTGAGAGTGGAACAGTTTTGATTGTCAAAAATGTTGTTAATGGGGCGAAAGTTACTATTTATCGCAATGGCATCAATCAAGGAACTTGGCTCTGTTGGGGCGATGCTTTAAAAATTGATGGATTCAGCCCTTTTATGACCGGTGAGAGCTTTGTTGCCATTCAGAGCATGTGCCTCGGAAGCCCTGACAGTCCTCCTGGAAGTGGTGTAGTTCAACCCTGTTCCAGTTTGCCTGCTCCTGAGATAGGACCGATTCAAGCAGGTGATAACAGCATTACACTAACTCAATTTGTTCCAGATGCGACCATTAAGGTTTATCTGAACGGTGAACTGGTGGGTGCAAGCGGCGGGCCAATTGTTATGCTGACAAAAAAAGTGGCGTTAGGAGATACCCTAATCGTCGTTCAGGATTTAAACAAGTGTAAAGGTAGTCTAGCACTTGAGGTCAAAGTTCTATGCGTAGACCCTCCAGTCGCGAGCAACCCCTCAAACCTCAACCTCTTTCCAGTAGGGTTTAGTGAATATCAAGACGGTGGCATCAAAGGCAGTGTTTATTACCCGGCGGAAGATGATGGTAAAGAACAACCATTTAATAAGCGGCTGGCATCATTAGGTCGAGTGCCCATCGTCTTTATGGCACACGGTAATCATTCCCCCAACGATCCAAGCTATCTAGGATATGACTACTTTCAAACCGATCTAGCAAAGATGGGCATCATTGCTGTTTCAGTGGACTGTAATGCCCTGAATGGGGTTGGTGGTGGAGTTCAGAATATAGAAGATCGTGCTGATTTAATCATTGACAACATTATCTTCTTTCAGAAGTTGAACGCTGACTCAACTTCAGTCTTCTTTAAACGAATCAACTTTAATCTCCTCGGGTTAATGGGACATTCACGAGGAGGGGATGCAGTTGTCACTATTCCAACGATCGCAAATTTGCCAGAAGTCACTATCAAATCTGTACTCGCACTCGCACCAACAAATTTCCGATACTGGGCAGGTCTATCAACAATTCAACCCAAAGGCTATGCATTTATGACAATACTGCCTGCGGGAGATGGCGATGTTACCGACAACAATGGTGCTCAGTTCTACGATCGAGCTATTCCCGATCCGTTTAAGTCCCAGATCTATGTCCATTTCACGAATCACAACTTTTTTAATCGCCAGTGGCTAGATGATGATAGCCTCTGGACTTCGCCCCAACCTGCTGTTATCACCCGCTCAGATCATGAACGTATCCTGACAGCTTATGGATGTGCTCTATTTCGGGCTACATTACTTGGGCAATCCACAACTGGCTATCTTGATGGAACTCAACTTCCAGCTGGAGTATTAACTCAACACGTTTATCGTTCCTATGAGCGCTCTAAGGTTTTGACGGTAGACAATCATGAGGATGGCAATACAATTAACATCAACTCTTTAGGGCAACCCACAACCCAGCTTAGCGGAATGAGTGCGGATGAATATCCCTTCGATCGAGTAGCGGGTGCATTCAACAGTTCATTCTATGGTCTTAGTATCGGTATGGTCGTGGAACCAGGGAGGGCGGGTCGTGTTTTCCGTTCTGAGTTGAAGGCTACCAATCTCTCAAAAAATGAAATTTGGATTCGGGCAGCTGAGGTTACTAATGGATTTTCAGTTGCTCCAGGCTCAACTGGTTTTGAACTTGGACTGGAAGATAGCAATGGTGTTCAAGCGTGGGTTGATTCGGATGATATAGGTGGTCTACCAAGACCCTATGCTCGCGATCCGGGTAACATTAAGACCATGCTTAACACATTGCGTTTCAAAGTACCCTGCTTCAAGGCTAAAGAGTTTAAGATAGATAGCATCCGTGCCATTCTTATCCGATGCAATCGAAACGATGAACGTGCGATCGCGTTTGATGATTTACAAATAATTTAATTAACTGATGGAGATTTAAAGATGTCTATTGATGTCTCTCAACCACTTCCTCCAGATTCACGCCCTTCGTGGAATTTACCTGAAATTGTTGAAGTACAAACACGGAATGTTTCCTTTGAACCACGTCAATTAAGGAATTTTAGGTCATCTCTTGAAGCCAAAACTGAGGCAATGGAGTTCCAAATTAGAACAACCAGTCCTATCCCTATTCGTGCTCTTAGCCCAGTATTACACGTTGGGAATGTAGTTTTAACTGAAAGCGAACAGATTGGCGAGAACCTTTATAGATTTTGGGCTTTTGAACCCAATAGACTTGAAGTTGGAGCACCTATCTCTCTAAGTTGGACTAAGGCTCCTAATGAGCAGCTTCAAGAATCTCAATTTCGTTATAACCGAAACCAATAAGTTACGCTAGAATTCATATCGACTTAGAGTCTAGGGCTGGGCTTCAACCAGAATATGCACTTTCGGGGGACACGTTGTAAATAAAAGCAAGCGTGTCCCAAAAGCTGTATAATTACAGATAGCTATGCCTGCTTATGTGTAAATGCTCTGCCTAAAGTCATTCCATCTAGCTTATCAATTTGATGCTGATGAACTGGAAGCCAAAGACGAAATTTTCAGTAAGTATAAGTACGCTTTGGCATATATTGGTGTGGATTTTTCTCAAGAGGACGTTCAAGAAGCACTCCTTAATTGTATTGATGGTTTTGAGGATGCTCTACGTGCCACAATTGCGTATTGGTATTGGTTAGAAGAAAACTCCAGACCTTTTTACCCTAACCCTTGCATAATTCAAGCAATACGAGAGCGATGGGATTCCCGTTACTGGAAAGATGCGTACTTAAATAATCCTAACTTTAAAAGTCCTTGTGAAATCTTTTGGGAGCAATCTCTCAAAGCTTGGGGAAGCGATCTAAGAAATGAAATCATTGCGGATGTTAATTCAGATAAAAACGGATTTGAATACGTATTATTTCGTAATGGAAAGACCATATCCCTTTCCGCTGCTCAAAGGTTGGGATGGGAGAGATTGAAGGAATATGCACTTCAATCGTTTTAGTTTTTAGTAGCACTGTAAATTTTTCTTCTCTTAGTTAAACTCTGGCAAGTCCAACCAGGAGCAGAGTTAATCAAGCTAACATTGGTATATTGATGTGTACATTTATATGGCTTAATCAAACTTTTTCAGACTTTTACTAACCAATTTACACGGGATGGAACAGAATTATTAGTTATTAGCTCCAGACTTTTTCATACTGACGCAATTGAATAGACGCTTTAAATTTAAATCAGCAACCAATTTGATGATTTTGACAAATTGGTCTGGAGTCCAACACATCGAGTGGAATCCAAACACTCGAATTGAGTAAACTTTTAAAAACCTAAAGCAAATACATATAAGCATTATGTCTACAATTGCAACATTAATTAAAAATGACAACAGAAATCCATATATTCACGGTTATAGTGCTAATGAACAAGATCGCCTTATAAGACAAAGCAATTTTTTGGCATCATATATATATAGATACGTTGATTTTTCTGATTGTTATCATATCATTGAAGTAGGTTGTGGAGTAGGAGCGCAAATACAACAACTATTAAATCGTTGGCCACATTTAAAAATTACTGGAGTTGATATTTCCGCAGTGCAGATCGCTCGTGCTCGTGAATTGCTCAAACCTTATATCGACGCAGGACAGGTATCGCTCTATGTTAGTTATGGTGAAGAACTTCCTTTCCATGATGAGTCATTTGATGGTGCATTAATCTGCTTTGTTTTAGAACACGCAAATCATCCAATCAACATCCTTAAAGAATTAAAAAGGGTAATGCGCTCGGGGAGTAGTCTTTATTGTACAGAGGCGTTTAATACGGGTTTATATGTCTATCCAACCTGTCAAGCTCTACAGAGTTATTGGGAAATTTTTAATCGCCAACAAAACAATTTCAAGGGTGATACGAATATAGGATTAAAACTCTGTAATCTAGCATCAAAAGTAAACTTTTCTGAAATTTTGCTTAATCATGTATCTATTGTTTTAGATGACAGAATCAAAGAGCCTGTTCAACGGGCAAATTTGATAGATTGGTTTCTTGAAGCTTTACTTAGTGCATCTCCAGACTTAATGGCTCAGAAACAAGTTACACTCGATTTATTAGAAGAAATGGCACAAGAATTGAATTTTCTTAAATACACTCAAGAAAGCATTTTTCTTTATCCATTTCAGCAGATGAAGGCTGTGAAATAAAGTTTACATCAAAAATTGGGCATCGCGAACGGGCTGTTTCTCCAGAACCTCGGGCAAGCGATCGCTCTTACTCTACCATAAACAAAGCAATGGGATAAATTGTCTGCGATCGGGTGATGATTTAGGCAGTAGGTAAAAAGGAGGGTGGCTGGTTCAGTTCAGATGAACTCATTCATTTCCCCTGTACTGACCTGGGCACCATAGATCTTTTGTGGGTAAAATAAGGGTCTACCGACTCCCATAATATTTTAATAAGTAAAATTACTGAAAATAAAGCTTTAATTATAGCTAGTATAAAATTAGTGATGGCGTGAGATAATTAAGGCAAAGCATAATTTGGACAACAATTTACGCCTTGTAGTAAGGTTCATTTTTTGAATCAAACATTACTGTGACTACCACGCCATGACTATTTCCGCTCAAAAAGACCAGATTGAGATTTCCAAACCTGTTGAAAATGTCTCTAACGGAGCAAGCCCAAGTGTGTTGTTGACGTTGAAGATAATTGAGTATTTATTTTTAGCAGCTAGTGTCTGTGCAATCGTCATTACCAAGACCTTGCCAGACCTTCAAGTTGCCGGAATTTATGTAGCTGCTTTTTTTTCTATTTGGGTTTTTCTGTTTTTAACCAATAGACAGTTGGCGAACAATTCTAACAATTCCGATATCACGAAGAAAGCTGAACTGTATAATTCTTTATCGGCTAATAAGAATTCTTCAACAAACAATCTGTTAACGCCTGCGAGAGAAAAGGCTTTACAGTATTCCCAAGAGTTGATTGACGATTATAAAAAAATTCGCTCCAGTTCGAGGAATATTTACTATACTTTACAATTAGCAACTGTTATTTTCTCAGGAATTACACCGATTTTAGTCTTGGTAGACAAATTGGATGTGGGTATTTCATGGTTCAAGTGGCTCCCGGTCATCTTCCCAGCTGTCGCCTCCATAGTCGCCAGTATCGTGACCTCCTTTCCTTTTCAAGAAAATTCGGTGGCTGCTAACACTACCGTTGAGTTATTAGAAGCTGAACAAGAGAAATTTATCTTGGGAGTAACTGAACCTTATCGTAGCTACGATATCGACGATGAAACTCAACGTCAACAAAAGGCAAGACAGGCAATAGAAAACTATATTATTCAAGTGAATAATATTCATCTTAAGCAAGTACAAGAATTGAGTAAGAGCTCGTCTAGCCAGGAGAAGGCTGAACCAGTTCAATCTAGCGAGTCTAACCAGGAACAGAGTAAATCAAGCTGACACTGGTATCAAGATAGCATCTCAATTTAAGTGTTAAATCTACTATTCCCCGGTTATTCAGAATTTTCTCAACTCGATGCTATACCTCACGAGTTCCTCAAATTGTTTTCTTATAAACAAAAGTGAAAGCGATCTGCCCAGAGGGCAGGAGCGAAGCTATCGCCAAAAATGCAAACGCACTCGTCACAAGTAGCTAAAAGCTCAAGCAAAACAGTTTGGAGGTAAACTCGTATGTTTGACAAAATACTGGTTGCATTAGATACATCTACCAGCAGTAGGAGTGTCTTTGAGGAAGCAATTGCCTTAGCGAAGGCTTTACGAGCTAACCTGACGTTGTTGCACGTATTATCGCCAGAAGAAGAGGGAAGCCCAAATACTTCTTTCACTGTCCAGCCCTGACTACTATGTAGGGCTGGGGATGAGCACCGAAATTTTGAACATACAGCGCAAGCAGTGGGAAGAGTTTGTTAATCGGGGAATAGAGATGTTGCGATCGCTCGTAGAGGAAGCAACGGTGGCTGGTGTCAGTTCTGAATTTACTCAAAAACCTGGTAGCCCTGGGAGCACTATCTGTGAATTTGCCAGTGATGGCAGATTTGACTTAATTGTCATAGGGCGTAGGGGTCGCTCTGGTTTGTCCGAGTTGTTGTTAGGTAGTGTCAGCAATTACGTCCTGCACCATGCCTCTTGTTCGGTCTTGACTGTACAGCATCCTGTAAGTGCAAGTAACACTGAAGTCACACGGGCAGAAGTCACGCCATCTATCTAACACTTTGCTAATTTTCTAGAGCATCAGTACAGAAATCATAAAAAACCCAATTTTTTGTAGAGACGTGCTGTTTGAAGCGTCTCTACATTCACGAAAAATCAAGGATTACAGCAGAGAGAAAATGTATTTGTGCTCCCCTGCTTGACTACTATATCGACGCTCTACATGATTGCAAACATGGCATCAGAAAGTTTACAAATTATAACTTTAAGGATATCTGTTCTTAAAACTGAAATAATTAAGTATGAACGAGGTGATTGAGGATTGACTGATTATGGCTGATTCTAGTTTACCTATTCTGCGAAAAGGAGACAGTGGTTCTACCGTTGCTCTTTTACAGACTTTCCTGCGAATTAAAGGCTTTGGAACAAGCACAAATCCGAATCTCCAGCTTCGGGTGGATGGGGTGTTTGGCGATCTAACAGATTCTGTTGTCCGCCAATTCCAACAAAGCGCAAGTTTAAAAGTCGATGGAATCGTGGGAGCTAAAACTTGGGAAGCTTTTGTTTCCTAGTTCCTGAAGTTAACATAATTTACAACTGTAAAATTTAATTATTTGTTATATCAATCTCTATTATGGGATTGGATTGGCGATCGCGTGACGGAGTATTGGGGATCGGTATTGTTAATGACTGTGCGGAATCTTCTACTCCTGACGCAGGTGCGATTGCCCTAAACTACATTGAAGTTTTTCATCAAATTAAGGAATATTTATATGAATATGAATGGTAGTCAATTCAGTGGAAAAAAATATTTCTATTGACATCTTGCACCTTCTCACGAGGCGGTGGGCAGTGCCCACCCTACGAAACTACGAAACGTGCAGCAGATAGAGAAAGTGGACGACATCCACCACCAGATGATGCAATTGAAAGTAAAATCTAACTCTAGATTTTGGTTGAAAAAAGATATTATTTATTCGCAATTAATGAATAAGCGATCGCACTTTCAACAAGATTATTATAGTGATGGTGAGATCGCAACCAATTGAGAGTACCCGCATCAGTTACGGTCTTGTTACACTATTTACCATCCTGTTATGTAATCAACATCAGTACGATTACTTTTGCGCTTATACCATTTCACTTTAATCTTGATACATTTAAATTCTGTCCAAACGCTTCAAACAGCGCGTTTCTACACTAGCGATTTGTATCATGCTTTTCGTGAAATGGTATTACCCTAAATAAGTAACGGGCGAGACGCCCGGACCACAAGATAGTCCCACAAGATGGATAATTTATTGCTTGGAAATCCCTTGCTCTTTACTTAAAGAAGACAACTTAATCCGCCGACCCTCACGGGACAGAGGTACTAAAGCTGGGGCTTGGTTTTGAGCATTGCTTTCTTTAAAGCTTTCTACCACCTTAGATAATTCTGCAATTGTCCGCGCCTCAAACACGCTACGCAGAGGTAACTCCACTTGCAAGGCGTCGCGGACTCTGGAGACAAGCTGAGTTGCAAGTAAGGAATGACCCCCTAACTCAAAGAAATTGTCATGAATTCCCACGCGCTTGAGTCCCAGAACCTCTGCAAAAATTGTCACCAATACTTTTTCCACGGGAGTCCGAGGCGGGACATAACCTCCAGCTAATTCTGGCTTGATTGGAACAGCTGCTTTTAAGGCGCGGCGATCCACTTTGCCACGAGCTGTCAGAGGTAAGAACTCCAGTACTACAAAAGCAGATGGCACCATGTACTCAGGTAACTTTTGTGCTAAATATGTTTGCAACTGGACAACGAACTCTACCAGTGTTTGATAATCACCGTGTGGCTAAGCGTTTCTCAACCAAACGCGATCGCATTATCAAAATCCCCGATAGTAGAATGTTACACAAAGCTCGCTATCACCTGCATGCCAAGGGAATCACTCGGCTGCTAATTGATGGTCAAGTTTATTCCCTGTCGCCTACTACGGTATAGTCATTGGTCATTGGTCATCGGTCATTAGTCATTAGTTATTGGTCATCCGTCATGGGTCATCGGTTATTACTAAACGATAAATGACAAATGACAAATGACAAATGACAATCTTCCTACTCACACTATTTTTTGTGGTTGGTTATGACTTCAGCTAACTACGGTGTCGTTTTGGTAACAGCTTCTTCAGTAGAGGAAGCAGAAACAATAGCAAATGCCCTTGTGGAAAGTAAACTTGCTGCTTGTGTAAGTATCTTGCCAATCCACTCCATTTACACTTGGCAGGGACAAAAGTACAAGGAGCAAGAATGGCAATTGCTCATTAAAACTGATTTAAGACAATTTCCTACTCTGGAAGCAAAAATTCGCGAACTGCACTCCTACGAAGTTCCAGAAATCATTGCATTACCTGTCGTTGCTGGTTCCCTACCCTATCTTCAATGGATTTCCGAGCAAGTAGGTTTATCCAAAACACAAGGATTTAACAATTGAACGCGCAATGTTAAATTTTTTATTAATTATTTCTTAAGTGTCTTAAGTGTCTTAACTGTCCTTGCATTCTTAGAAGATGTTTGAAAAACTAGGTACTTAATTTAATTTCCTTACATTCTGATACAGGGAGTGAAATATGCAGTTAACAGAGTTGGCTAACTTCTTGGCAATTCTCACAATCGTAGACTCTGATAGTAAAATCGCAGAATATACTGTAAAACTGGCACAAGCAGATACAGTAGTAAACCAAGGAGAAACCGATACTACAGTCTTAAGGGAGATAAAAAAGCATTTACCTGAATTACAAAAAGAGCTAGATGCAATTCAACAAAATAAATTGGAGCTAAAAGAAAAAGTCATAACCAAGATTTTGACACCCGATAGTTAATGAACTACTTCCCCTAGCTTGCGAATAAGGGCTGCTTGATGTCTACAGTTGTAGACGGGCTAATTGGTGAAGTAAGCACACGCGTAAGCCGTTGATACGAACTACCTCACCATCTCCCTTCTGTATACAGCGTCTACAACTCTGTATACAGGTCAACTTGGTCAAGGTCAAGAAGCAAATAGGGGCAAGTATAAACAATGAGAGTCTGTGTGTAAGCAGTTGCGTTAATGTTCAAAGAGGAACTACTGTACTTTTCAAAATTCCCAATATTTTCCCTACCTGACTGATAAAGTATTCATTAAAATCTATCTCTATAGTTTTCCCCTTCAAACGCAAAAATCTCCAGTTCGTTCCAGTTGTTACTACACCATAAATCGTACTAATTTGATTTCCTTTAGCTTCATTAAAGATTTGGGCAGCTATCATTTCTGCCATGCATTGTGCTAACCCAGACTGGATATTATCATTTTTGGCTTCCACTAGAGTTACAACTGGTGCTTCGATAACAATTTGCTCTGAAGACAGGCTAATTAAGAAATCACAAAATCCACTTAATCCCTTTGTAACATCTACCGTAAAATCTTTGCCAGAAAATATACTTATTTGTGATGCTAGTTGTCTTTTAATCTCTACTAAAATAGGCATGACAATCAGTTCCGAACGTGCTTTTTCAGTATCGATCGCTAATGCTAGAGGTAAATACTCTTTAAGAGATTGGGCAAGAAAATCACTGTAATTTATCTCTGGTATATCAGCAAAAATTCCAAATTGCTCAGATATAACTATCCCAAAATTATTTTTGATTTGTTCGATAGTAAATTGACTATATGGCATAGCTTGCTAGTTTTGCCCGATTTCAATTTCTATTAATCTGACAACGAGCGGTTTGAAGTTTAGTCAGCTACGTGTATCCTACTTGAGGTAGCTAATCCTGGTTGCTAGCAATCTTTGCTGGTGACATTTTTTGTCGTCGTTCCTGAAGTTTATTTTCAATCAATTTGGCAAGCAGCCAAGAAATAGAGCGTTCCTCCTCTTGTGCCCACGCCTCCAGTTCTGCTTTTAATTCCGGGGAAATGTAGGTTGTTACACCAGACAATAAAGTTTTGCCGCCCATCTTAAATTCTTTGTATTGCTTAGATAGTACTTATTGTAGCAGCTTACTATAGCTTCTATTGCCTTACCATTAGCTATGCTATGCTATGCTACATTAGCATCCGGAGTGAAATTTTACCTCTCAGTTATGAACATCCTTAACACCCTCTTCACCCAGCCAGCTGCTCAACGGCAAACTCGTGGTATTAGCATCAAGTCCCAACGTGAAATTGAAATCATGCGTCAAGCATCTGCGATTGTTACAACCGTGCTCAAGCAGATTTCTCAAATAGTCAAACCAGGGATGACGACGGCTGACTTAGATGCTTACGCAGAGAAACACATCCGGGAAATGGGTGCAACACCCAGTTTTAAGGGATACCACAGTTTTCCTGGCTCTATCTGCGCTTCGATAAATCATGAAGCCGTACATGGCATCCCCAGTTGTGACATACTCCCACACTCCTGCCTTGCAGTGAGTGTGGGCTTCTCAGACAATCCGGCTATTGCTTGGGAGACTCTGAGCTTTAAGAACGGGATGCCCCACCGCTCTATTTTTTATATTTATTGCGGCATTCAAATCTCTATCCAAACTGCAATTACAATGCGGGCAATTATGCCATCTCTCATGTAATTTCTTTGGCACTTTTGCGCCACAATTTGAACAATCTTGTGATGTACCTGATGGATTTACTGCTATTACTACCAAACCAGCTTTTTCGGCTTTGTTTGTCAAAATAGTTAGGAAACTTGCCCATCCCGCATCATGTATTGATTTTGCCAGTTTGGACTTTGCCAATCCTTTAATATTTAAATCTTCATGTACTATCACGTCGTACTTCTTCAATAGTTCATTAGCAGTTTTGAAATGAAAGTCTTTCCTCTTGTCAGCAACTTTTTTGTGTTGCTTTGCAAGTTGTTTTACTGCCTTGGCTCTATTTTTACTTCCTTTTTTACGCCGTGATACACGTTTTTGAATTACTTTTAATCGCTTTTGGGCTTGACGATAGTGTTTTGGAATTTTAACTGTGTCACCAACGGAAGTAGTTAAAAATTCTTTCAATCCCAGGTCAATACCTGTTATTGATTCAGGATTAAAGTCAGGTTTAACAGTTGGTACAGTAGTATCTTCCAGACTGAAAGTTATGTAATACCCATCAGCCTTTTTAGTGATAGATGCTGTTTTCACTTTAAATCCATCTGGCAATGGTCGGTGTAAGACAAATTTAATTTTACCAAACACGGGTAAGTTAGCCGCATTGCCATTTACACAGCCGTCTTTGATTTGTGGAAAAGTGAAAGTCTTAAACCTATTACGTGATTTGAATCTAGGTTTACCACTTTTTTTGCCATTAGAATCACCTTTTAACCATTTTTCAAAAGTAACTTTAACCCGTTTAACTACATCCTGTAATACTTGTGATTGAACCTCTGCATACCAAGGATGAGTTTTTTTAAGTTGGGGTAAAGTTTTCTTTTGTAAATAGTAATCGGGATGCTCGCGCAATTTTGGTAAGTGACAAACGAGAGGACAAGCATTAATAGGACAACGATTTTGTTCCCACCAATTAAACCTATCAGCCAGAAGATAGTTATATTGAGCGCATAGCATAGATAACCAACTATCTATTTGCTGAACTTGTTGTTTGGTAGGTTTGAGTCGGTATTGATAAGCTGTCCTCAAGTTGTATCACCTCCTTGTTTTTTGTCGGTTGTATTTATGATAACATATCAATGTAGCCTTTATGAAAGATAAGCAATTAAGATTAAGGATGTCTACAAGAAGATTCAATAAGTTGAAATGAGGATGCAGAGTGGAAAGATAAAACAATGACACAAGTTGTAGATGAGTTAATTGATTCGTTAGAAAACCCGGAGATAGACAGAAAGATTGCTAATCCCGCTCACGCATTAACTGACAGTTAATATAGGTAAGCAGTGCGGTGGACGGGCCGTGCGGCATAAAGCAACTGCTTACCCGGAGGGTCGGGGATTGAAATCAATAGTCCGGCTATTCATCCCACACCTCACTTCGTGTAGGATGTGGGGCTTCTATCCGTTTTAGCTAACCAGCGATCGCGATCTGAAGGCAGTAGCGAAGCTATCGTTTTGCAAGACTGGTGAATTCTCTGGGAACAACCAAAGCATATCCTGCCCGTAAGCTAGGAGTCCAGACATTACAGGCAAGCTATCTCAGCAAAAAGCCTTAACAACGTGGCACAGTTCGCGAGGCAATCCGGATAAATTCGCATGAGTGCTATCCGCTTACGAATAAATTTGCGGGAGTAGTCAAGTACAATCAGTATTCAAAGATCTTCTGGCACACATTTCATCTCTCTCAAATAGATAAAAGGAATGAGTAGATACTATATCACTATATTTTCCATAGCTTCGATTATCACAGGCAGTTTATTTTTAACAAGTCAAATATTGCTAAGTAGCAGTAACAGGGTTGCACAAGAGGCTAACAATCCCTCAGACTTAGATACAACAAACTCCCAACCAAAAAATCGAGCAATATCAGCCAATTCATTAGCTCAAAAAAATCAATGGCGACAACAATTAGTAGTATTACAACAAGACTTAAAAAAATATCAAAAAAATGGTGATATTGAGCAAGAAATCATAACACTAAATACTATCGTTATTACTTATACTGAGTTGAGTGAATACTCAAAAGCACTCGAATATTTACAATTAGCCCAAACAAAACTTAATCAGTCAAATTTGTCGGTAGAGAAAAAATCTTTCATGGAACCTGAACTACTAGTTGCTCTAGGGACTATTTATGCAGATCGGGGTAATTATCCCCAAGTTTTAGAAGTTACCAGAAAAATAGCCGAAATACAAAATATTCGCATGGGCTCTCTTGGCTTGGGAATTGCTGATGTAGAGCGTACACCTGAGAAAAAGCCAGCACAGCCAGATGTAAGAAAAGATGCTTACAGTCTTTATCTCATTGCTACCACACAACAAAAACGTGGCAAAAATCGTGAAGCATTACGCACAGCCGAAGAAGCTTTAAAAATGCTGAGAACAGTGCAAGAGAAAGAGGGAGAACAAGAAGTTACCAAATTTATTAACACCCTGCGTCAGCAGCTATAGAAAAAAATCCAGTTAACTCATATCTTGCACCATCACCTTATTGCAAAAATCAAAGCCCAAAAAGCCGATCCCGATTGTAGGTAGGGCTAAAGCCCACCACCTCCTCCCACTCGAAGGTGCAAGATGTCAGTTAACGTGAAATGGTATTAGAGAACATTACTAAAAAGAGCTAGAAAGAAAAGTCTGCTAACCAGCGATCGCGATCTGAAGGCAGTAGCGAAGCTATCGTTTTGCAAGACTGGTGAATTCTCTGGGAACAACCAAAGCGTATCCTGTCTTCTTGCTACACCAAACGCCATTTTTTGTTTTATGTGTGTTATAGGCAGAGACCTATTGGGAACCATAGGAAAAGAAGCTAATACCCTGTTAGTTTGAAGCAAATCAGCTCATGCTTTTGGGGAAAGTGACAGACAAGCAATAATTATCTAACTATGATTTCTCAAAAGTTTCAGGCAACTTATGACAGAATTAACGATACTGGTAACAGGCTCTTACAGTATCTACAAGAACTTCGTGCTGGACGACTTAAAGAAGGAGACAGTACTCAAGGATTACAGAGCATTGAGGATAATATTACTAAAGCTTTGAAAGCGCTAACAAAACAAAAATATCAAGTTGCTGTGATTGCAGCAATGAATGCAGGTAAGAGTACCTTTTTAAATGCCATCATTGGTGCAGATGTATTAGCAAGCGAAGCTGATGCTTGTACAGTTTGTCGTACAGATATTCGTCCAATTGAAGCTGGACAAACACCCAGGCTTTTGGAATATCGACAGGGACAAAGGCAACCTGTAGTAGTAGCAGAGGGTGAAGTAGCCGAACTCCGTCAAAAATTCTTAAAGCGTACTCATGAGATTCGAGCAACAGCTAATCAAGATAATACTACGCGCTTTGAATTAGAACATCCCATTGAAGCCATTGGTAAACTGTCATCCCTAGCTGGTTTTACATTAGTTGATACTCCCGGTCCTAATGAATGGAAATCTGCTAGGTTTAACACAGTGGCTTTAAAACAAACTGCTTTAGAAGCACTACGGACTTGTGATGCTATATTATTTATTCTGGATTACACCTCATTTAGAGATGATACGAATTTAGAATTACTGCAAAATTTGGTTGAACAGCGCAAAGAATTTTTAGCACAGAGTACTGGTAGACTTTTCTTTATTATCAATAAAATTGATAGAAGAACTGAAAGAGATAAACGAATAGTAGATGTTATAGAATCTTTAAAAAAAGCCTTATTGGAATTTGGTATTCCAGACCCAATTATTTATCCTGTAAGTGCATGGCAAGGATTGTTAGCTAAACTGATTCATCAAGAAAAGGCAACTGACAGCGATATTAAGGACTTTGATGATTTCTTTAGTGCTAGATATGCCGAAAGAGATGCAAGCGGAAGGCGTATCATTCCATTACCAGAGGAAATTGCTCCACGTGCTCTAGTAGACAGTGGTATTCTTACAATTCAAGAAACAGTGATTCAAACTATTACTCAAAATTCTGGTTGGAATTTGTTAAGTGAGGTTTTAGCTGTCCTTAACAAAGCTGCTCAAGCTATTGATGATGTATTTATTACAGAAATACGAGGTTGGGAAGTAGAATTCGAGCAACTTAAAAATAAAATAGAAGAATATAAACAATGTTCTGATTCAGCTAGAAATAAAATAACAAACGTAAAAAAGTCTATAGAGCTACAAAAGCCAAGATTACTCGATGAATTTACAAAAGGAATTCATAAATTTGCAGATGGTGCGAAAAACTGTATAAAAATAGAAATAGAGAGGGTAGCTAAAAATCAATCAAAAAACCCTTTATTGTATGAACCAGTAGGTAAAAACCTTTTAACTTATATTTGGAATAAGTTGGGTTTCTGGGTGGAAGGTGCCTCTACTAGCTCAGATCCATATAAAATTAGAGTTAAGAGTAGAAAAGATGCTTGGGAAGTTGGACAACTTATTAATGAGTACTGCGCCCCTATTATACAAAGTTTTTGGTTAGATACTCAAGATAAACTAGTTCGAGATGGAACAAAAATTCGTGAAGGCTTAGTTCAAAGAATTCAAAATGAAATACAGGAGATATCTGACGAATTATCTAAATTTATTGGAACTGCTTTACAGATAGAAATAGGTGTTAATACCATTCAGTTTCCTCAGTTTGAATTTTCCGGAATTGATGCAAAAATTGAAAAGCAGCAAGAAGTCATCACTATTATCAAAAAAGAACCAAGAACAAAAAGTCGTTGCTGTGCGTCTGATGAAGTTTATGAAATAGATGTTCCTATTGAGGAAACAATCTCTTACTACGAAATTGATTTACATTTAACTGCAAAGACAATTTATTATAAGATAGATGAACAAGTGCAAAGAAATATAGAGTTGCTCCGGCGAGTTATTCAAAAACAAGTGTCGGAAGATTTTTACAACGCGGAAAAGCAAATTAAGGACTACATGAATAGGTTTCAATCGCAATTTGACTACTTGCTAAAGGAACGAGCAACAAAGGAGGTAGAGGCTCCTCAGATTATTTCTATGCTTCAAAGCCAAAGAATAGAAGTAAATAGATATCTCAATGAATTAGAAAGTATTCAAGAAACACTTGATAGCTGGAAACCAATTTATTTAGCCAATTAGAGTTATTGCGATTCAACTAGAACTGATAGTAAATCAAGGTCTAATATCAGGTAGGGGCGAACGGTTGTTCGCCCTCCAAAGCGCCAGTTCTGCCCTTAGCCGCGATGGAGCAAAACGCGACAAGCTGAGGTTCGCTCATCAATAAGAACACAGGCGATCGCCTTAAAAGGCACTCCCAATATATTATCAGTCTCCTATGGCTAACAGTACTAGCGGTTAAAATTCCAAGGCTATCCTTTGTAATGCAAATCTGTGATGCTACGGTTATATCAAATTCACTGAATAAATAAATTCATATTTTTCAAAATTTTCGCACTTAGCGCTCGCTAGTTTATCAAACACTTAATTGTAGATGGGATTCAGGTAGAGAAGTAGTGAATGCCAAAGGTGCGATCGCACTCAAGTGGTATTAAACGCGGATAACCGTGAAACACTTTGCCGTACAAAGATAAAATCCTTACAACCGAAATTCTTATCCTTTGCCGCTTAATTGTACAATTATATTCGCCTCCAGTCTAAAAAATCACGAATATCATTAACAAGGTTTTTATGCTCTTGTTGATGAAACAGAGGTAAACGCAATGTGAGTGGCAAGCGTTTGCTTGAAGTTAAGAGGATATAGGCTTCATGCTTAGCTCTATAACCATCTACATTAATATCTGCAATTTCACTCAATTGACCCCTGACAGTTTCTGTCTTTATTAGCTTCCCATGCTTGTAAATGAAAGTGCCAAGGGATTTATCAAAGGAGCAAGTTACAAGGGATTCGCGGAAGAACCAGTATATACCAAAAAATATAAAGTATAATGCATAGAGTGTTTTTTCCAGTAGGCGGTTTTGATATTGGTTGATAACTAAGGAGGTTTCGCGAGGGTTTTTAACGAACTGGTTAATGCGAGATACAATAGCTTGGCTCTTAGAAAAATCTTTATTAGGCCAATACCCAAAATAAAATTCACCTTGAGCAGTCTGAATATAAATATTATAATGTGTCTTCCCTTCAAACTCATTTTTAACAAATTTAGCTCCTTGTAAACTTATTAAGGGGAACCTTTCAACTACCCGTTGTTCGATTAAAGTCGAAGTTATATATTTGCACTCAAGCTGTTGTCTGTTACAAATAAAAGTAACTTTTTTTAAAGTTATTATCTGGTGAAACCCGATTCCTAGCATTAATGTGCTAAGAATCCAAAAGAATAACGGTATGTTGTAAAATCTCAAGCAAGAAGTTTTTTTTGTAATGATTTTCATGATTGACTTTTTTATGTTTCGTCCAATCAAAGCTACAATCCTGCCTGAGGGTTTTACAAATAAAACATATTGCGAAAAATAGTTTTTTGTATATTTATAGTAGAGTTAAGTAGTTCGGGATACTTTTAAAGTATTTTTTCTAACTATACTATTCTCGATTTACTGTACTAATATTGAAGGAAAAAATTTCTGGAAGGATTCATTTAGATTGACCCGACAATCCTTTACCATCTGTAAAAAAATAGAATACTTCTTGCCGAGAGATCCTGATAAGAGACTCACTTTTCCAGTGTACTTACCTAGCTTCATATTAAATTGGTATTAACATAAGCAATTAAGCACCGAAGCCATCTTTTAGGAAGAATTCAAGTTTTGTAAAGAATAATGCGATCGCTCATAAAACTTCTACCGTACTACTGATAAGTCAATAGAATGAATTAAGTTTTGAGCTAAAATGTCTACTTTCCTAATGATCTTTGCATTACTTCTCATTATCTCATCATCGATAACAGTTATTCAAAACTTGAAAACTCTTGTCACTCGAACGACTAGCTTCCGGTTGAGACATCTGAGTGACAAGCAATTATTTTTTTTCATTTTCAGTCAGAGTGCATTTCTAGTTCTCTATTCTACATTCATTTATTATTGTTTTATGTTTTTGTTCTTACATAAGAAACAAATTTTTCTAACGAGTCAAGAAGATATGTATTATAAATCAGTTTTTTTTACTTGGTTTGTAGTATCGGTTATAGAAATTTTTACGAGTCTTTTAACTTATTACTGTGAGTGTAGGAAAAGGAAACATCCTCTGTCTTGAAGACCGAGTGGCAAGCACAACAATTATCTCCCATCTAAAATGAAAAGTCAGAGCAATACGGCAGTATAGCCGTTGAGCTTTGCTTATCTCTTAGCTGTTGCAACGAAGATGCACTCCAACTAAAACCTCCTTACCAACAGAGTAGTGCAACTGAGTGTAGCGAGGAGTGTTTTTCGGTAGAACGCAAAGCTAAAGATATTGCTTTCTTGGAACCAAGTCGCGGCTTTCTTGTTAGTTCTTTTAATTCCCAATCTGGAACTCTTTTTTCTTGAACTGCTTGTATTGTCTATCTTTGGAATCAAAATATTTCTCAACTGTTGTTTTTGTAGCGATCGCCTGCGAGTACTCATCACTACCAGATATGTGACTTAAAGGAAATGTTTGCCGCAGTGGCAAGCTTTTACTTTAAATTGACTCTGACAATCTTATACTTTAGGCAGTTCGCTACATCTAGTGGTTCATGACATGGAATCTACTGCAATTGTGTTCAAATTCCATCATTCTCAACATATTTAGTGAGAAAGAGTTTAGTGACAAATGGCAAGATTTTACTTAAGTTTTGAACTGATGGCAAGATTTTAGTTAAAACCGAACGATTTTGGTTGCGATCGCTGGTCGCACAATCTTAAAGCACGTACAACCAAAGAATAAAGCTGCAAAAACTCAATCTCATCGCGAGCGAATTTATTCAAATCGAACTCTTTGAAGTTGTAAACACTTTTCCCAAACCCGACTCTGACAAACAATCACCCTTCAGTCACAAACGTACCATAACCAATGTCCGCGATCGCCTTCATCTATCGGTCAAGCTGAAGTTGAACAGGACTGACATCACCACTGGTCAACCAGTGGATTGTAATTTAATAGATCTCCGCAGCCTGTAAAAATCAGCAGGAAGAATTTTCTAATTCCATAATATGTTTTACAACATCATTCCGGTTAGTAACAAGCCAACCTTTCTCTTGTGCAACCAACATTAAGGATGGATGAGGTTCAAACACTACAGGTTTACCGACTATCTGAAGCAATGCTGTGTCAGTTATTGAATCACCTATAGCAAGGGATTCATTCAGATTGACCCGACAATCCTTCACCATCTGTAAAAAAATAGAATACTTCTTGCCGAGAACTCCAGACAAGAGACTCACTTTTCCAGTGTACTTACCTTGGTAAGTTGCAAAAATTGAACCTTGGTATTTTAATATCTCAAACTCCTCTGCTAAGCAAGACACAATTTCATTCGGGCTACCTGAAATTAATACAAGAGAGTATCCCCGATTTTTAAGAATCTCGATAAGTTTCGGAACAAAAGGGAACAATTTAGTTCGTTCTTGCTGCCATACTTGCCTAGCATGACATTGCATGACAGCTTGTGAGATACCTGCAATAGCCTCTGCATAGAGAGTATAAGCACTAGTTGCCATAGTCTGGAAGTCAATTTTATTGAGGCGATATTCTTCAACAACTTTAAAAATCTCCTCGGTCTTTGACTTATCACTAATACCATTTGCTGCCAATGCTTGTAGCAACTGAAGCCCTAAAGCACCAGGGTAGAGAGTTCCGTCAATGTCTAAAGCAGCAACTTTCATATTGTTCCTTGACATATTATTCTCTAATAACAGCAGCAGTGTACTTCAGAGCGAGTAGGGCGAAGATACTAGCGAGAATGGGAACATCATAAGGGATAGGTCGGGGGGCTGCTTGGTCTGGTATGGAGATAAATTTTCCTTCTTCATCTTGCTGTAGGATAAGGTAATATGCACCTCGCCTTAGTGCTTCGTTATCACCAGAGATGCTTAGGGCAATTAGGCTGTATGAGGTGCTGATAACGTCGCTCGCATCACCCAACTGATGACCCCAACCGCCATCGCTATTTTGAGATTTATACAAGTAGTTTAATGCCTTAGCTTTTGCTATATAAATGCTCTCCAAAAGTTGTGGTGACCGAACAACTTTACAAGCACGCATTGCTAAGAGTGAACGGAAAATTGCTTGTGCCTCGCTCAAGCTCCAGCTTCTTTCAAAAGAACCATCAAGTTTTTGATGGCTAGTAATGTAGTGCAGCCCACCCTCAAAGACTTTTGTATACTCAGCAGCTTGAGGAGCTAAAGCGTTAAGAGCTCCTGCTGTCATAGTAATTTCAGAGGGATTACCACGAACAAAGGTAGGAAAACCGCCGTCTTCATTCTGAATAGCAAGAAGGTACGCTTCCCCTTTGGAAATGTATTCTTTGTATTTGTTGGGGTCAACTGCTCGTAGAAACTCTAGACAGAAAGAAGTATCATCTACGTCAGTCTGATAGGCACCCTCTGCATATGACCAGCCACCGTCTGATTGCTGTTGTCTTACTATATAATTAGCCATTTGTAATGGCGTCTCTATGTCAACTCCAGTATTTGTTAACGCTACTCCTGCAAGGGCCGTGCAAAAAATTTCAAAACTAGCAATAAAAGGGAAACCTCCATCTAAGTTTTGACACCTTAGCAAATTGTTAATTCTCTTGAGGACTACATGGTGGTGCTCTGGAAATTTCTGAAGTGCCAATAATATGACAATATTAGCTAGAACGTGTTTTTCCCATATAGGCTCATTATTCTGCTGTGTTGCTAGTAGAAATTCTATATCATTATGGTTGACCCAGTCTGGGTGATTTAAACCAAATGCGTATAGAACTTTGAGAGCACATATTTCAGCTGCAACCCAATTTTGATAACCACGATAAGAGAAGTGTTCTACCTGATATTGCCTGTCATAGGGTATTACCTGTAGCTCTGCTAGGATTGCATGAAAGAGTATGCGTTTACGGCTTGCTGTAAAATGTTGAAAACTTATCATATAATCTTCAACAATTTGTACATCTTCAGATGTAGTTTTACGCAATGCTCCTAGAATTAAAGCTTTGTCAAACTTATGCTCCTGCTCTTTATTAAGTTGGCTAGTTAAGTATTGAATGAGTTGAGACTGGCAATTTGGATAAATTTCTTGAATGGTAAGCAAGTGGAGCATCAATGAGGATTCAAGAACACGGCTTTTGCAAATATCTCTAACAGATCCGTCTGTCTTCACTTGTCCTTTTAGATAGCGGATAAGTTTTTTCTGGCAATCTATGAGTTGAGCCTGAAAATTGGGTTTATGTAGTATTAAAGATTGGAACATAGAAGAGGTAACTGTAGAGTTAGGCAAGTTTTTTAAAGTTTCCATAGATATACGGGAAGATATATAAGGTTAGTTTTGCACTCTGCTTTTCTCGCTAAGACTAGACTAAGCTTTTTGAAAAAATTACACAGTCCTTAAAAGTCTGATAAAGTCAGGCGTTAGAAACAAAAAATCAGTAAATTTGTGTTAATTATGGGTTATGGGTCTGAATAAGTCAGTTTTTTACCTGGATTAAGAATGCTTCCGCATCACGGCTTTAGCGCATACATTACTGGGTGTAGCGCTGTTGCTTCTCAGTAGAATGCAAAGCCAAACCAATCGCTTTTTTAGAACCAAGTCGAGATTGACTCCTCCCATCTATAGTTACAATATAACAGAAGGCAAACGAGGGACGCTCTTGATAACCGCTCGGGACTTCAAGCAAGATTTAATTTTTGTAAAAAATAATAGGGTTCTTCATAAAACTCCTACCTTGCTATTGATAAGTAAGTAAGAGTTCCAAATAATAGAAAAAATTTTAGAACTGTCAAGCATGGTGGTCTACATAGCTTGAATATTATATCATAAATTTGGTGAATTATGAACCCTTTAAAATTATTGAAAGATTCTTTTAGTTACTCCGTTCCTATTTACGGTTTCCTGCTGCTTTTAAATATCCCTAGCTTTCTGGTAACTCCCTTTTTGGTATTAGATTTGTCGTTAACAGGGTGGAAATTGCTATTTTTCGCGATCGCTGTTTTAGTCAACGCCTTTTTAATTATTTGGACGTGGGGAGCATCCACTTATTATATCTATTATTATTTTTTTCAACCGAAAGTTAGTATTTTTATGGCTTTTAAAAATACTTTTACAAAAGTTACCCGATTAATATTGGGGATTTTAATGGTATTTGGGGTCTGTCTGCTTGGGCTAATTTTATTTATTATTCCCGGTGTATACTTGTTGGTAAAATATAACTTTTTCGCTGAGGCTATTCTTATAGAGAATCGAACAGCTAAGGATGGAATGAATCGAAGTTCTGATTTAGTACGCGGACGTTGGACATCTGTATTTTTAGCAGTTCTTGTCAATGTTCTGGTCTTTAATTATTTGGCTAACGACCTGAGCAGCCAAATTATTGTTCGTTTCTTTCCCAGTATAGAAGATCGTGCTGAAATGATTGGAACTATTTTAGGGTTTTTGGTGAATCCGTTTAAGCAAGTCTATAATGTTCTGCTATTTATGCGAGTTCGGCAACTGTCATCTCCTTAACTTTACTATTGCTTTTCGGGGAGAGTCGCATCACACCATCACCGCACCCAATACTACTCGGATAAGAATTTTTGTGGCTTTGGATCGCCGTGGAGAAACTCAACAAATGCCATGCCCCAGCTTATTTGATCAACCTGTGGCTGGCGACAGGCGAGAAAAAATACGCTGATTTCCTTGAGTATACCTTTGACACCATTGAAAAGCGATTCCCGGATTATGAGAATAGCCCCTTTGTTCAAGAACGTTTTTATGAAGATTGGAGTGCCGATACTACTTGGGGATGGCAGCAAAACCGAGCCGTTGTAGGTCACAATCTTAAAATTGCTTGGAACTTAATGCGGATGAATCACCTCAAACCGAAAGAAAAGTATGTTGCCCTAGCCGAAAAAATTGCAGAAATCATGCCTGCAGTTGGTAGCGACCAACAGCGTGGAGGGTGGTACGATGTTGTAGAGCGCATACTAGAACCAGGGCAAGAGGTAAACCGCTTTGTCTGGCATGACCGCAAGGCTTGGTGGCAGCAGGAACAAGCAATTTTAGCGTACCTCATCCTGGCTGGTTCATTAGATAAACCTGAGTATCAACAGTGGGCGCGGGAATCAGCAGCTTTCTATAATGCTTGGTTTCTTGATAATGAGGCTGGCGGTGTCTACTTCAATGTTTTGGCAAATGGTCTTCCATACTTGTTAGGAACGGAACGAGCTAAAGGTAGCCACTCAATGAGCGGTTATCACTCCTTTGAGTTAGCTTACTTAGCTACAGTTTATACAAACTTGCTCATTACTAAGCAACCAATGGATATGTACTTTAAGCCAAAGCCGGGTGGTTTTAAGGACAACATTCTCCGGGTTGCACCAGATATTCTGCCACCTGGTAGCGTGCGTATCGGTGAAGTATGGATCAACGGGCAAAAGCATTCCGATTTTGATGCTGAAAATCTGACAGTTAAGCTACCATCCACTCAAGACGAGTTGAAAGTTCGAGTGAGGCTCCTTCCTGCAAAGGTATTTTTTGACGCAACACTGTTAGAATTCACTGAAGGTACTGCCAAGATATCCTTAACTGGATTGCTGGATGCAGATGCCGTGGGACGGCTTCAGGAGGAGTTGAGCAGAGCAACACAAAAGCCTATCAAACGCCTTGTCTTACTGCTACAAGACCTGGAATGTATAACCACTGCTGGTATGCGGGCACTCATTTTCATCAAGCAAAAACTGGGTTCTGATGTGGAATTGTACGTAGTCGGCGCGCAAGTGCAGGTGGAGCAATTTATCAGGATGAGTGCATTCTGCGAGGGCATCATCATGCTAGATAAGTATGAAGTTGCTGAGTTAGCTAGTGTGTAGAAACTAGAAACAGTAGTTTTCAGATCGGTAGATCGCAGTTGTAAGGGCGTTTACTACACAACGCCCTAACAAAAAGTGAGGTTCATTTACCTGAAAATTGCAATAAGCTCAACAATCTACACGAAAAAGTCATAATTTCCATCTGCTGGCAACAGGTTGCATCTTCTGACACGGCAAACGTATTGATTCGATCGGCAAATAAACGAATGAGGGAGTATTATGGCTAAGCCTGTTCTAATTACAATAGACGACGATCCAGAAGTTTTAAGGGCGATCGAGCGCGATTTACGCCGCGAATACGGTGAAAACTTCCGGGTACTACGCGCAGATTCCGGTCAAGCCGCTCTAGAGGCGCTGAAAAAACTGAAACTGCGGAACCAGCCAGTAGCTTTATTGCTAGTGGATCAACGGATGCCGAACATGACCGGTGTAGAGTTCCTTGAACAGGCGAAGGAAATCGTCCCAGATGCCAAACGTGCCTTACTTACAGCGTATGCCGACACTGATGAGGCTATCCGTGCTATCAATAAGGCGAAGATAGATTATTATTTAATGAAGCCGTGGACCCCCCCAGAACAAGGTTTGTTCCCGGTACTTAATGATTTACTTGAGGTTTGGAAAAAAGCTTTCCTTCCGTCGTTTGAAGGTGTTCGCGTTATTGGCGACCGATGGTCACCTAAAACGCATCAAGTCAAAGATTTCTTAGCTCGCCATCACATCCCTTATCAATGGCTGGATATTGAGTCAGAGGAGGGGCGCAAGTTGTCCGCAGACACTAACCTTGATGAATTAAAACTACCACTGCTGCTTTTTCCAGACGGCACACATCTTTTACAACCAACTAACATCCAAATTGCTGAGAAAATTGGGCTGAAAATGCGCCCCGAAATGCCGTTTTACGATGCAATTATTGTGGGGGCTGGTCCGGCTGGTCTAGCTGCCGCAGTGTATGCTGCCTCCGAAGGACTGCGTACTATTATGGTTGAAAAAGAGGCTCCAGGCGGGCAAGCAGGAACCAGTTCTCGGATTGAGAATTATCTCGGTTTTCCGGTTGGGTTAAGTGGTGGAGATTTAGCTAGACGTGCTGTCGCACAGGCGCAGAAGTTCGGAGCAGAAATTCTTACACCTCAAGAAGTGACTGGTCTTCGTGTAGATGGTCAATATCGGTATGTGACCCTAGCGGACGGTTCAGAACTCAGCTCTCATACGATAATTATCGCAACTGGCGTATCTTATCGCAAGCTTAATGTACCTGGCAGCGACAAATTCACAGGTGCTGGCGTGTACTATGGAGCAGCAATGACCGAAGCAATTAACTACAAAGGCGAAGATGTGTTTATTCTTGGGGCGGGCAATTCGGCAGGACAGGCTGCTATGCACCTTTCCAAGTATGCTCGTTCTGTTACCATTCTTCTACGCGGAGATTCTCTGAAGAAAAGTATGTCTAAGTATTTGATCGATCAGATCGCAGAAACGGACAATATCAAAGTCAAGGTGTTAACTGAAATTATTGAAGTGTTTGGCAAAGACAAGCTTGAGGCAATAACCATTGGTAACTCAGCAACTCGTGAAGTCGAAACTGTCCCCGCCTGCGCTCTTTTCACCTTTATCGGTGCAATGCCACGTACTAACTGGTTGCAAAACGTTGTAGAGAGAGATTCAAAAGGATACATCCTGACCGGACCCGACGTTTTGCACGGTGAGAAGTACCCCCGAGGATGGATACTGCCTCGCTCTCCCTATCTTCTGGAAACTAATGTACCGGGAATTTTCGCGGTAGGAGACGTGCGTTATCAATCAGTGAAACGGGTTGCCTCAGCGGTAGGTGAAGGTTCGATCGCCATTCAATTCATACATCAATATCTTTCATCTTTATAGGTTCTAGCAATGCTTGATTTGTTGCATAAAATACCTCTGTTCAAAAACTTGACTGAGGATCAGCTGATGTGTTTGATGAATGGCACCAACATCAGGCTGAATTCAGGAGATTTTCTTTTTAAACAAGGAGAGCCCGCAAAATGCTTTTACGTGGTCTTTGAAGGATCGATCCGGCTGACCAGAGAAATAAGTAACCAGGAAGTCGTTTTAGCCACATACGAAGCTGGTACGTTTTTTGGTGAAGTCCCTCTCCTTGCTGGTACACTTCATCTTGCCAGCGGGCAAGCAGTAGATGAATGTCACGTGTATTGTTTACACGAGGAAGAGTTTTGGCAGATGCTCATGTTCTGCCCGTCGGTGAGACAAGCTGTTCTCGGTTTTATGGCAAGTCGAATGCAAGAGCTACAGACGTTGTCTCAACAACATGATAAGCTTATTTCCCTGGGGACTTTAGCAGCTGGTCTTGCCCATGAACTGGGTAATCCAACAGCAGCAGCACGTCGGGCAACGGGACAATTGCAAGATACAGTCAATGTTTTAGCTAAGCTTTCGCTTAAGTCTATTGAACAACACTTAACTCCGACCCAAACAAGCTACCTCTTAGAAGTTAAACGTAAGTCCATTTCCCAGGCTACTCAACCATGCGATTTCGACCCCTTGATTCAAATTGATTTAGAAGATGAACTAACAGACTGGTTGGAATCACATGGTGTTGTTAATAACTGGGAACTTGTTCCAACCCTAGTGGCATCCGGAATAAAGACTCAGCAATTAGAAGAAATTGCCGAGCAACTCACCACTAATATACTTAACGATGCACTGACTTGGCTGGAGGCAACTCTGTCCATAGCTAGCGTACTCAATGTTCTCGATCAAGGTGTTACTCGCATTTCCGAGCTTGTCAGTGCTGTCAAGGCATACTCATACATGGATCAGTCTCCACTTAAGGAAGTAGTTGTTCATGAAGGGATTGAGAGCACTCTCACTATTTTGAGCTATAAACTCAGAAAACACCGTATCCAAATAATGCGTGAATACGAGCACAACCTTCCAACTATTGAGGCTTACGGAAGTGCATTGAACCAAGTGTGGACGAATTTAATTGACAATGCCATTGATGCCTTGGGCGAGGGGGGTACGATTTGGGTACGTACTTCTAGTGGACATGATTGTGTTATGGTGGAAGTTGCAGATGATGGACCTGGCATTCCTCCTGAGATTCAGTCCCGGATATTCGATCCGTTTTTCACAACTAAGGGTATTGGTGTAGGGACGGGGCTAGGTCTGGAGATTGCCTATCGGATTGTAGTAGGTCAGCATAGCGGAGATATTCGTTGCATTTCAAAGCCCGGTGACACACGCTTTCAGGTGAGACTACCCGTCCGCCCGTTCCAAGAAATGATCCGCTCTAAATGTGAAGTGGCGCTTACTTGATGAGAGTACAAGGAGAATAAATGGCTATGGAGTGTACACATCTTAATCAGCTACAAGCAGCCAAACCCAGGGCGAATGGTTGTGAGGAATGCTTGGCAAGTGGAGATACTTGGGTGCATCTGCGGTTCTGCCTAATTTGCGGTCGCGTTGGTTGCTGTGACTCTTCCAAAAACAAGCACGCCACCAAACACTTCCACAGCACTGGTCATCCCCTGATAAAGTCCTTAGAGGCTGGTGAGACCTGGGGCTGGTGTTACATCGACAAAACCTACGTCTACGTATCCTAGCTGAGATCTTGCACCATTCTCAATAAAACCAAAAAACTGGGTTACGTGGGATAACTGAACCAATGCTTAGATTGCAAAATTTATACTCATATACGGTTTTTGAAGTTGGTGCAAGATGTAGCCTAGGCTATTGAGTTATATCTAAAAAAATCTGAGGCTTTACAAGTGAAAACCTGGTTGCAACCTCCTCGCCTACGCATTAGTGCAGAAAGCGAAGGAGACAACGGTCACGCTACTTGGCTAGAACTTTTTTATGACTTGGTGTTTGTGGTAGCGGTCTCACAAGTCGCCCATAACCTTAGCAAAGATATCTCTCTATCAGGATTTTTCGGCTTTGTTTTTCTGTTTATGCCAATTTGGTGGGCATGGATTGGTACCACATTCTATGCAAACCGATTTGATATCGATGATATAGGTCATCGCTTGCTAATCGGTGTGCAAATGATAGCGATCGCTGCCTTAGCAGTGAACATACACCACGGTTTAGACGAAAGTTCAACTGGCTTTGCCCTTTCCTATGCTGCTGGACGGGCAGTGCTTGTCATCGAATATCTGCGTGCTGCAAGGCACATTCCCCTAGCGCGTCCACTGGCAACTCGTTACGCACAGGGTTTTGCAATTGCTGCAGCCTTCTGGGTGCTATCAATATTTATACCCGCTCCATTGCGTTTCGGGTTTTGGGCATTGGGGTTAATTGTGGATTTCGCTACACCGCTCACTGCAAAGTACTTGCAATTAGGACTAGCCCATCACCTCGAACACTTGCCAGAGCGTTTTGGGCTATTTACCATCATTGTCTTGGGGGAGGCGATTATAGCGGTGGTCAATGGTCTATCCAATCAAACATGGGATGGTAAGAGCGCGATCGCCGCAGTATTTGGCTTTAGCATTGCTTTTAGCTTGTGGTGGATCTACTTTGAGAACATTGGCAGCTCGGCTCTGCGGTCTGTCAGTACAACTGGTAAAACCGGAGTTTATCAAATCTGGCTTTACGGGCATCTACCTCTGGTTATTGGACTTGCTGCTACTGGAGTTGGCGTGGAGCACATTATATCAAGCCAGCCTAATATAGCACTGCCCCTTGCCGAACGAGTGCTTCTCTGCGGTGCAGTAGCACTGTGCTTGCTAGCTTTATCCCTTTTGCATCGTACTGGGGTAATACGCTACTGCAAAATCCGTTCCAGATTCCGCCTTCGCTCTGCAGTTGCCCTGGTTGTACTTGCTATAGTTGGTAAAGGTTTGTTGCCTGTTGTGGTAATCGGACTTGTAGCTATAGTCTGTGCTATCCAAGTCGTTCAAGATTTATATCAAAGCCGTCCCTCACTTACTTAAGAAGTACCATCTGAAATTCCCTCGAAGTTTTACACTGCGGTGTTTTTAGCTATAGCCTTGGCAGCAGTAGAAGCATACGCCAGTACCCCTCAATGCCTGCGGACACAATCAAAAAAATGCTTAAAGTTATTCCCAAGCACGCAATTAAAACGTTGTAATTATCAGCCATGAAAACCCTCAATCCGACAACAACAACAGCCAACTATGCATCCCGCGATCGCAATGGAAAAGCAGTCTTTTACGTTCTCCTGTGGAAAAGAAAAGGTATTACCTTACAGATGTTTGATGACTACTGGCGCAATGTACATGGTCCCGTCTGTGCTAGACTACCAGGTCAACACCAATACTGGCAATTCCACCTGGCGAATAATGAAGGCGGTATTTGGCCCACTCTGGATGGCATAGATTATAGCTGCCCAGAATCAGAGCAGTTTCATGGCATTGCCGAATTAACCTTTGCAACAGTTTCCGACCGCCAAACTTGGTTCAATGCCGCTGCCATTTTGATGGACGATGAATACAACATCTTCAGTAAAGCAATTGGATACAATACTAATCCTGGCAATTCTCAAACTTATATAGATGGCATCCCCACTGGTTATCCTAACGGAGAACTAGGAATTTTAAAATTTCACGTCATGGTCAAAAAAACAGATGACGTGAGTGTGGAAGCCTTTCGGAAATACATGACAGATAACTTTGCTCCTGCTATTGTCAAGAGTAATTTAGTTCTCAAGTTCCGACTGCATCTGTTTGAAGAAGTGGATAATTCCAGACCAGATGCACCGGGGGTCATTCATATTGAACCCATTGAGAAGCAATATCAAGCTGCCTTTGAAATTGCTTTCTCTAATCCCCTTGATATGACTAACTTCTTTGCTTCCCCCGAGTACATCTCCACAATCAATTCACAGCCCAAATACATTAAGCAAATCAATACATTTCCAGAAAGAACAGCTTACACCTTTGTTTACGACGGTCAAATGACCCTGGCTGGTCAGCGGAGTTCCACGGTAGCGGAACTGATTACAAATATTGGTGCAACCAATCAACTGAAAGAGAACATTACTTCTCTGATGCTTAATTATCAGCGATAGCTTAAACAAGCTGTAGCCTTTCTTTTTTGCCAAGATTAACCAATAGGCGGTCACCTTAGCACGGCTAACCGCCTTTTTTCTCAATTTAATTGAACGAGGACGTTTCCCACCCACTTACTTAATGTGATTGTAATATTACGATAAAGTCCAATAACTTTAACGCTTATCAATAAACAAATTTGAAGCATTATTTTAGTTTAATTTCTATTTATAAATACTATCTACAGATGTAAAATGCTACCAATTCTTTTTAGGCTCAATACACCAATCTTCAAAAGAAAACTTGAAACCTCTAAACCTAAAATTCGCCTTTTTCTAATTCTGTTTTTTGTCTCTCAGTATGCTTGTTTGTATCAAAAAATTCGTTTAGTAAGTCAACAGTTAATTAAGTTAGACATAGCAATTGGCTGCTTAGTATCGTGGCTGCTTGCTACAACAGTGACAGAGACTCCAGCTTTTGGTGCAGAGCACATTTCTTTTGTATATGGTGCCTTGCAGTTTTCCCTTCCAGTTAAAGATGTGGAATTATACGCTAAGGAAGGCAAAATAACTGATGATTTTGCCTTTTACGCTAAGCGTATGAATCCACAACAACAGGCTTTACTGCGAGATATGTTACTCAAACGCTTAGAAGTAAATTCTACTAATGTTGCTCAGTTTACTTACTCTTCTCCTGGAGTAAAGTTCTTAGAACTTTTAGGACAAATTTTGCAAACACCATCTGGTCAAAATGGTTTTTACGCACTTAGAGCCGCTAGCATTTTAGCAGCGGGAGATGAACAAGGCTTGACAATACTAAATATGTTACGTTTTTTTCCCAGTGACAGCGTGCGGATTGACTTAAACCGCAGTTTCCTTTTGACCGAGGAGATGGCACAGCTTTTGAAGCAAAGAGAAGCCATTATCGGGAAAATTCTGCAACAAACAAATGCCGAAGCGACCTTTACAAGCCGAATCGATTTTTCTTCAAAACCTGATTTGTCCCTTTTAGGACCATTTACCTGGAAAAAAGAAACCCTATCCCTGAACGACCGCAACCGGAATCGTGTTTTTCCTGCTGATATATACTTGCCCCAAACTTCAAGCCAAACAAAAACTGAGCAATCAGCACCCGTGATTGTCATTTCTCATGGTATGGCTTCAGACCGCAATACCTTTGCGTATTTGGCTCAGCACCTTGCGTCTTATGGTTTTGCAGTAGCTGTGCTTGAGCATGCAGATAACGCCCAACAATTTCAGAAATTCTTGGCAGGCTTTGAGAAAGCACCACAACCATCTGAACTGATTCACCGCCCCTTAGATGTGAAGTATTTACTGGATGAACTTCAGCGTCGGTCTCAATCCGACAAAGCTTGGCAAGGTCGGCTAAATCTCAATCGGGTGGGGGTGATTGGTCAATCTATGGGTGGTTATACAGCTCTTGCTGTGGCTGGTGCGGAACTTAATTTTGAACAGTTACGAGCAAATTGCAGGCAAGCATTACCTCGCGACATCTTCTTGAATTTGTCACTGCTTGTTCAGTGTCAAGCTACTGAACTACCGTTTTTGACCTACAATTTACAGGACAAACGAGTTAAAGCAGCCATTGCCATTAATCCAGTCAATAGCAGTCTTTTCGGTTCAAGCGGTTTGAGTAGAATTCAAGTTCCTGTGATGCTAGTTGCAAGTCAAAACGATCTTTTTGCACCAGCAGTACCAGAACAAATTCTCCCCTTCACTTCGCTGACAAATCTGCACAAGTATCTGGTTTTGGTCGAAAAGGGCACTCACTTTTCCATGTTGAGCCAATCAGCTACCAACAGTGGGTTGTCCTTTCTTCCACCAGAGTTAACGGGTCCAGAACCAGCTTTAGCTAAACGCTACTTGAAGATACTGAGTGTGGCTTTTGCAAAGACATATGTTGCTCATCAACCAGAGTACCAGCCTTACCTGAGCGCTTCCTATGCTAAAGCGATCGCTCAAGCACCTTTGAATCTCAGTTTAGTGCAGTTGCTGACAACTACGCAATTAGCCCCCACACTCAATGCTTCCCATTTGAAAACGCCTCCGAACCAATTGGGTGATTTCCGCAAACCTTCTTTTTAAAATAAAACGACCATTGGCACTAATCCACAGAGGTAGAATCAGCAAACTTTGCATGAATAACTACAAGGCTTTCAAATATTGCATTTGATGAAAATAAATATTTGCCAAACACGCTCGTGCTTCCTCCTGTTTCTGTTCTATCCATTCATCAAATGAACAATCGAGCAACAACCGACACTTACAACTATAGTGCCACCTTACTTAGTAGTTTATTATACATCTTACTAAGATTATCTACATCATGGCGAAACCAATTATCAATCCACTGGCAGTAGTGCTGAATTGCTTGCGGCTCAGCGAGATTATCTAATAGTTCTGCAGCAATTAAATGCCCAGCCCACATACCAGACATAATTGCTTTCAACACCCCATGACTTGATGCAGGATCGAGAACCGCTGCTGCATCTCCAACTATAAAGTAGCCGTATCCGGCGGGTTGGGAAACAATACGCCAAGTGACATCAGCCGCTAACATTGTCTTATGAATCTTAAGACCGTGGAATTCTTCTGGAAGCCAGTCTTTTTTTACTCTCTGACCGACTAATGATAAGCGCGTCCACTGGTAAAAACCAGGTCTCACTTTAGCAGTCCACGTCCAACCATCAGAATCTGCAACGATCGCTGGAGCATCATCTCGCGAGGGGCATTCGCCTGTAGCATAACCGTAGTAAGCAATCAGGCGGGGAGAGTGATGGTGAATTTGCAATCCCAATTGTCGCGTCAACCAATGGTAATTGCCACCGGCGTCAATAACTTTCAATGCCCGAAAAGTCCCTTGAGATGTCTCAACACCAACGACTCTACCCGCTTCCAAAAGAAAGCGAGTTGCACGGCAAGGTTGCATAACTGTAACACCCAAAGCTCTTGCCCGAGAGAGCAAAATGGCATCAAAATCTGCTCTCCAAGCTTGAAATCCCAGCCATGCTCCCGATTCGTCTTCTCCAAAGGGGACAAACTGGCGTTCCCCCTCCCACTGCACCCAATTTCCACTATGGCGTACAAAACTTGCTGCTAACACTGGTTCAACAACACCCAACTGCACCAGAAGTGGTTCAATACCAGGATGCAGAGTTTCACCGGGACGCGATCGCGGAAATGGTTTTGCTTCAATCAGGGCAACTCTTAAACCCCGTTGAGCGCACCAGATAGCGGCAGCAGAACCCGCAGGTCCACTGCCGACCACCACAACATCAAAACTAAACACGTCTGCTGGACCAATTGCCATTGCCACGTTTCAACAAGATATTAACGGGTGTAACAAACAGCGTTACAGTTTCTGTGATTTCAACTAGCCGTTTGCGAACATCATCTGGGCTTAGGAAAGAATTTCCAGGACGATAAATCTCAAACCGATAGATACTACCACTGAGTGTAGTTCCTGTTTGACTTTGTGCCTGCTGCAATTCCGCGTCAGTTGGTGCGACTTTACGGAATGAGAACACACTCCATTGTCCCCGTGCTTGAGGGCTAATTCCCAGAATGCGGTAAACATTTGCCATTGCCAAAACTCTGGCTTCATATTCACGCACATCGACTTTGCCTGTTAGCGATATTGAGAATTTCTGCTGCAAAGTGTTGTCAATATAATCTGCATGGGCAAAATCAGCGTACTCTATCAAAGTTCTGCCATCTCTGGTAACCCGTCGCGGACCGGGCACACCATCCCAGGATTGGTTGCCAATCTGACCAATTTCTTCATCTGTGAGAGGGCTAACGGTAGGCCAGTTAGGATCTGGTTGGAAAGTCCGTGCAGCATCGGGAGCGACTGCGGGCCAAAATGTACTTAATGCAGCACAAAGTTTTGCATCTTCTGGGAAAGGGCTGCCCAACCCGTAAGACGCCAAGTGACTCACCCCATCAGCTGTTGTATCTATACTAACATCCCAGCCAGGTGCAAATATACCAGCCGCTGCATCTGGAAGGTATGAATGCCGCATTGTTGGAGAACCATCTAGGGGCATTTGCCGCACCGACCCGGTAACAGGTGCCGAGATAACGGCACTGACAGTTTTATCTTCTGGGCGGAAATCAGCATCTGCTATCTGAAGATTGGGAGCCAGTCGCACATCAGATAGTGTGTTGGGTGGAATTCGCCAGAGATTGTTTCTAAGCCTTGCTGGGACTGACTGCTCCGTCCATTCCAAGAGTTCTCGCTGATCGCAGTTGGGGAAGAAATCTGGTGCTGTCACCAGAGAATAAGCAGGTACGCGACGAGGAATTGCCACTGCCAATTCCGGGCAGATTGCTTCTACCGATCCATCCCCGGTAAAATCCAAGTAGTGCTGGGCATCGTAGCCACCTGCTCGGACAATAGATTCTACATCTCGTAGTTCGTTGAGATTTTGTACTTTACCGTCTGGCAAAACCCTGTGACGGGCGTGGACATACTCAGGTGCGTGTCTTGCATCTCCATCGGCAGGAATAGCCAGACTAGAAGAGAGAGTAGCGCTATTCTCTGGAACTCTATAGGTCAGTGGTTTACCTTTATATGTTGCGGCTTCAATGAGATTTGGGTGAACCACCGGAACCAAAAGCCCAGTAGCTAACTCAGGCTTGGTAGCTAGTTCAGCAATGCCTTCAGTAAAGATGAATGGTGGATTGCTAATGTCTGGCTCACCCCATCCCGTACCTTTAAGAGATAGGTGAACTCGCCGGAGTTTTTGATTGACATGACGGGAACGAAGGGTCACCTGCAATTTTAAAGCGCGAATGCACTCTGTACCGTTGAATAGCTTGTGGAGGGGAACCCAGAACAGTCTGCTGTCATCTCCAGTTTGGAACCGCGCTGGACCAAAGGCGTCAGCATTCCCTCTACGTTGAACTGCAATGTAGGCAGAATAACGAGCTGGCAGAACACGGAGACTTTTTGAGTTTGATTCAACAAAGGGTAAAAATCCGCGAGCTTTGGCATCATAAAGTGGTTCAGCCGTTCCTACTCTGCTAACACCTGTACGGGAGAAGCATAAATCGGCGTGTTTGCGAAGAACCGTTTCTGCACCAGGTCGATATTCTGAAGCGAAGACAACGATCGCTAGAGGTTGGTTCTGGGCGCGAACTCGCAAATCTTGCAAGGAAGGGGGTTGTATACCGTAGACAAAGTTTTCAATGATTTCGAGTTCAGCTAGTGTTGGGTAAGCGTTTGGGTTGCTACCTTGAGTGCTAAGTACAACATTAGGTGAAGCAAAGGCATGAAATAGCAGGCTACGAGCGGGATTTCCCGCTTCTATTCCCCGTTTGCCTTCAAAGGCAAAATCTTCAAATCCTGGAATCTGACGCTTGATGGCAGGTAAATCTTTTGTGAGCTCCTGTCTGAGGTTAGCGGCTGTGATATCTAACCCGTGTTGCTGCAACAAATCTCTCCATCCAAAGGGCGCTAAGCGATCGCAAACTCTTTTAACCTCATCAATTAATGCCATGAATCATCAGTTTCCTTAAAAGCAGTTGTAAATTTTATAACAACAAATTTTGCAGTTGCGCTTGAGTGCTGAGCGTAACTACTAACCACAACCGAACTACAAACAATGCTGTAGGTGCCCCAACCTACTAGTGTGCTCTAGTACAAGTTTTGATTTAGTACTAATGCTTGAGTACTCTTGAGTAGGTCTATAAAAATTATTCAACTTAGGTTAAGCCAATTACGTAAAATAAACCAAATTTTTTTACAAAAGACCTTATGTAAACTTTCTTTTCTTTGAAAATGAACTACATTAAATTTATATGGATACCGTATAATATATCTTTTGCTTTGGAAAATGGAATATGGCAATTCTAAAACTAGAAGATGGGACACGGCACACGGATTTGACGAACATTGCTCAAGAACTCGCACCTTTAAATATTCAGCTCGATCGCTGGGCTGTGGGAGATAGCCAGCAATTGCGCCAGTTGCTAGCACAGGATAGCCTGAGTGAGGATGAAAAAGAACAAACCCTGGCATTTTTAGATGGCTACTTTGAGGAACTTAAACACACAGCAGGTTATCAAACTCGCGATCTCATTGTCCTCCACCCTGGAATTCCAAACCTTGATGGAATGTTGGCGAAGTTCGATAAGATACATACTCACGCAGAAGACGAGGTACGTTACATCATTGATGGAGAAGGAATTTTTGGCTTTGTCAGACCAGATGGCAGTCAGGTAGAACTGACAGTACACCCGGAGGAATATATCAATGTGCCGGCGGGAACAGAACACTGGTTTTATCTCACTCCAGCACGGCGGATTAAGGCAGTGCGCTATTTTACTGGAACAGAAGGTTGGACTCCCCAGTACACGGGAACAGAAATTCGCGCTCGCAAAGTTGCTGCGTAACAATTCGTAATTCTTAATGAAATTTTCTGTTAATATCAATGACAATTCAAACCCTTACCGATCCACGTCTTATTGAGATCGTCACCACTGCCCGTCACTTTTACAATCAGGGATGGATGGTAGGAACTGCAGGTAATCTTTCAGTTCGTTTGCCTGATGGTAGTTTCTGGATTACAGCCAGTGGACGTTCTAAAGGAGAATTATCGCCTGGTGATTTTGTTCGCATAAACTCAAATGGGAAAGTGGAGGAAGCTTCTCCTGGTTTGAAACCTTCAGCTGAGACAGCAATTCACCAGATTATCTATAACCTTTTTCCTGAAGCCACAAGCTGCTATCACGTCCACTCAGTTGAAGCAAATTTGGTTTCTCGCTTCGTACAAGGAGATACCCTACCCCTCCCACCCTTAGAGATGCTAAAAGGTTTGGGAGTCTGGGAAGAAAACCCTAATTGTAATATGCCAGTTTTTACCAATCACTTACAAGTTTCCCAGATTGCGACTGAAATTCAAGACCGTTTTACAAGCACTCCTCCTGAAGTCCCAGCCCTGTTAATCCGGGATCACGGTGTCACAGTCTGGGCACCTTCTCCCGAAACCGCTCGCAACTATATTGAGCTAGTGGAATATATTTTTCGCTACATGGTCGCGGCTAGGTGTGCGCTTATCTAAAAAAGTCATTGGTGATTAGTCATTGGTCATTAGTCATTAGTCATTTGACTAACTCGCGCTCCATCTTGCACAAGTAACTGTTGAGTATTAATTGTCAAATCTCCGCCATTCCCTTTTGCATTTGGGTTCACTTGAGCAAACAAACCAGAACTGTTACCAAACAACTCTACTTTCTCAGTTGCATTAATGGTCAAATTTCCACTATCACCCTCTCCAAAAGTGCTAGCACTAACTCGCGCTCCATCTTGCACAAGTAACTGTTGAGTATTAATTGTCAAATCTCCGCCATTCCCTTTTGCATTTGAGTTAACTTGAGCAAACAAACCAGATCTACCAATCAAGTCAACTTTCTCAGCTGCATTAATGGTCAAATTCCCGCCTTTGCCAGCACCAAAAGTGGTAGTACCGATCTCTGCCCTATTTTTCACGAGTAACTGTTGGGTATTAATCTTTAGCTCTCCCGCATCTCCTGTTGCATTTTCACGAGCTTGTACATAAAAGCCACTAGGAATTCGATTATCGGGGGTTCTCCCACTTAACTCTACTAGCTCTGATGCATTCACCACCAAAGCTCTGCCCCGTTCTGCCCCCAAAGTACTTGCTACTATTACCGAACCATTACTCAGGCTAACGCGCCTACCTACAACCTTTACCTCTCCACCACCTTCCCCACTTGCATCTACTGCCGAATTTTGCACGAGTTGAATATCGCCAAATTTTTCTACTGCATCATAGCTGAATGAAAAACCTTGATTGATTGGGGCAAGACTCACAAAACTGTTAGGACCCACACTACCCAATTCTATCCGTCCCCCAGATGTCCTTAGGGTTGCCCCACTTAAAGAAATGTTACCTCCTACCAAAGCTAAGGTGCGATCGCGTTCTACTTGTAACCCTACTTGTGTATCAAACAGTTCCGCCGTTGTTCTTGTTGGTCTATCACCACCTAATACTTGAATTAGACCGGGATTATCTCCGTAGTGCAAACCAACAGGTACACTAATAGTCAACAGGGGAGTTGACTCAGGTGCAGTTGCATTAAATTCTAATCCATCAGAAAATTTCACAATACTGGCAGTACTTGCAACAAACGAACCTTGAATATCCAATCTGGCATTTTGCCCAAAAACGATCCCCGACGGATTTATCAGAAATAAGTTGGCATTCCCCAATACACCTAGCCTCCCCAGAATCTCGGAACGATTAGCCCCCGTTACCCGGCTGAGAATGTTCTCTACTCCTGGAGGGTTAGTAAAATAAACCCCTCTTCCTTCACCTATATTGAATTCTTGAAAACTGTGGAACAGGTTAGCTCCACGATTTGCTCCCCCATTGACGCGATTGCTCGGCAAACCACGGATCACTTCATTGGGTGTGACAACTGAACTTTCTGCTCCCAGCGTAGTATCAGGTGTAATTTGTGCATTAGCTTGCTCAGATATTATTAATGCCAATATCTGCGACACGGTTACACCTATCAAACTAAGCTTCCAAAGAGACTTCCACAAGCTGCTCATCATGGCATCAAAGTTTATTGCCTCAAGAATTATTATCGGGTTTGTTGGCGATTCAAGCAAGAAATTAGCTAATTGACTTAGCACCTGAACTAAAGTTTAGGTGATGTCCTCTTCTAAAGATTAGGTATTTACTAATCTTTGTGATAGTGACAAGTTGTGACGAATTGTATTAGTCAGTTAATAAGTCAGTGATAAAATTCTATATATTGTCATTGATTATTTTTCATGTGTTATTCGTAAATAACCAATAATCAATGACCAAGGACATTTACCTACATTAGAAAATTTAATTTACACTTGGTGTCCAATGGTTACGACCAATCACTCTTGGAGGAAAAACACTATGTTTAATCGCTTATCTCGACGTAAACTTGTAAAAGTCACAAGTGGTTTTGCAGCAGGAGTAGTAGCAGTAAGAAAAGGATTATAAGTCTTAACGAATGACTTAAATATTGAAAAATTTAAAAAATTAAACTATTCCGACTTTATAGTAACCGTTTTAGAAAAATCGTAAATTAAATCAATTTTTCCATACTATTTAAACACATATTGTTTATTTTGTCAAATACTTGCATCTAATTTTTCTGAGAATCATATTATATTTTTTCCTAAATAGTCATTTTTCTTTTTGTAGTTAATTCACAGTAAATTATTGAATCATGAACAATACACGTAGGGGGAGATATGAACGCTCAAATCTTGTGGTTGCTCATCAAACACATTTATCGCAAACTCAACATCAACTTACTTCTGACCTTATTACTGTTTGTTTCTCCAGCTATAGCTGGTTATGTACCGCCCCGAAATCAAAAACCTCCCAGTGACTACACCAAATCAGGAGGTGCTAGAGGTTGCCCAGAAGAACGAATACCCCTGACAATCCTTGCACCTATAACTCATGTTGGCTATACATCTTCCAAGTCTCCCACGTTTGCTTGGTTTTTACATAGCTCTCGTAATACAGAATTGAGGCTTTTTGAATTTGATTCCAATAATAGACCCAAACAACTAGGCAATGCAATTGAGTTCACAGCTACAAAAGGAATTAACAAATATTCTCTCCCTGAAAACCACCCAGAATTAACTACAGGAAAAAAATATCTTTGGCAAGTAGCAATCTCTTGTCCAGATGGCGCTTTAATTCAAAAAGCAGAATTTATGGTTGTCGAGATGTTATCAGATATCAAAACTAACCAACCGAAAACAGCGGATGTTTCTCAAAAAGCAAATCTTTACGCCAAAAAAGGTTTATGGTATGACGCACTAGAGGAAGCACTTAATTTAGCTCCACAAGGCAAACTGGGCAAAATCGGTGCAATTCTCGTGCAGTCCCTAGCTCAGTCTGAGGGACAAGGAGGAGAAACAGGGGGAAGTCAAGAACTTCAGCAAAGAATTGAGAATTTGCGGGCAATCGCAAATGAGGCAAAGTGAAACACAGTCTCAATCGGGGAGAAGGAGACTTAGGCAACACCTCACAAACTCCTAGTCCCCACACTGTTGCTTAAAGCCAGTTCCCGCTTAGGATAAAAGGAGCCCAGTAAGCAGGGTTATCGTATTGGTCATTAATATCTGATTCTTTAGCTTTAATGAGTTTAATTTGAGCCTGACGCAAAGCTTCTGCTTTACTCACTCCTGAATTGCGGAAGTTGCTATAAAATGCAGATATTAAGTTGAATGTAGATTCATCATTAACAGACCATAGAGTTGCCAATGCACTTTTTACCCCAACTTGCAAGGCGACACCAGCTAAACCAAGAGTCGCACGGTCATCTCCCACAGCAGTTTGGCAAGCAGTGAGTGTCAGCAACTCTACTGAGTTAGAACCACTATTAACTCGACGGAGAGCAGTTTCTAGTTCCTTAATGGTAAGTTTGCTATTATCCCCAGCAACTAGAAAAGTATCCTCTGCAATAGTTCCAAACTGAGCGTGAGTAGAAATGTGAATAATTGGATAAACCGTTTTATTTAGTTCTTTTTCTACGTTTTTCTGGTTAAAATCTTTATCTACAACTAATTTACTACCTGGGAACTGTTTTTTAACTTCTGCGATTTCTGAAGCCACTTTTGGCAAAACAGGATAGTTTTTTTCATCAACCTTAGCTTTTGTCGTTACGCCCAAAATTAAAGCTCGGCTTTCTTTACGTTTCAGTTCTTTAGGGGCTGTCAAACGCAAACTTGGGGTAGTCGCAATAGCATACTTCTCAATTAAATATTGCTTGCCGTCATAAAGCGCAGCCATTGGAATGCTACGCAAGAAACTATCTTGGATGAACACGAGAGTCTTAATTTTGTCTGGCTTTAAATCTCCCTTTTGTTCAAAGTTTCGGACTATTCTATCGTACAACTTTTGTGCCTCCTGCTTAATATCATCATCCGCAATTGTTTTGATTCCATCTACCAGCAATTTACGAAAATTGTCGATCTCTTTTCTCAAAATATCCCGTTTCTCATCTATCCATTCAATTCGCTTTTCACCATTTGGCAAACTCAGAATAATAGCAGTGTTGTCCTCAAAAACAATAGAGCTAACAACAGCAGTACTTTCTTCAAGTAAATCATCAACATTTTTCAAATTATTAATTGCTGTTATGACGCAATCATTACCAAAGTAATTTTGTAACTCTGCCAATTTTAAAGAATCTATAGTTGCTAGGGCAGTCGTTAGCTGTTCTTTACGAGTTTCAGGTTTGATAAATGGCGATTCTAGCCTTAGTTGAGCTAATTCACGATAAAGAGGTTCAATAATATCACGAAAATCAAATTGTAAATCTTTATCAGCTACTAAAATATCACTACGGATTTTCTCTAGCGTAGAATAAGCTTCTTGATATGCTGTGACCGCCTCTATTTTATTATTCTGTTCTTTCAAAATTCGTCCCGCTTGCCACTGCCACAAATACAAACTATCTTTTGCTCCTAAATTTTGGTCGGCTTGCCAAAGAGCTTTCCGAGTTAATTCTAAAGCAGGCTTATATTCTTTGCGACATTCATAAAAATGACCATTAGCCCCATTTGCAAAAGATTGCGAGCGAGGGTTTTTAAGATTGTTAGCGACCTTTATTGCATCCTTAAGGAGTGCGATCGCTTGTTCATCTGATAGTTGTCGTTTTTTTGGACACTGAGTTAAAGGCGAAGTTACGCGTTCGGTAACAACTGGAAGATTAGCTAAATCTACTGTTATATAAACTTTACTATTAGAATCTGGTAATTTCTCCCGCAGGGCTAAAGCTGTTTCCACCGCTTTATTAACGTTGGCTTGTTCAGCATTCATGCGATAGTAAAACTGAATTAAGTTCATTAGCACCCTAATTTGAGCCAATGGGTTACCTTGTTCGCCAGCTTTTTCAAAACTAGACTGAAATTTATTCAAAGCTTTTTGATAGTAACTGTCAGATTTCTGCTTAAATTCACCAGCCTTTGGAACCTCTCTTTGCTCTGCTGACTTAGCACGCAACTCCCAGCGTTGTGCCTGACTTACATAGACATTACCCAAACTATTCAGCACTAAAAAATCATAACCCTTGGGAGCAATCTTTTCAGCACTTTCAAGATACTGCATAGCTCGGTCATAATAACCCACCAGACGGTAAGCTTCTCCAAGACTTCCCAAGGCACCTGCTTCACCCATTTTGTCTTTCGAGAATTTGGTAAGGAACAATGCACTTTCTTTCCGACAATCTGAATTGTTTTCCACCTTCTTTGATTGCTCTTCTTGCGGGTCGCCCTGAAGGACACCACACAACAAAGCGATCGCCTTTTTGGGTTGCCCCAAGCTATTGTATACTTGAGACTGCTCTACAAGCATACGTCCTACCTGCTCTACATCCCCAACTTGGCGATAGTAAGCGATCGCTTTATCCCAATGGGCAATAGACTTATCCATTTGACCCACTTCTTGATATACCCTTGCCAAATTTTCTACAACCACCGCCTCATGTGCGTGGTTGTTACTATCCTGGTAAATCTTTAAAGCCTTTTCCCAGTCTTTGATTGCATCGTGTAAGCGCCCCAATTGGTAACTTTGAACACCCTGCTGCACGAGTATACCTGCATCAGGAGTTTGTGCGCGTACCACTTTCCCTATAAATACTAAGTGATTCAGCCACAAGCAAAAAGTCAGGCTGCAAAGAAAGAGAACTCCCAACAATTGTCGCTGCATATACCTGCGGTATTGATTAAACACAAATCAACTCCTACAGTGGACAAAGTACTTATTATGAAAATAAACTTTTTTTTCTAGCTGATACCTGAACTAAAGTTTAGGTAATGCCATGAGGGACGGGTTTAGCTTCGTAGAAATCAAGTTTGGTGTCGGGTACTTCCAATCCACTGCTTGCTTGTCCCCAACCAAAGTACGTTAGGCTTGATGGGTCGTTAACAGGAGTACCATCAATGATAAGTTGGTAGTAATGAAAACCGGGCGGAACTGGTGAAGTCGTTACCTTCCACACTCCCTCTTCACCACGAATTAAATCTATTGGCTGTTTGCTAAGGACATTTTTACCGCTACGCCCCACAACCTGCACTCTTTTCGCCTCCGGTGCTTTAATGCGAAATGTTACACGCCCATCGCGATGAATGTATGGATACTTTGCACCCGGTACATTAGAAGCAGCAGGATGACCTTCCTCTAGCTGTGCGTAGACCGGTAGTGGTAGAAATATAGCAATAGTTATTAAAGCAGGGTAAACTTTCATTTTCTTGTGAATTTACCTTTTTACAATCCCACGGCTCTCAAATGAACCAGCTATGAGATAGTTTACCAAACGGTTGTAAGGGAATTGATTTCCTTGGTTAAGTCCTTTGCTTTTTTGCTAGAGTTGAGCAGAAAATTGTTGTAGCTGGAAAAATATCAAGTACGTCTTTGTAGAGAGCGAGAGGGTCACAGAAAATTAAATTATATACCTCTAGTAGAGTTACAAAGTATAAGTCTAAAGACTTTAATAAGGATATAAAGAAATTTAAACATTGCCTGAAAGTGTTGTTGGTATAAGGAGGGTAACTATCAATTTATGACAAAAAATAGCTACTAAATATAGTTATTCATTATTCATTTGGTATGGGAAAGCACAAGTAACTTAACAATAAAATATCGGTAATCAATCTTGCTTAGGACTGAAGTTCTTAGCCTATGGGAGCTTATTTGATTAGGATAGTACGCATATGAAACATTTTTTTTAGGAATAGTACGCATATGAAACATTTAGAGGATACAAAGCAGACGAGAGCGGGAAAACAAGACGGCGACGATAACCGTTTTAGGGTGGTAGTCATTCCGCAAAAACAGGAAGATATCGACCAACAGACCAGCACGGCTGATGATGCTGATATTGATGAGACTCCAGAACAATTTGAAAGAAAACCCCGCTCACCAAAGAAACGGAATTGGATGTTAATTCTAGGAGCAACAGCACTCCTCATTGGTGGCGGCTTTGGTTGGCGTTGGTGGCAGAATAACAATGCAGAACAACAATCACCGCCCGGTCAAAGCCAATCGCAAGCAATACCTGTAAGACTATCCACAGTACAGACAGCAACAGTGAGAAATAGCGCGGAGTTTGTTGCTAACTTAGAATCCCGTCGAGCAGTCACGCTGCAGCCAGAAACCCAAGGTCGAGTGTCCCAGATTTTCGTTAAACCGGGGAATCAGGTACAAACAGGAACGCCCATCATCCAAATCAATCCTGACGAACAACAAGCAGCCGTCAGTGGCGCAACAGCAGCGATAGCAGCAGCTCAAGCTGAGGTCAAAAGTGCTAGGGCGACACTGAGTTCTCTGGAAGCGGAACGGCTTTCCAACCAATCACAGTTGAAATTAAGCCAAGAACAGTACGAAAGATACTCCAACCTTGCAGCTCAAGGAGCAGTCTCGCGGGAAACGAGAGACCAATACTTAAATGAACTGCAATCCGCCCGATCTAGCCTTGCTGCTATCAACAAGCGGATTGACGCTCAACGGGCTGTTGTGGCTCAATCAGAAAAAGCCGTACAGCAAGCACAAGCTAATGCTCAGCAATCACAAGCTCAACTCCAGAACTATCGAGTCACAGCACCTTTTGCCGGTACTGTGGGTGATATTCCAGTCAAACTAGGAGACATTGTCACCACTTCCACTCAACTGACGACCATTACCCAAAATCAACCTTTAGAGGTAAATATTTCTATTCCATTACAGCAGGCTCCGAGAGTGCGTATAGGTACACCAGTAGAGCTGATGGACGCCCAAGGTAAGAGTATTGGAACCAGTAAGGTCTTTTTTATCTCTCCTCAGGCAGCCAATGACACGCAATCCGTACTGATTAAAGCACTCTTTGATAATGCCAAAGGTCAACTGCGGGCTGATTCTTTTGTGGGAGCAAGAGTCATTTGGGAACAGCAACCTGGAATTCTCATCCCTACTGAAGCAGTTTCGCGGGTGGCAGGACAAACTTTTGTCTATGTAGCTCAACAACAAGGACAAAACCAACAGGGACAACCCCAATTGATAGCCCGACAAAAGCTAGTTAAGTTAGGCGATCTTCAAGGTAATAGTTACCAAGTCCTTGAAGGATTAAAGCCAGGAGACAAACTCATTGTTGCAGGTTTGCTTAACCTGAGGAATGGTGCTCCTATTACCCCTGCATCATAGAAGAAACAAGGACTTCCATATTTAAGAGCCTTACTGCAAATCTGCCATAGCATGAAACTATGTTTGTTGACTTCTTTATTAAGCGACCTGTTTTTGCCAGCGTTTGCACTTTCATTATTTTGCTACTAGGGGCAATTAGCATTCCCACGCTACCCATCGCTCAGTATCCTGAAATCAGTCCTCCCCAAGTGAATGTTACTGCCAACTACACGGGAGCGAGTGCAGAGGTTGTGGAAAACACGGTGACAACGGTTTTAGAAAGGGAAATTAACGGTGTTACCGGTCAGAGGTATATCAGTTCGAGCAGTAGTAACTCTGGCACTAGTTCCATTACAGTCACATTTGACCCAGACCGCGACCAAGATATTGCAGCTGTCGATGTTCAAAACCGGGTGTCTGTAGCTGAAGCTCAGTTACCAGATGTGGTACAGCAAACAGGTGTCACTGTAACCAAGCGTTCTAGCTCTCTTTTGTTAGCATTCGGTGTGTATCCTGAAAATAACGAGTATGACACGGTATTTTTAAGCAACTATGCTGACCTGTACTTAGTAGACGCCCTAAAACGTGTAGAGGGGGTTGGTGATGTCACTATTTTTGGGGAACGCAGGTATTCTATGCGTCTGTGGCTTGACCCCAACCAACTCGCCAGTCGCAACCTCACCGTTCAGGATGTGACTGCGGCACTGCAGGAACAAAATTTACAAGTCGGTGCAGGGCGGTTGGGTCAGCAGCCAGCACCAGAGGGACAAAGATACCAACTTGACGTGCGGGCTCAAAGTCGGCTAGAAGATGCCTCGGAGTTTGAGAATATCATCCTGAAAACAGGGGCGGATGGTACGCTCGTTAGGCTAAAAGATGTTGGTAGGGCAGAATTGGGCGCAGAAAACTACGATTCTTTCTTGCGATTTCGAGGCAAAGATGCTGTAGGCTTGGGAATTTATCAACTACCAGGCAGTAATGCTTTGGATGTTGCTAACGGAGTGAAAGCTGAAATGCAGAAGCTTTCTGAGAGATTCCCTCCAGGAATTAAGTATGAAGTGTCTATTGACTCAACTTTGTTTGTGCAAGCGTCACTTACAGAAGTGATTGTCACTCTGTTTATTGCGATCGCCTTAGTTGTACTGATTATCTTTGTCTTTCTGCAAGACTGGCGCACTACAATCATTCCATCGATTACAATTCCAGTTGCCTTAATTGGAACTTTTGCTTTTATCAAAGCCTTTGGGTTTTCCATCAATAGCTTGACGCTGTTTGGTTTAACTCTAGCCACGGGGATGGTTGTTGATGATGCGATCGTTGTGGTTGAAGATATCTCGCGCCGGATTCAAGAAAATGGGATGGAACCTCGTGAGGCTGCTTCTGTAGCAATGCAGGAGTTGTTTGGAGCAGTCATTGCCACTTCATTAGTCCTCATGGCAGTGTTTGTGCCAGTTGCTTTCTTTCCAGGAACAACGGGAGCACTTTACAAGCAATTTGCTTTAACTATCGCCTTCTCAATTGCGATTTCCACTTTCCTAGCATTAACCATCACTCCTTCACTCGCTGGGTTGTGGTTACGTCAGCAGCAAAGAACTGGCGGATGGTTGGGATGGATTTTTGACCGCATTAATGCTTTCCTGAACTGGTTGCGCCGGGGTTATCAACGCGTTCTCAATCATATAGTTAGGATTAAGTACATTATTCTGGCACTCTTTGTCGCTAGCTTGGGGTTGACAGCTTGGTTGTTCCTGAGCGTTCCAACAGCATTTTTACCTGAAGAAGACCAAGGCTACTTTATTACTCTAATACAGGGTCCACCAGGAGTTTCGCTGAACTACACTAGCGATGTGATGAGAAAGGTAGAAAAAGAAATCTTGCAATTCCCTGAAGTCAGAGGTACTTTTGCTGTTGGCGGTTTTGGCTTCAGTGGAAATACTGCGAATAGTGGTGTTGTTTTTACCTCTCTCAAGCCTTGGGATGAGCGAACCGAACAGGGGCAGTCGGCGCAAGCAATTATTGATAAGTTAAGTAAATCGTTTTCGGCAATTCCAGAAGCAAGAATTTTGCCAAACAATCCTCCAGCGATTCCAGGTTTGGGCTCGACTGGGGGATTCCAATTTCAGTTGCAAGACCAAGGTAACGTGGGTTTGGAAAGCTTAATACAAGCAGCAAACCAGTTCATTGGGCAAGCCAATCAAAGACCGGGATTGCAAGGTGTTTACACCACTTTTACAGCAAATACACCACAGGTATTGGTAGAAGTCGATCGCAACCGAGCCAAAGCTTTACAAGTTCCCATAGCTGATATTTTCGGTACACTCCAAACCCTTTTAGGTTCTCAATATGTGAATGACTTTACCTTAGAGGAACGGAGTTACCGCGTGTATGTCCAAGCAGAGGCTCAGTTCCGCTCTAACCCCAATGATATTCGACAATTATATGTTCGTTCGGAACAGGATAAGATGATTCCTTTAGGTACTTTAGTGAAGATTACTCCCACAACCGGAGCACAAACAATAAATCGCTATAACCTGTTCCGCTCAATCGAAATCACTGGTTCAGCAGCTCCTGGTTCTAGCTCTGGAGAAGCAATTCAGACGATGGAGCAGTTAGCTGCAGAAACTTTACCACCTAATTTAGGCTATGAATGGTCTGGTATTTCTGCGGAAGAATTGCAGTCTGGGGGTCAAGCACCAATTATTTTTGCCCTCGGAATTGTGTTCGTCTTCCTGGTTCTGGCAGCTCAATACGAGAACTACGTCGATCCTTTGATTATTCTTTTAGCTGTACCCTTAGCTATTTTCGGCGCTCTTTCGGCTCAGTCATTGCGTGGTTTGTCCAACGATGTCTACTGTCAAATTGGTCTGGTGATGCTTATTGGATTGGCAAGTAAAAATGCTATTTTGATTGTAGAGTTTGCAAATCAACTCCGAGAGCGCGGTTATTCAATTACCAAGGCAGCTGTTGAAGCATCACAGGAACGCTTGCGCCCAATTCTCATGACTGCTATTTCCACTCTGCTGGGGATTGCTCCCTTGCTATTTGCTACGGGGGCGGGTGCAGGTAGCCGACAGTCACTCGGTACCACAGTATTTGGTGGTATGCTTGTTGCTACTTTTTTAAGTCTGTTTGTGGTGCCAGTTCTTTACATCATAATTGAGAGGTTGAGCGATCGCTTTTTGAAAAAAGATGGCGATAGCTCAAAAGGCTCCAAAAACTCAAAGGTGGATTCCCGAGAAAAAACACCAGTTGAAAGCCATCGGTAAATTAACGTTTCTTGTGGTTTGGGTGCCCGTCCTGAGTTTAAAGGCGGGCAAATATGAGGGAATTATGTATTCTAGCTACTATATCTATGCTGTACACTCATCTTAACAACGATCGGATCTAAATTTATATAGATGGAATTCTGTAGCAGAAAATAAGCGCTTGCTTTAAATTTGACTATCTTATAGTTAAATTGTATTTTCCCTATTTGTGATTTGGAAAACACGAGAATTTTGAAGTATAATTAAAATCTATAAACAGCGACGTTTATGACATTAGATTTTAACGTAGTGAACACTTTTTACATTGTTGAAAGTGGCTACTTTATCAAGATTGTTGTCGGTTACTTTGACTACCCAATCGTCGCCATGCAGTAAGATTGTTGTCAACATGGAAGTTGACCGTTAGCCGACTCAGAAGACGAATCTACATCTTAGGGGTAGAAGTTGTAGCGCCTGTTTTATGAAAAACTTAAGCTTTAGAAGCTAAAATCTATTATCTGGAGTTCTCCATGTCAAACTTAGTCTCTCCCCTCGAACCCGCCGTCTTAATCACTATCATTGGAGAAACGGTGCTGAAAGACCGTATTGTCAAGCTACTAAAAAACCATAGTGTAAGTGGCTACACTATTAGTCAAGTTCAGGGTGAGGGCGGACACGGCAGACGCTTGTCAGACTTAGCAGGCTACAACACTAATATTGAAATCAAAACCATTGTTTCATTAGAAGTATCTGATGCTATCCTTGGCGCACTGAAAGAGGAGCAGGGTAAGCATGCCTTGATCGCTTTCCGACACAATATAGAAGCTTTCTATTAATTAACCTTTCTGAACCGAGCAGTTTTGACCAATCTGTTGTTTGAGAAAGTGCCAAGAAAAAAGGCAGGTATGCTAGAGGCACGCAAGCAATTGTTGAGAACCTTTTAATTTTGAGAGGTTTGATCTGGTGTAACCGTTCGCCGGTAATCGAAGCTTAACATAAGGCTAAGGAGATCCCTCTTCTAAGGAACTTCCAAATTAAAAAATCTCCAAGTTTTTCTTGTGGGATGGGCATTCCTGCCCGTCCTATAAACTAGGCGGGCAGGGATGCCCACCCCACATTCCGGGGTAATTTATTTCTTGGAAGTTCCTAAGCAACTACAGCCTCTGTTTCTACCTCTATCTTGCTCGCTGACTCTGACAGAAACTGCACTACCTGTTCATTAATCTCCCTTTTGACAATTTGGCGATACTCCACGAAATGCTCGATTTGGGCACAAACTGCCAGATAGCTACTTAAGCCGCCCGGATTGTAGCGATACATATTCCAAAGATTGCGCCAGAACTGCCAACGGGTTTTGCGAAAGACACCTTGCCGCCAGCATATGGTCAACAAGGCACGAATCGTTACCCAATTAATCGGTTTCTTCGCACCTTTACCTTTCTTGGGATAAGTCGCCTCGCCCAGAATTCGGTAGTGGCGATAAGCACGATCGAGGAACTTCGCCGGGTCGTATAATTGCCAAAATGCCTCTACATACTCGTGGGCAATCTCCTCTAAGGGACGGGTCGGTACGTAATTCATCAACGTGGTTTGGTTGATGTTAGCTGACTTACTACGGAGTCGTCCTTCCTTTTCTAACCGATGCCAGAGGGCTGTATCAGGTAATGCTTGCAACATACTGAACAGCGCTGTGGGAATTGATGTTTGTTCTACAAATTGCACAATTCTCTCGCCTGCGCCCGCCTTCTCGCCATCGAAGCCAATGATGAATCCTGCCATCACCCGCAAGCCCGCTTTTGCGATCTTATTCACTGCCTCACTCAAGGAGTCCCTTGTGTTTTGATGTTTTTGGGTCAGCGTTAAACTGGCTTCATCCGGTGTTTCAATGCCTAAAAAGACGGCTCCAAAATTGCATTGCACCATCCAATCCATTAAGTCTTGGTCGTTTGCCAAATCGACCGAGGCTTCTGTGGCAAAGGAAAAAGGATACTGGTGTTTCACCATCCAGGGTTTTAGTTCTTTAAGGAACAGTTTGACGTTGCGTTTATTGCCAATGAAATTGTCATCCACCATGAAAATGCTGCGTCGCCAACCCAGCTCGTAGAGGCGATCTAGTTCTTTAAGCAGTTGTTCCGGAGCTTTTGTGCGCGGCTTACGACCGTAGAGCACAATAATATCGCAAAACTCGCACTGAAAGGGACATCCTCTCGAAAACTGTACCGACATTTCTGCATAGGCATCGAATTCCAACAGGTCAAACCGGGGACTGGGCGTATTGGTAACATCTGGTCTTTCGCCATTTGCACGGAAGGTTCCCGATAGCTCGCCCCGTGCGATCGCTTCGATAAACAGCGGCAAAGTTATCTCTCCTTCATCCAAAATCATATAGTCTGCCCCTACATCCATCACTTCCTGCGGTAATGCAGTTGCATAGGGTCCACCTACTGCTACCCGTTTTCCTCTGCGTTTCGCCTCCTGGATCTGCTCTAATAAATCTTCCTTTTGCACGATCATAGCGGACAGAATCACCAAATCTGCCCAATCCCATTCTACTTGGGTAACTTCGCGAACATTGCGATCGACTAGCTTAAATTCCCAATCCTGCGGCAAAATAGCGGCAACCGTCACTAACCCAAGCGGCGGCAACATCGCTTTGCGATTAAGCAATGCCAAGGTCTTTTCAAACGACCAAAAGCTTTTGGGAAACAGGGGATACAGGAGCAAAATATTCATCAAAAACCTCCAATAAACTGTATCCCTCGCTAAGACTGAATGGTGTATTCAACATACCACTCGCTGGAGAGTAAGATACACACTGATTAACTTAGATTACTAGAATCTAGTGTTTTTAAATACAGGTATAAACTGTACTGTAATTATACACTTTCACAAAGCGTCTATGTCTAAGAATTGCCCCTAAATTTGCTAATAAACAGATGCTTGCCAAACCCAACAAAATGAATGTAGGAGCCATAACTACACCAATCATGAACCAAGCTAGTACATGCGATGTCTTAGTGTTGAATCTGTAGGTCTTCTTTATCAGGTGTTAGCAGCCAAGAGCTATCAGTCACAAGATTTGACAGCCCTGTCAGCCCTATATAATGCAGTTATTACCGGTCGGATTCAAAGAGAATCATCATCACACATGGCTAAGCCCCTGGAATTTCTCTTGTACAACACTGCAGGTTAAGATTTGTGGCAGATGAGATCGCGCTTCATAGTCGAGCATAGAGTGTATTTGGTTGGTTAAGGAGTTTAAGAAAAGAACTATTAAGGTGTTGTTGCTGAAAACTCGTGAAGGTCACAAGAGAATAAGCTAAGATCAGGTATATAGGGGTAAACGTAAAGCAAGCTCCCTGGACTTCCCAAAGATGCCAATGACTACAAGTAGGCAACTAAAACAACTGCAATCACCGTTTGTTTTGAAGTATCTTATATTACATAATGCTAGAAAACGTTTACTGGAGGCTCTCAATCTCCTTAGGGTAAATCCCGAAATATGTGACTTCTATGAAGTAAACATTTTTTGATCGCCCTAACAGAGATTGAGTTTAACTGGTGAAGTAAACACAAACTTTGTGACCCAAAAAGCCCATATAGCTAATAACTACAAAATCAGTCTTTGGCTTGGGTCAGGAAGGACATCTGGAAGCGGCTCGTTCTACGAACCAGGAAAAGATGTCATAGACTCGGGAAAACCCCAAATTGTTGACAGATATACTAGATTTAAAAAGGCAGAAGCAGTAGATGCTACACCGCAAGATTTATCAGCTTTGTTGCGATGGGCGGGAGGTGTGCGTGTTCTTGCGGGACCAGCAACGCTGGATTGAACGCGCCCGCATCATCGATATCGAGGGAGATTTAGTCACCCTGCGTTATGAAACAGAAGAAGAAGATGAAATATGTTCTTGGGAAGAGATGGTTCGTCTTGAAAGCATTGGCGCTGTAACTCAAAAGCTAGCGTCAGTGCCCCGAGGAAATGTCGAACCTCTTTTAACAGAAGACTGCCCGGAAGCAGAACGCATCCGCAATCGTTTTACAGACTCAAATCCAGATTAGTTCGGAGTTAGTCGTTAGTCGTTATTGGTAAAAATCACTAACCGCCAACCCCTAGCCACTAACACTAACCATCCTGATTCCGTTCAAAAGCAGGGCAGTAACCTTCAAGAGTTACCTTGAAATTATACAGTGGGGACGAGGGATTCCAACATCTCTGTCCCCTTTGGTGTCGGCAAGTACCGCAGCAGTCAAGATCCGACAAGATAAGGCGATCGCTATTTTGGTGAAGCAGTTCTCTTTGGGTGAGCCCCCGCAGCACAAGTTCTTCTCCTTGCCATCGGGCTTCGACTAAACCCGTATCAGCAAAGTGTCGCCAACGGGGATCGGCGGCAATGGAATCGGGCAGGGTAATTGTAACAACTGATGCCAATTCGGTGAGTTCACCTTCATAATTGGTTTCAGGAGCGGCTGGCTGTAAAAACGTTTCACCGATTGGCAAGTCTACCAGTGTACCTGCATCTGGTGAATGGAGATGATAGCGGTTTTGCAGTTCTTCTAAACTTGTCAGGTCTGCTAAATATGCTGAAGAACCATGAATAAAAATAACGTGCTGCGGTCGTAAATTGTGAATGAGTTGAGTAGTACCCGGACCGTCGCTATGTTGGGCAAGAAGATAGGTTTCGATAGCGGTAATTTCGGAGAATCTGTTGTCAACTTTTATATTGGTTTTTTCCGGTAGTAAAGTTAGCCAAGGACCTGTTCCGGGTTGGCAGTATTCCCGCAAATCAGCGTCAGCATCAGTCAGGATAATACAAGGAGAATGACCAATATGGGAGCGCTGGTCTGGTAGCAAACGACGCACGCGAGGTCGTATCCGTTCATCCCAAAACAGTGGTTGATGGCGGGCAAAGTTCTGAACTGATGCAGGAAAATAGGGTAAAAGTTCGAGGTAAGCATCACACCCAACAGCGACAGTACCATCAACCCAAATATCTAAGTCCCGTCCTGTGAAGTAGTGATGGCTGCGTAACAGCATGAGCAATTCTTGACCCAGCCCCAAAGTAGAGGTCGGTAAAATCACTGAACAACGATCTGCGATCGCCCGATTAATTCTTTCGGCTAGCTGATTTTCTTGGCTGCGACGGTGGGGATGGCGGGAAGTCCCATAACTACCTTCCACAATGAGGACATCTAACTCCAATCCCCGCAATTCCTCCAATCGCAAACCTTCCACCAAACGCGAGTTAGATAGGAAAAAGTCCCCCGTGTACAGAATTTTATAAGAACGTTCTGGGGTGGTATAGGTTAGGAGAATTGCCACAGCACCTGGTAGATGACCGGCGGGAAACAACTCTACCACCAAACCATCTTTGACTTCCACAGGTGAACGTAACGGTAATGCCTGACAAAATGATGGGATATTGTGATGGTTTTGGTCTAGCCAATTGAGAGGCAGCAATTTGCTAGTCACTTCGCTACCATAGACAGGTAAAAGCGGAAATGCTTTATGAAGTGCCAGCAAACCTCTGGCATGATCTGGATGGGCGTGACTAACCAGAACTAAATCTGCTGGGAGTGGTGAGTTCCCCCGCCGTGCGGATTTTTTCAACCCCTTGACCAAGGGAGAAGTATCCGTCAAGCCACAATCAAGCAAGATGCGGTGCGGTCCCATTCGCACCAACAAGCTTACGCCCTCATTCTCATGGTGGACACCATAAGGCAAACATTCTAGTTCATTAGCGGTACCTTTTGTATCTACCCCAGAAGACACTGATAGGCGATCGCTCATGCTTTCCTCCCCCTCTAATTTTATTTTGTTAGGCGATTGCCAAAAGCCAATTTTGTAGGGGAGGACACTTGCATGGGGTTTCCCCCGGTAGGCTAAGTGTCCGTTGCAAGCTCAGTTAGACATCCCCATACCATTGGAATGCTGGCTTGTGTTTGGCGGCTATAGAGTCTATACCAAACTTGCGCTACCTTGAAAAAAAGTTGTTAATGAAACTTAATCAAATTCTAAGCTCAACACGGTTGTCGATAACCTTTATGAAATCCGTGCATTAATGAGCGGAGCCGTTGCCGTGATAGTTGTCTGAGTCATAAAACCCATTTTTCGTGCCAAAGAACAAGCACGAAACTGTGAAGATAGCTGTTAACCCGAGTAAAATCAGTTTGACATCCATACGTTTGTTACTCTCTACTTAAAGACTTTCTGATTCTAATAGTAGCGATTCCTGATTTTCAGGAAATCACCAGAAAGTCTTTACTATGGCAGGGAAAATTCGGCAATAAGTAAATTTACCCCTAGTATGTTGATATTATAACTTTTTGCCAATGCTGTCCATCTTATGTAACAAAACAGCATCAAGTTAGCTAGCCGTATTGAACAAGACCCAGATTTTCGCAGATAGCCCCTTCTTTAGAAATCAGCCATCTAACGTACTGAGAGTAAAATCACACATATCTTGCACAACCCTTTTATTGAAAAAATTATAGGCTGAAAAACTTATTTTTTCGTAGGGTGGGCACTGCCCACCGTTACTTATTAAGAAGGTGCAAGATGTCAGATAAGCCATTCAACTCAGCAAAACCTACGCATTTTTACTTAAATGTTGGAAACGGTTTTAGCATTTTTTGCTAGTTTTGTATTAGATAGTGCTCTAATTCAACAAATTATCAGGTGGGACATGGCAGTTTTGAGAGAATCTCCCTGGTATCAGGAAATATTGAAAGAAGGTGAAGCACGTGGTGAAGAACGAGGACGGCGAGAGGAGAGGTTATCAAGTATTGAAATGCTTTTAGAAATGAAATTTGGCACACCAGGATTACAATTGATGCCAGAAATTTCTCAGATTACCAATTTAGAGCAATTAAAGATTATTCAGCAAGCTATTAGAACAGTCAATAACCCAGATGAATTGCGTCAGTTGTTTTGAACTTTTACAGAAATTTTGAGTTAGTTTCGTTATATAGTTGTGTTTTTTCTCGCTCGCCAACTTACCTCACGCTTCCTCACGCACCTCAAAATTAACCCGTTCGTAAATGTCTCTAAAGCTTATTTGTAAATCTACAGAATTTAAGACTAAAGCTGCATCTTCGCCTTCATATTCTTTAAAAGTCCATTCTCCTTCTGCTTTTTTTACATATTGTTCAATGGAAAAACTATATTGGTCAATTAGTATATATTCTTGCAACTCGGGAATTGAACGATAGTACTTAAATTTATCTGTTTTATCAAAGGCTTGAGTAGATTTTGATAAAACCTCAACAATTAACATTGGATTGACAATTGCTGTTTTATTATTTCCTTCATACGTAGGTTCTCCTTTAACAATCATGACATCAGGATAAGTATAGAGACGGTAACGATTTATCCAGAGCTTTACGTCTACCATATAAATGTCATAAGCTTGACCTTGTAGTGTTAAGGGAAATTTTCTACAAAAATTCAAGGCAATTTTATTATGGTTGGTTGTGCCTCCTGGCATTGGGATAATTTCTCCGTCTATATATTCACTTCTAAATTCTGCTTGCTCTTCTAGTTCCAAATATTCTTGTGGTGTGTAATAGCGTTTTTCGGTTTGTAAAACCATATAATTTACCTCAATGAGCTATTGCGTACTATTTATATAGTACATTATTGGGGAAATTGATTCTTTTTGAACTGCACAGGACGCGGAGACAGGAGAGGGGGATTGTTCTAAGTTCGTTGAAAAACGACAGAAAGATTGTTCGCTGGCATTTGGTAGGTGTTTAACAAAGTAAGATGTTGTGCCCTAGCTGCACTAACAACATCACTGAGGTCGCGTACACCCCATTCTGGATTTTGCGATCGCAAAGACTCATCAAAAGCTACATTACTTGGGGCGGTATGTTTTCCATCCACTTTATATGGACCGTACATATACAGGATGCCTCCCGGTGGAAGGATACGACCAGCACCCGCCATCAGCCCCAAGCAAGCTGACCAAGGTGCGATGTGAATCATATTGATATTGACTATGGCTGTAATGGGTGAATTATTTAAGTCATCAAAATTAGACCACTGTGGGGATGCGCCTTTCTCCACAGACCAAACTGGCGCACAAACATCAATGTCAATGGGTGGATAAAGATTTTCGCAACCAAGGTCTGCAGACCACGCAGTAATACTGGCACGTAATTGTGGATTGGGTTCGGAGGGTAGCCATTTACGGGGATTGAGGCGTGGGGCAAAAAAGACAGCGTGTTCTCCAGTACCGCTTGCTACTTCCAAAACAGTACCCTGGGGGGGCAGCACCTTCAAAAGCACTTCCAGAATCGGTTCTCGGTTACGCTGCGTTGCAGGTGCGTATCGTCGAGTCTCCTCAGGTGTATTCATATGACTTAGTTTTTTGTTGACGTTACGAGAAACAATTATGATAGTATAGAAACTCGGCATGAGCCTTGCTAAACATATTGAAGCTCTAACGTTGTTAGAAAAGGGTTCAGCTACTATAGGTTTTCAAAAATGAAATAGGATTCCTATAGTCATCAAAGAGAAGTGGCTAGCGCCAAGTCTTAGGCATCGGGTATTTGACATTGAGGTATAAGTAAAACGTATTTGGAGGTATTTATCTTGTAGCTCAATGTTATGGAGTTAATAAAGTTTCACTCCTAAGATGCAAAATCTGGAAATTAATCGCACTAAATATCGACAGGGTGAGACCCTGATAGTGTTTTCAAGAAACTAAAAACATGATTAAGCTTGGTTCGCTGGTACAGTCCCGCAATAATGATTTGGGGATAGGAAAAGTTACTGAAATCTTATCTAACTTCGATGCAAATATTGAGTATTTCTGCTCAGTAGGACAACGAATCGAAAAAACTGTACACTTAAGTTCGTTGTCTGAAGTCAAGCTGCAGCCTCAAACTCGATGTTATACAATGTCGTCAACCCAGGATACTTGGATAATTGGCAGAATCTCCGCCTGGGATGAAGAGAGCGAACATTATCAAATTGACTTACCTGATAAGAAAACTATCTTTGCGACTGAAGAGGAAATTTACGTCCGTTGCAATCGCCTGAAGGCAAATCCTATCGAAATCTTGGCGATAAAGGGTCATGAAACGCCCTATTTCCACGATAGAAGATTAGCTTTCTACAAATGCTTGATTCAGCAACGTGCTGTAAGTCGCGGGATGACCGGGCTGTTGAGCGCGAATATCGAGCTTTATCCCCATCAAGTGGAAGTTGTTCGGCGGGTACTGGAAGATCCGGTTCAACGTTACCTGCTAGCGGATGAAGTAGGTTTGGGAAAAACGATTGAGGCTGGTGCTATTCTTCGTCAATACCTGTTGGATGAGCCTTCTGGAGACGCTGTAGTCATAGTTCCGCAGTATTTAGTGGAACAATGGCGTACTGAGTTGGAAAAGTTTTACATTTCCCACTTTCCCAATAGGGTGAAGGTACTTGCTGTTGAGGATGTGAGCCAGGTGAGTCCAAATGCTAAATTGGGTTTCCTGATTTTAGATGAAGCTCACAACATCGCTGCTATGGCAAAGTCTTCGGATTCTTTGCAACGCAAGTGTTTTGAACGTTGCAAAATCCTCGCCCATAAAAGCGATCGCTTACTGTTACTTTCTGCTACCCCTGTTCTCAATCACGAGCAAGATTTCCTGGCAATGCTTCACTTGCTCGACCCAACAGCTTATCAACTTGATGATTTGGCGGGTTTTCGCGATCGGGTCGTAAAACGCCAAGATATTGGTAGAGTGCTGCTGTCCTTTAAGGAAGGCGCGAACCCCTTTGTCCTCAAAACTAACCTCAAAGAACTTCGCAATCTGTTTGCTGAAGATAAGTATTTATTGAATCTGGTAGACAAATTGCAAAATTGTTTGGAAGCCAACGATGCTGAGCAAGATAATATAGTTCGAGCAATTCGTACCCACATCAGCGATACCTACAGGCTTCACCGTCGCATGCTTCGCAACCGCCGCACCTCCGTAGAAGATGTGATTTTTGACCGCAATATTACGCCTAAGGTAGAGTATGACTTAGATGAGCGCTCGCCCGAAATCCACGAACTGATTGATGAATGGCGTACTGTCGCTCCTCATGAGGCGCAGTATAGCAAGATTTTCCTGCTGTTATTCCTAGCAGCTGGTACTTGGTTTGGCATTTTAGAACAGGTCATTGCTGCACGTTTAAGCAGTAAAAGTCATCCCAAACTCCTGAATGAGTTTGGTGAAGAGAATGTTCGCTTGTTGACTGCAACTCCTAAATTCTCAGGGGAAGAAGCAATTCTAGAGTCTTTACTCAAAATCATTCGTCAACCTGTAGAGGACGGAGAACGGACGGAAAATTTGAGAACAGTGTTGTTGAATCAGCTAGCTACATTCTTTAAAATTCCTCCTACAGTTCGTAAAAATAAAAAGGAATTACTAGCAAGGATACAGCAGAGAATTCGCAGACCAATTTCTGAAGATGTTCTTCCCAAATTTGTTATCTTTACCAGTTTTGCCCAAAGTTGTGCGGAAATTGTTCGGTATTTGTCTGATACCTTTGGAGCGGGGATAGTAGCCAGCCATCAATTTGGGATATCAAGAGAAAAGATAGAGGAAAATCTAAATAGGTTTAAGAACAACCCACACTGCTTTATCTTGGTATGCGATCGCTCTGGAGAAGAAGGGCGCAATCTCCAGTTTGCTGACTGGTTAATTCACTTTGACCTCCCTTGGTCCCCCAATCAACTAGAGCAAAGAATCGGTAGAATTGACCGTATTGGCAGCAAAATTGGCGTTCAATCCTGTATATTGCTGGGTCCCTATTTAGAGGATAGCCCCCACAATGCTTGGTATCAGATATTGAAAGATGGATTTGGAATTTTCCAGCAATCAATTGCCAGTTTACAGTTTTATATAGATGAAAAAGTTGCAGAATTGGAAACAGTTTTGTTTAAATCAGGTGCTGCTGGGTTGTTGGAAAAAACCGAACAAATTCAAGAAGAAATTCAAGCTGAAATCGTCAAAATTAGCGAACAGAATGCTTTAGATGAAATTGATGCTAATGATGAAGATGCAACTCAGTATTTTCAAGAGTTAGACAATTATGATGCAAAACATCAAGAAATAAAACGAGCAATTGAATCTTGGATGTGTGATGCATTGGGATTTAAGCCAATCAATAACTCAAATGTATCAGAAGTGCGGCGTTATCAACCCATAACTCGCACGTTAGTTCCTGTGGATGATTTGAAAACTCGCTTTGCTAAGAGTTATCTTGACCAATTTGGAACTTATAACCGCAGGGTAGCCAACCAAAATCCCGGAATTAAACTCTTCCGTATAGGAGAAGGATTGGTAAACTCCCTCTTAAGTTATGTAGACTGGGATGACCGAGGTCAAGCCTTTGCTATGTGGCGCACGGACACATCTTGGGATGCTGCAGAGGGGATGGAATGGTTCGGTTTTCGATGCAATTATGTAGTGGAAGCCAATTTAACAACTGCCAAACAGGTTTTAAAAGAGAATAACTTAGGGGCTTCTAAATACAAAATTTTGCAGCGGCGTGTTGATGCTTTATTTCCGCCAATTATCGAAACTATATTTATTGATGGTCGCTACCATCCAATAAGTATTGTTGAAGATGAAAAGCTTTTAAATATACTGCAACGCCCGTATAATAATAAAAGCAGTCATCCATACCGGGATTACAATCTGGCAAAGGAAGACGTAGCAATTATTGATGATTTTGTGGATGCGAGTCAATGGCAAAAGTTTTGCTATCAAGCATATAAAACATCTTCGGAATTACTAGCCCGTCGTCCTGATTTTATAGACTTGTGCAAACAATATGCGAAAGCTGCAGAGAAAAAGTTGGGGAATCGCGAAGAACAGTTACGCCTGCGCCTAAACCGACAGAGTAGCGATCGCGTCCTAGCTGAAGAATTAGAGATAGAACGTGCTTTAAACGCAGCTATTCTAGAGGGAATTCAAAAGCCCCTTCTCAGGCTTGATTCTGTCGGCTTCATCATTGTGTCTGGGCGTGTTCCTATCACCTCTGAGTGGAAAGATAGATAATATATAACTGATTCTTTCCCCCCAAAGGATTACCTATAAACGTAGGGTGGGCACTGCCCACCAACATTATTGAATTCTGGGCAATGCCTACCTCACTCTGTCAAGTGTCAGAGATCTATACTGAAAATTTCTTCGCGATCTTCGTGCCTTTGTGGTTCAAAAATAATTTTTAACCGCGAAGACGTTTAATTAAGTGGAGTATAACTTTATGACCAGAGTCAATCTAGACTTACCTGAAGAAGTATTCTCAGCCCGTCGTCTGACCCCAGATGATTTTGTGCGTGATATGCGCCTTGCTGCTGCTATCTACTGGTATCAAAAGGGAGAGGTCTCCCAGGAAAAAGCCGCACAAATTGCAGGTTTAAACCGCCGGGACTTTCTCTCTGCTCTTACCCGCGAACAAGTAGATGTGTTTGCTGTAGATATTGATGACTTGCAAAGAGAGTTAAACCTTGGCTAATAGTTTACGTGGCGCAGCCGCATTTCCTGCTATTAATACCTCTCCCCTAATTTTTTTAACTAAGGGAAATTTTCTCCACCTATTACAGACAATCAGTCCAGAAATTATTGTCCCACAAGCAGTAGCAACGGAAATTCAGGCATACGGTGAAACAGATATAACTGCTCAGGCTCTAGTCAGTACTTCCTGGTTAGTAGTAAAATCAGCACCCTCTGTCCCTTCTATTATTGCAAACTGGGATTTGGGTCTTGGTGAATCTGCTGTTTTAACCTGGGGTTATGTAAATCCTAGGACTGAGGTTATCATAGACGATTTAGCAGCCCGTCGTTGTGCTGTGGCTTTGGGAATTCCGGTACGAGGTACGCTAGGTATAGTTCTTAACGCCAAACAAAAAGGCGCAATTCCATCAGCACGTCCGGTTTTAGAACAACTGCGCCTCTGTGGAATGTATTTGTCTGACCGAGTGATGAATCAAGCACTGGCATTAATAGGGGAATAAACAATGGCATTGCTCTCTAATGTGTGGGTTCAGAAGTTCAGCGCACCTACTTCTCATTCAAAGGAGTAATACCTACGGAGTTAGAATTTTTGCAGGTTTACTCCGTAGTGAAAGGCGTACAACGGCATTCGCAAGGATTTGCAGTTAGGTTATAAGTGCGGCAGGTAGTGCAGTGAGGGGTGGTAAGTCATAAAGTCTTGCATAAAAATTAAAATGAAAATATTTTTAATCCAAAACTGGGTTAAAAATGTAGCTGAAACTAATTTTTCCCTAAGATATAATGTTGCCTAAAAGACCACGTGAACATCAGTTAGAATCTGAATCTTGCATAGCTTTTCAGAGACACCTACCTTCACAATGGCTGTTTAAAACAATTCCTGCACCTGAGTACGGGCTTGACGGTAGAGTAGAAATATTCGACGAAACTGAGTCGGCTACAGGCCAAATGTTCTTTGTCCAACTTAAAGGAACAGATAAGAGTGAATTAAAAAAAGCCTTGGCAGTTCAGCTCGAAATTTCCACTTGTGAATACTATCGATCGTTAGATCTACCAGTTCTGATTGTTCGCTATCATGCACCTACAGGAAAACTTTACGTAAAGTGGTTTCATACTTACGATCCTTATTATGGCAAAAAGGCAAAGAATAGTATTACCTTCCGCTTCTCTGTAGGAGATGAATGGCAAGAAGAAACGGTGGCTCAACTAGTTTCAGAGTTAGAAGGATTTAGACAGTTAAGGACTCCTCAATTGACACTGCCTATCCAGTTCAAAATCAACCTAAAGGAACAGCGTGTTCATGGTGTATTAGCTGTTCAATTTGAATTGGAAATTCGCAAATTATTAGACAATTATCCAAAATTCATCGTAATTAATAATTTTTCGTCAAGAAATTGTCACGGAACAATTACAATTGACAATGATAAAGTTGAAATTTACCTTGCTAATGGTACAGGTTTTACACTTCACACCTCTAAAAAGCAGGTAAATAAGATTGATATATCTAAGTTTTATTACGATATAATTTTAGGAGTTGCTGTTGCTATAGAAAAAACAGGTCATTCTAATGTAGCTGCACGGATATTTGCCGATTTTGCTGATAATTCATCTATCATCATTAAGCCAGAAATATTTCAGATAGCAGTCACTTGCATGATTAAGGAACATCGTGTAATAGAGGCTTTACAACTGTTGGAAAAGCTCTTTAACGCCGAAATTGATGCAGCTGAAATGTTGATGTTGCCACCACTATTACAAAGTCAATATCTATCTGAGTTTGAACATAAGTACTTCTATCATTTTTTAGAACGTTATATTGAAAGAGCAGTAAAATTAGGAGATAGTCGTAAGATAGCTACTGCCCACTATAATCTAGGAAACTACCTAAAGTCAAGAAATTTCAAAAGATTAGCCTTACATTACTACAAACAAGCGATTAAACATTCCCCTCAATATTTGGAAAGATCCTATTTTTGCCGAGAATTAGCAGGAATCCTATTTGAAAGTAAACGATATTTCTTTGCAGTAAAGTTTTATGAACGCGCACTTAGCCTTGGCGAAGAAGATAATTGTCGCGCATTATATGCCGATGCATTGATGTTTGCAGGGAAGTATCATGAATCGAAGCAAGCTTTTTATACTTATCTAATATCTCACACAACATTTGAACCTGAATGGCGGCTTAAAGTCCGTGTACTCGTATTAATTTATAGTATGTTAGGTTGCGACGATCAAAAACGCCATGTTGATGCAGCAATTAAACTTGCCATACCTAATGATAATTTATCCACTAGTGAATACAGACAAAAATTACAAGCTGCGTTAGAGTGTGATGCTTTATGTAGTTATGCATGGTTTAACTTAGGGGTTTTAGAACTTCAAAATGGCAATACAAATAGTGCCTTTATTTCATTCTTAATAGCTGCTGTAATCAATACAGAGGATGTAGAAGCTTGGTGTAACGCTATTGCGATAGGAATTTCTCAAAGTGATGACTCATTATTGGTGTCAGATATAATTCTAGCTGCTTACCAGTGCAATGGAAATAAGCTTATGGAACAAATGATTAGTTTTGCACAAAACCAACCCGAAGAATTTCCAGTTACTGATTTTATCACTGTGCTCAACGAAGTTTTCAGTCAAGTTCCGCGACAAAAGGAGCAGTTTAAGGTGCGTTTGCTTGGAAAGGGAGCAGATTTTGACACTTTCAATTTCGGAGATATATAATGACTACTGAATTAATGTTTCAAGCTTCATCTTTGAGATAATCCTACTCCTTTCCCGCCAGAAGATTACCTATTTAAATGAACCGCAAAGACGCTAAGGACACAAAGAAAGAGGAAAAAAAGATCGGTAATCTTACACCGGGAAGGGAGTATATCAGGATTAGAAATTATGTGACATTATAACGAGTAAAATCGCTAATGTTGAAAGTTAGAATATGGGCTAAGCCATGCACCAGCATTGCTACGACCAGTCGAGCGTCATGAACGTTAATTCCCCGAACCCCATAGGTAACTACCAGCCCTTACTACTCCTGGTATAATGCTTTTGACTGGAAGAACGGGAAGCTAGAATTTGTTTACAAAACATACTATAAAACAACAGCGAAATCTATGCTTGGCGATCGCATTAAGATTGCCCGGAATAAAGCGGGTTTATCTCTTCGCCAGCTTTCCGAAGCCATTCAGGGGAAGGTTTCTCCCCAAGCGATCGGGAAGTATGAACGAGGAGAAATGCTTCCTAGTTCGAGTGTTCTACTTGCTCTAAGCAAAGCACTTGGGGTGTCTCTAACTTATTTAATAGATACTCAGGGTATCGAACTAGGTGAAATTGACTTTCAATGTAAAAGCCATATCAATATTCAAGACCGTGCGAGAGTTAAAACTAAAGTTCTTGAATGGGTAGAACGCTACTTACAAATTGAACAAATACTTGATATGAGCAGTGTAGAATGGGAAAGACCTATTAACGCTTCTTTTAAAATTAGAGACATTAAAGAATCTGAGAAACTCGCTGATGATGTTCGCAGGAAGTGGAATTTAGGTTATGCTCCTATCCCAAACATGACTGAACTACTGGAAGAAAAAGGAATAAAAGTTCTGACAATTAATCTTCCTAGAAAAGTGTCCGGCTTTACTTGCTCAGTTAAACGTTTCAATAATCATTTAGACATACCAGTTGTTGTAGTTAATAACCAATTATCTCTAGAACGGCGGCGGTTAATATTGGGACGTGAGTTAGGTCATCAGCTAATAGATCCCGAAAATTTGCCTCAACAAAACGCAGAAAAAATAGTAAATTTCTTCGCAGAAGCCTTTCTAATGCCACGAGAACATCTTGAGCGGGAAGTTGGCAAGCAGCGTAAATGTTTGGGATACCAAGAACTTATTGAGCTTAAACGATTGTACCAAGTGAGCGGAGCAGCACTATTGATTCGTCTTCAAGCGATCGGAATTATTTCTGAAGCAACTTTAACGTACTCTTTTCAATCGGTAGCAAGATATTGGAGAACTACTGAACCAGAAGAACTAGAAGTAGCTGAAGAAAGAGGTAAAAAAGAACAAGCTTGCCGATTTGAGCGGCTTTGTTATCGTGCGTTAGCAGAAGGTTTAATTTCTTTAAGTAAAGCTGCGGAACTTTTGCGAAAACCGATTCACGAAGTAGAGGCTGGATTAAAGGGACCAAGTTGTGTCTATTCGGATTATTGTTAGTGACTATTTCTTGTAATATGAGGACATAAGAACGCTTGAACAACAAACACACGCTGCGAGTTACACCTGACGGTCAGATTACCATCCCTCCTGAAATCCGAGAAGCGCTAAGCATTTCTCCTGACGTAGAATTAGCGTTTGAAATCGAAGGCGAGCGTCTTTATCTCAAGAAAATACAACCTAGTGATAAAATCCTAACCTGGATTGACACCATGCGGGGTTGTGCTGCTGGAAATCTCACCACTGACCAAATCATGACTCTTACCCGCAGCGACGACAATCAATGACCGTCTTAGTAGACAGCAACGTTATCCTCGACATTCTTACCAACGATCCCAACTGGTTTGATTGGTCAGCCATGAAATTGTATCGGTAAAAATGTTCACGCTTTGGGGTTTGCCCAGCACTTCCAGTGTTGCATTATTCACAGTTTTTGGATTTGTCATTTTTCTGCGAAGTTATCGACTTAACAGTGCAGCTAGTTAAGTTCACAGAACCTGTACTTTCATTCTCTAATCTTTATCCTGAATTGGGTCGTCTCTCCCAATTCCCAATTCCTTTAGCTTGGTTTTCACATCCTCCCAGTGGGTACCGCAATAGTAATATTGTTTATCTAATATATGTTATAAAATTGAAATCTTAAAAGGAGCGTTAAAACAACTTAAAAAATTATCGCCAGAAATTCAAGAACGCATACAAGTTAAAATTGATGATTTAGCTACAGAACCCCGTCCTAACGGGGTAAAAAAGCTAAAAGGTAAAGAAACCGCTTATAGGATTAGAGTAGGTGAGTATCGCGTTATCTACGATATTTTTGACAATATTTTACTGAAAAACGTTGTGGAAATTGGACATCGTAATAAGGTTTATAAAGATGAAAGTTGACAAATATGAAAATTTTAGAAGTATCGCCTAGAGTTTTCTAGTATTAAGTTCCATAAAAGAGCATTGGATGCGTGGAGCAAAGAGTATGTTCGCGAATAAACAGCAATTCGGTGATGGGTGTTCTCTGTTATCCTCTCCCCTCCTTTTGGATATTTTTAACAGCTTGCGACAACGACATGGTTTGCTGTTAGGGGTTGAAGAATATCTGATGGTTTTGCGTAGCGTACAGGCTGGTTTTGGTATTAGTAATCACCAGGAATTAGAGCAGCTTTGCTGTATGTTACTTATGATGCCAGGAATGGATGGTTATGAAGTAACTATAGCAATCCGGCAAAATACTGCATTGCCATTTATCCCTATTCTGCTGATTTCAGCCCACGACTCACCCAATGTTGCTAAAGGATTAGATTTGGGTGCGAATGACTTTATTCGTAAACCTGTAACAGTGGATGAACTGTTGGCGAGGGTGCGATCGCTTTTGCGACTGGCAACTATGTTAAGAAAGACAGCAGTTGAATCCACAGAAGCCAGTACTGCTCAAAGTAGTTTAGAGACTCCTCAACAGATAATAATGAAAGCTCAAGTCTCTTCTGAGCAAGCTTCCCTTCATACTCAACAATTTGCCATGAATTCATTAGTTTTAGATTTACAAAGAGATGCTTTTGACCCATCAGTCTCTGTATTGAACTTGCTTCGTAAAGCATTAGTTGTTTCCCAAAAACTTGCGCTCAAGGAATTTCAAGAATGGATTGATTTTGAACTCAATGGATATTCTAACTAGGTAAAGATACCTGAGTATCGTTTGATTACAGGAATATTGAGAGCATGGAATCCTTATCATGGCTGGATACCAATTGTAATCCATAATATACCGCAAGACTTAGCCGACACGATTTCCCAAAAATATATTGCTCAACCAGTGAGTGAAATAGAGAAATTGGTCAATGATGGACAAGATCCATTGGTTATTTATTTTTCCAAGAATGCAGAATCGAATTTGATGCAGTTTTTAGGTATCGACCTTCCGCCATCACTACATATTAGCAAAGTCAGCTTAGTCGGTATTTTAGAAGCTATTAGAGATGTTATACTTAGATGGTCGTTGAAGCTAGAAGAAGATGGAATTTTAGGGGAAGGAATAACTTTCTCTGTCAAAGAAAAGCAAATTGTACAAGCAGCGCCAGCGCATTACTCAATAAGAAATTACACAAAATACATCAATATGTCCCAAACATATAGTTCAAATTCTGATAATTATTCAACTAATATTCAAGCAGGTCGCGATGTGAGTGGCATTACCAGTAGTTCTAATGTTAGTGGCGTAGTCGCAGGTGGCCACATCAGTGGAAATGTTACAAATACATACAGCAAATCTACTGATGCTAACATTAATGAAATTCTTAAACTTACAGAGTACTTGAGTCAACGGTTAGAAAGAGCGTCTCCCATCTGTTTCTAATTTTGAATTGGCGAAAATCTATATTGGCAACAATACAACTATTTGTAATGAGGATAATGCAAATTTTCACCTGGATAGGTGAAACTTAGCTTATTATTCAGCAACACTTGTCATAGCTTTCCTAGCTTTAACTTATTGAGAAATTTTTGTCAAGGCGAAATCCTGAAATTATATTTTCTATTGGTTTCAAAAAGTCGTGTTTGTTGCCAGTTTTGGGAGCACCATGCCAAACCTGTCAAATATAACACCGCCTTTTTAGGAGTGTCAATAAAAAAGGTGACCCCTAAAACCCTGTAGCGGAATCTTAAAAAAAATACCTATTTTTAAAAACTTGTGCCAGAATAACGGTGTTGTATAAATGGCTAAACCAGTTAAGTATGCTAATTGAACATTCCGCTGTTAAAAGTTTTCCAGAGAAACTTTTTGGTGCAATCTACAAAATTGTTAAAGATTGCAGCTTAGAGTTAATGAAAGGGCAAGAAGTAAAAAATGTGTTAACTTAATTAAACTAATTTAACAGGTAAAAATAGAAATGACAAATACTCCAAAAGTTTGTACAAAAAGTACGCCAAAAGGTTTGTGCAATATCTGTGGTACTTTTTGTAATTTAACTGAAGATCATGTACCACCAAAAGGTAGTGTAAATCCTAAAAAAGTAACAATTAAAAGTCTAATTCCTTTTTTTGATAAAGTAGATCCAAAAATTTGTAGATTATCCCAAAATGGGATGAAATTTAAAAGTTTATGTGGAAGGTGTAACAATGAACGATTGGGAAGTAATTTTGACCCTTCTTTAAATAAATTTAGCCATGATTTTTCCAAAATTCTCAATGCAAATCAAACAATTATATTGCCTGGAGAAATTAATATTAAAATACAACCACAAAAATTAGCACGTTCTATTGTAGGCCATTTACTCGCTGTAGAAATACGTAATGACATGGCTGAACCACTACGTACAGCACCAATGGTTGATTTAATGAGAAAATATTTTTTAGATGTTACTTTAGACTTTCCATCTGATTTTAACCTTTACTTTTGGCCTTACTACATACCAGAACGTCAAGTGATTTTAAGAGCATTAAGCATATCTTCAATTGAACAGAGTGGTACAGTTATCACACTTAACGGTGATTTTCTAAAATTTTATCCTTTTGCTTTTTGGCTAACTTACAAAGCTCCAAAAGAAAAAATTCTAAATTTGATCGGAGATAAATTCTTTAGTGAAATTCTCATTCGTGGACATAATCTTGATGCATGGACTAATGTATCTATTAATCTTATTCAAGGAAATACAATTCGTGAAGATTGGCCAGAAGCACCAAATGATACAGAAATTTTATTAATCAAAGACTCAATGTGCTTTATTGCTGAAGTGTGATTTTACCCAAAAAAGTTAAGAAGGCAGAAGTACGAGGGCAGAGGGCATTTATGGAATCCCCATAAATAAATTTAGGGGATGCGCGTAAAGTTACTACGTTTTTATTTTTATCCATAAATAAATAATGGTGCCTTTAAACCATAATGGCAGAGCACAGATGACTTACCTTTGTTAAAGATTGAAAATCCTACATAGCTGCCATCTGCCATCAGCAAGGCTGCCTTTCTTCGGTAATATTATGGGTATAACGACAAATGCCTTATTTGCAGTAATTAATCTGCTCGATCTCAAGCTTTGCAGGACATCGCTCAATACTTATCCGAAAATCTCTTGTCGCAAGTGCTAGAGAAAACACGGGAACTAGAGGATGAGTTTTACAGAGCTAGAATTTTGAAGAATATTGCACTTAAGGTTAATTTGTCTCCTCGTCTGGATAGAATCCAAAGTTTCGAGGGTTTCGCAGCATAAATGAGCCACCCTCCTTAATTAAATCCCCAGTGCAGATAATGGGCTTTCGCTCCCAGTAAGCTTTCAGTGCTATATTGTATTGGGATTCATTTAAATTCATGTGAATTTTTCGCAACTTATCCACAACAACGCCCAGAATCATAATGTTGCTACTTTTTACTTCGGTTAACGGTTGAACTTGTGTCACAACTCCTTGAATTTCAATATTCCCCACTACTGTAATTAGCTCGCTCAAAATATCCAACTGTGACCGATTTTCTGCCTTTTCCAAAATTTCCATAACTTCGTACATCCGACGGGGATAATCATCGAAATCCTGGTCTAAAGGTAAATAAATCTTTAATTTATCTTCATTGAAAGTGTCCCTAGTCCAACTAGATACTTGAGCGGGAACACGGGTTCTTTCATGCCATCCTTTAGATTGTAAATAAGCTGCCACCTGACAGGGATCTAAACTTTTCAGTATATCATTATCACAAACAATTGCTTTCATAATGTGCCTCCTGTTTCGATTTGCTGCATAATATCTTTAAGAGCATTGACTGTAAACAACTGTCGGCGAGGCAAATAGACAGTTACACTTTCAGTATTTTGTGTTTCTGGTTGTCCTTTTAATGACATCCAGTAGCCGCAACGCCGCATACAGAGTTCGGTTTCTGACTGATTCACCCATTGAGTTGGATTGTCAGGAATTAACACTACAATCAAGATTTTAGGTACAAGAGTTTTCTGCTTTCTCAACTCATTATAGTTTTTGAGTTTGAGGGGGTATCTAATAAACTCATCACTCACTACATCTATTGAAGTAGATTTCACTTGGACTTCGAGGCGAGGTGGATAAAGCGAGTATTACTGCTCTATACCTGAAATGATAATGTCGATACCACCAATATCTGTAGGTCTGGATGCTATCTGGCATGAGTAACCTGCTGCTGATACGACAGCATATATATAAGCATAGCTGAATTCTTCTTTTTGGATATTCAAATCCATTAAACTGGCACTTATGTATTAATTTGAGATGTTTGGAATAATGTTGATTTTATTTATCAACATTATTATCATATTACGCTAGTTATACGTTTTTTGCAGCTTTTTCTTGGCAAAAAAATCTCTTTTAAAAAAAGAAAATACAGAGAAGTAAAACTGTCAATAATTAGTTTTCGCCATCCCTGGTAGTTCACAAATTTTGCCTACCAATAAGTACCAAGTGAGACCACTGACAAAATTACAACCAGACGACCAGCGTGAAGCATGGCTGTTGGCTGTGGAGCAGGCAGGGAACAAAGCACCATCCAGTACTCTTGTCATAAGAGAAAGATAGTACTTCTTAATGGAATATAAAAATTTAGCTACAAATAGGTGTTTTCACTCTCTAGCAAACAAGTGCATGCGACCTTTATCAATTACAATCGACAAGACATCAACTCCAAAATATCTCTAATATGCCCAAAACGTTCATTATTAAAGGAGAATCCATCAGCAATCAGATATCTTAAGGTAGTCATCTATACATAGTAGTGACAGCACGTGTGGAAGATTTCCCAACAGACATTCCTCTAACACCAAACGTCAGAGAACCAAACAAAAAGTCAAGCACTTATAAAGAAATGACGTTGCTCTATCAACCACATTTACAAAATGTTAATCTGTTTGGACAGAGTTAAATATGATTACAGCACTAGTGGTAAGTTACGACATCCTACTAGCTTGCAGATACCAAAGGTGCTGAACGCCACAGAACTAGAAAGAATCAATCGCCTGTTACCACTCCTTCCTCAAGCGTTGGAAATTGAGCGGGAACTGTACAAACTTATCGAGAAATACTTAACAAGCCCTGTAAATAAAGGTAACAATGACACGCTAGCTTCAATATCAACCAGTGGAAACACAATATTGGCTGACGGTAGCGCGTTTGGGTTCAAAGCGCCAGCCGTCCTCTCGTTACCCGCGATCGCAGCTTACAGAGCATTTTTGGATTCAGACTACAATTGGATATTTCCTTTTGAAGAATTCTCTCCACGATTGTTAAAAAAACTGTGGTCAGATAAGTTATTTATTGCTCTGAAAAAAGAAAAAGCACTCATGAAACAACGCCATAGCAACGACGCTATACAGAAGAGTTCAGTTTTGGAGTGACTTATGCACGACTTCTCTAGAAGAAAAGAGCCGGATTTTTGAGGAGAAAACACGTCCATCGAAAAAGTCTTCATCTCCACCAAAACTAACTTTGGTATAATGTGCAATTCGTAATTCGTAGTTGAAGATTCAATTACGAACTACAACCAATAAAGCGCTCCGCACTCCGTTGTTTAGCAAGCGATCGCCTGAATTCTTTCATGTTAAATCTGGCGTTCTCCAAAATTCTTCTGTTGCTTGAGCAACTGATTGATAAAGCAGATGAATTGTGTTTAGATTGAATCGTCCTATATAATATTTGATTTTATAAATTTAAAATAAAAATTTGATTAATTCATACTAAAATACCCTAGAGTTAGATTCTACTTGTTCGGTTTTTTAAAGCTAGCCAAATGCTTGCCTAACAAGTTAATACAACACTAGATTTTTCCCAGCAATATCATTTACTAAAAGCAAAATGAGTGAAGTCAGAGCCAATTATGACAAATCATGGAAAGAAGCTTTAAACGAATATTTTGAAGACTTCTTAGCCTTCTTTTTTCCCGAAGCACACAGAGCAATTGATTGGACGCAAACCCCTGAACTTCTTGATAAAGAGCTTCATGCATATTACGGCTTCAGCAGAAACGGGAGATGGAGTGGCTGATAAACTTTACAAAGTTGCGTTGTTAGACAAAAAAGAAGCTTGGATTTTAATCCACGTTGAGGTGCAAAGCTATTATGATGCTAACTTGTCCAAGCGGATTTACACTTATAATTACCGCGCCGCCGAACTTTACGATAAATTTGTTGTGAGTCTGGCGGTTTTAGGTGACACTATTCCTACATGGCGACCTAACCAATATGCTAAATATGTTTTAAATTGTTCGTTGAATTTCACATTTCCTACTGTTAAACTCATGGATTACGAACAGAGTTGGCATGAGCTAGAATCGAGTAGTAATCCATTTGCCATCATTACGATGGCACACTTGAAAACTAAAGCAACCACGACTAACTTAACCCAACGGGAAGAGTGGAAATGGCAGTTAATTCGCGGACTTTATGAACGGGGTTTCACAAAACAGCAAATTGTTAAACTCTTTGACATAATTGATACAATGATGACACTGCCATTTCAGCTACAAAAAAGATTAGTTGCCAAAATCAATCGTTTTGAGGAGGAAATGTTAATGGCTTTGGTAAGCCCAACTGTACAACTGGCTAGGGAAGAAGGTCGCGAAGAAGGTCGCGAAGAAGGCGAAATAATAGGTGAGCAGAAAGTCATTATACGACTACTCAATCGTCGTCTTGGTGAGATTGAAGCTCCATTCATTGAGCAAATTCGTAAATTACCTGTTGAACTGTTGGAAGAATTAGCAGAAGCATTACTGGATTTTTCGACTGTATCTGATTTAGAACAATGGTTACGAGATAGATCTTATGCTATAGAAGTAGAAAAAAGTTAATAACCTGAGATTAGGGGGGCGATCGCATATTCGGTTAATGGGTTATTATTAAGCGAGCAGTGCAAAAACCAGAAAACCCGCTCCCCATTGCCCCCCAACCCCAGAGGGGACCCCAAAGCCCCCCATCTGCCTTAATGATAAGTCTTTAACTGGACGCGATATGATGCTGAAGACGGCGTAGAGTTCCATAAAGTTTTTGCGTGTATCGCCGTATATACCTTCAATGTCACCCAGACAAATTATCGTCTGGGTGACACTCGTGTTTTGATTCAAAGCACACTAAACCGCACAACACGGGAAAGCATAAGTAAAGTTTTGTAAAGATTAGCAGTTTTTGCGTAGAAGTCTCAGCTGCGGGAAGATACCAGAGTAGAGATTCCCTCATGGGTAACCAGAAGTACTGATGAGCAACGATTTTCACAACAGAGATAGCGCTCTCAACCTGCAATTACAGCAGGTTATCGAGGAGGTCAAGCAATTTTCGGCTACTGATGATAGTCCAATCATCAGAGCAAAGCGACGGATAGCCTTGAATCGACTGGTTAATGCTATTCAGTTTTCTGGACGATTGAGCAAGCAAGCTAAGTGGTTGGGGATGCCTAATTATCAAGATTATTACAATGAGGCTTTACAGAAAACTTTGATAGAAATTTGTGAAAGAATTAATCAGTATAACCCACAATACCCTTAGGGCAAACGCATTAAAACTTGTCAAAAATGAGCTTGACAAAAATACGTGAATATAATTTTGGATGCTTGTCAGAGATTTAGTAAATGAAATGATTACGAAAAGACAATTGGGTCGAGTGGCGTGAAAAACAACCCTATTGGAGTGATAAAAAGAATTGGAAAGTATAATAGAACTAGCTTTCAGACTTAATGCTGGATCCCAATTTGAATTTGTATCAAAATCAAAACATTCCAGATAATGAATATGTGACACTCATCAAGATTCGGGTATGGGTTGCGATCGCTATGCCTAAAATTTTGAAACTAGAGCAACACGACTGTTTAGAGGAGTTGTCCAAGCTTTACCGACAAGCACTCATACCCAATAGAACGCACGCGATTCCAAATAATATGGTTGTTGGCTAAGGGATACAGGGTAGAAGAAGTCGTAAAAGTTACAGGATATAGGCGGAGTTCGATTTATAGAATTGTAGGTCGTTATAACCAGTTAGGTGCTTTTGGGTTAAAGGATAAACGCCATGACCATCCCGGTCCTGATACTTTGCTATCAGAGACAGAACAAGCTTTGTTATGGAGCGCATTGCAAGAACCACCACCAGATGGTGGTTTATGGAATGGTCGTAAAGTTGCGGATTGGATGAGTAATCATCTTGACCGTCCTATTCATCCACAAAGAGGGTGGGAATACTTAAAATCTTTTGATATGCGTTTAAAGGTACCGCGACCAGCACACGAACTGGCAGACCAGGTAGAATAAGAAAATTGGAAAAAAAAACTAGAACAGACACTGAGGGAGATACGTCAAAAATATCCAGCGTATACTCCTTCAAATTTTCCCACAGCAGGTAGCTACTGCTTGTAATCGCAGATCCCACAAGACCAAGAAGGGGTGGAATGATAACGATCCACCAACCTGCTAAAAACAGAACATATGCACTGCTTAAAAGAGCAATGCTAAAGAAAAAACTCTCAATACCGTTCGGAGAGGTCAATCTTTTAGATTTCAATCGTTGAACAGATTCAGTTACTGAATATGGATCGATCGATCCTAGGGTGCTTCAAATCTGTGCCATACCGCCATCAACAAACAACTCGATGCCGTTGACAAAGCTGCTGTCGTCTGATGCAAGAAAGACAACGGCTTTGGCAATCTCATCGGGCGTGCCGACTCTCAAGAGTGGGATAGCGCTGGCTTGGCTGTCAAATTCCACTCCCAAGTGCTCGGAACCAGGAGTTGGAATCACTCCAGGACTAATGGCATTCACCCGGATTTTGCGATCTTTAAGGTCGAGTATCCAATTACGGGCAAAGGAGCGCACGGCAGCTTTAGTAGCACTATAAACGCTGAAGGCTGGATTGCCCTTTATCGAAACGATTGAGGCGTTTAGGATGATAGTAGCGCCCTCTGTCAACAAAGGCAGTGCCTTTTGCACGGTGAACAGAGTACCTTTGACGTTTGTGTTGAATGTTTTGTCAAAGTGTTCTTCGGTGATTGAGCCGATGGGGACAAATTCGCCAACGCCAGCATTGGCAAAGATGACATCAAGGTGTCCTTGTTCTTGTTCGATGGTAACGAACAGGCGATCGAGGTCTGCCAGCTTGGAGACATCGCTCTGAACACCCGTAACATTTTTACCGATCTCTTTGACAGCAGCATCCAGTTCAGTTTGGCGACGACCCGTGATGAAGACATAAGCACCTTCAGCAACAAAGCGCTTGGCAGTGGCAAGACCAATACCACTATTGCCACCAGTGACAAGAGCGACTTTTCCTTCTAGTTTTCTCATAATGGCGAATCCATGTCTGTTAATATTCGCGGTTTTCCTCTTTCTGCCCTAAAGCACTGAACTTTCTCAATCCCCTTTGCTCGTATTCTCAAACGCAAACTACGGAGTCAATGCCAGTTGTTAACTTATCTTTGACTTACCCAACGAAAATTAGATAAGCCAAAGCGCTGTCAAGCCGCCGATACCAAAACCTGATAAAAAAGAGAATTACTTGCAACTGAGGGGAAAAAAGCGATCGCTACCTATTGCAGATGTTTCTTCAGTTCGGCAGCTGCCTGGACGAAAAGAGAACGGGTTGCTGGAAGCTCGGCTAAACCATTCAGCAGTGCAAAGTCATTAACCATAGCATTATAGATTTGCATGAGTTCAATATATACAATTGACTCTAAATTTGTCGTCCACTTAGAGTTGAAAATTTTATTCAATCAAGTGATTGATGAATGAGCCCATCTCAAAATCGAAGCTTGGCTGCAGCTAAAGTAGGAATTTCAATTCAAACCTGAGTACTAATCCTTCTACAAACTAACAATTCTTCAGTTTGATGCGTTTTTGTCACTGGTATGCCACCTCCCTCGATCAATAATTTTTTCTCGTGATTACACTGTACCCTTTTTTGAGGGGTTCTCAAACCCGATTTAGTTATGCGACAGTGGCTTTAAAGGCGCTTGCCAAATCTTGATAGTCTTATCTGCACTGCCGCTAACAACGGTATTACCTTGCGGTTTGAAAGCCACAGACCAAACTGCTTTGTTATGTCCGGTGAAAGTGTCTAACAACTGCCCTGTTTTGGGATTCCATAATTTAATTGTCCGATCGTAACTACCACTAGCGAGTTGCTGCCCATTGGGGCTAAAAGCCACAGAGCAAACTGCATTATTATGTCCGGTTAGGACATGCTGCAACTGCCCCTGCGGATTCCACACCTTAATTGTTCCGTCATCACTACCACTAGCAAGCTGCTTTCCATCAGGGCTAAAAGCCAATGATGAAACAGCCCGATTGTGTGCCGCTAGGGGGGTTTTCAATGCACCGCTTGCCAATTGCCAAATCATGATTTTTCCATCTTTAGTACCACTGGCAAGCAACTGCCCATCAGGACTAATGGCAACCGCTTTCACTGCATTTGTGTGGTAAAAACTGCGGAGTACTTTTCCAGTACTCATATTCCAGACTTTAGCTGTCCGATCCCAACTGCCACTTACTAAAGTCTTCCCATCTCGGCTGATTGCAACAGATTCAACATCATCAGAATGTCCAGAGAAAGTGCGGTGAAATTTCCCATTTTTGAGATTCCACAACTTAATCCGGTTGTCCCAACTACCACTGGCTAAAGTTTTGCCATCTGGACTAATGTTGAGTGATACAACTGAATATTGCAAGATCTCAGTTTTTTACCCAATCAAGTCCGGAAACATCTTGGCATGAACTACCTTTAAGTTCTATCAAGGGTGCAATAGCAATACGGCGCACTGTGTCATCGATCGCATCTTCATGGATAACAATCTGGGCGCGTGACTGAATTAATTGCTGTAATCTCGAACAACTGAGGACTGGAGACAGTGATGCTAATGCTGAGAGGATTTTTGGGGTTAACTTATCCAGCGATGGTCTCAATGTCTGATTTAAGTCAGGCACGTTATCAAAAAATTGAAGATCTTCTCTTTGCCAGGTTTGAAAATTATTTACTTGAAGCAGCTTTCCAGCAAATATCTGCCATTGAAAAAAGACTACGGCTGCATCGGGATTGAGATCGTAAGTCGGTGCCTGCTTCCGAATTTCTGCCAGCAACTCCTGTTCGCGCTCAGGAGCTTCAATGGCGCTGTTCTGATTCCATTTCCATCGGGCAACATCATTCTGAATCAACAATCGCTGCCGTATTAGGTTCAGTAGTCTATCTACCTGTTGCTGGTAGGATACTACCGTAGAGCTTTGGGAAATTACTAATTGCGTTCCTTGAAAGTTTTCTTTGGACTGTCCAAGACTTAGCTTATCAGTCAAGAACGGCGCAAAAGTAATGATAGTGATCTGCAATAGTAAAAGCTTTTTAGAAAAATTTAAATTCATGATGAGTGATATGAGAAACTGCTGAAGATAGCTAACAGATGTAGAGCACCACGTACTTGTTAGAGGGATTTAGTTGAGCTTGACTGAAAGCTCAACCTAAAGTGGTGTTTACGTGAAGATTTTTACACTTCGGATGAGGAAATATGCATCTCGTAATTTGGGATTATTTGTTGTGTCCCAAAGATATCCACCGCATCTTTCTAATCCTCCAGGGAAAACATTGCCAGCCCAGTCTCCGCACAAAGTCGTATTGATGACCATCTCCATATCTTTGAAATATCCAGGACACGGATTGAAACTAGCGTAAGGGTTTCCCCATGTGTTTGGGTCAGGTGAATTTCCAAGGACATTTGCAGGGATGTCAGCACGTTTCCAAAACCAGATTTTAATTGTCTGGTCGTAGAGCCACTCACAAGCGTATACTCCGCCGCCATTCTCATTGAATCCGTGACCAAACGAATTTTCCGGTCCTATGATGCCACATCCCGTGAAACCGTTGTTGGCGTTGCAATCTGGCTGCAAAATATGTGGAATGTTCTGGAAACATCCTTTTTTGGTATGCAATGTTGACTGGTTGTTGTTGTTGGCCGAGGATGTCGAGTTTACTCCTTCAATGATGTCGATTTCCCCGTTTTCAGGCCATGTAGGTCCCGTTCCAACAAGCCATATGGCTGGCCATACTGCCATTCCTTCAGGTATATGGTCTAAATCGATAATAAATAACCCTCCATTGTACTTTTTATCTGTATAAATGCGGATCGCCTTTCTTTGACGTTTCTCTTCAGGGTTGTAGCCATCCGATTCAACATCGATTTTAATTTTGTTGCCATCGACAATGTTGATGAGCTCGTCCCACTTCCCGTATTGTACATAGCCGTGGGTTGGGTCATCATGAGTGAAAAAACTCCATTTGTCACCTTTTTCATTTCCATTGATAAACTGATTTCCAATCCAACTATCTTGAAGTTGCCAAATGTTAGCACCACCGCCATCATTACCAGATTGTTCGGGAATAACAAATACCATTCCAACTTGAATCTGTTCCGCATTATCTCCAATGATATTGCGATTGGCTTCATAAATAAGATGCCACTGATTGCCATCTCCGTAAAATTTTTCGGCTATCTTTGATAGCGTGTCTCCTGGCTGTACGGTATATGTTTGTGTTGCCATATCACTACTCAAACGATAGGATACTCAATCGGTAAAATTTTTACAAAGCTTGTCAGCAATTGGTCAAGGCTCTTGAGCACCTCATCCTTATTGATTTGGCGCACCCCACTTGAATGTTACCGCAGCTTTTTCAGGTACAGTGTATGTAAATGACTGCGAACCCCATTTGATTTTTACTGATTTCTGAATTGATGTTCTATTGGACAATACAACTACTTTAGAACCATCAGAGTTTTTGTATGCTACGTCTTCAATATCGTCTGTGAATGAATTAGATTCTATTCTGTATGCTCCTGGGTCAACAAACTTGCTTGTATGACCTATTGAATAATACGATGTGTTCCTTGTTACGCTGTCTGTAGAATCTGACCTGATTGTCAGGAAACCACGGTTTGAATTGGATGAATCTACTCCTGCAAGCTTTGGAGATGAGTTTTCGAGCCCTCGTTACAGAACAGCGAGTACTTCTGAACTGCCGTCATTAGACTTTCATAAGTATAAAAATTATCACGTTCGGGAAAGATACTCTCGTAAGTTTGACGAGACACTATGCTTGCAAAACCATCGCTTGTACTTCCACCTGTGCTTCCATTACCAGACAGAGGAATGCATACTTCCTGACCTACTTGTAAATTACGAACATCTTCTTCCGTAAATGAAGTGCCATCTGATTTAAGGATCTCACGCCAACGATCGCCATTATTCAACTGTTGTTGGGCAATATTAAACAGCGTATCTCCGATTTCGATCGTGTATGAACTACCTATTTTACAACTCATAATTTTGCTATCAATGTTTGTATAAATTCAATATATGCAATTGCCTTTTACTTGTCGTCCACTTTGAGATGCAATTTCTATTCAATATAGCGAGCGATCGATCGGTCGATCTTAAAATAGAAAGTAAGCTCCAACTAAAGTTGGAATCCAAATCCAAACCTCAGTACCGTACAAATGTCCCTTCCCCAGTCTCCAATCCCCAATCCCCATTTTCAACTTCGATTAACAATCACAACAATTTCTGTGCCTGCGTAGGCTTGCTTCGTTTGTATAGCCTCACCCTTCTAGGGTGTAAGTGCAAGATATCACAGAAGAAACTAGCCACAATTAATCTCTTGCCAAAACTTTGTGGTTAATTAACTTTTTTGGTTGATGACTTTGTCCTGGTGGCACATACTCGATTGCGAGATTAATGATATTTTATGTTTACACACACTCGGTTATCCCAATCGCGATACAAGCTATGACGCTCAATTTATATTTACTGCGACACGGAGAAACTACTTTTAGTCAAAGTGGTAATTTCTGCGGTGAAACTGATGCGGAGTTGACACTTGAAGGGATGCAGATGGCAGAGAGCTTTGCTGATGTTTATCAAAAATTGAAGTGGGAAGCAGTTTATGTGAGCC
>NZ_BAAFZH010000085.1:0-140835 GCF_054684315.1 Scytonema sp. NUACC21 | reverse complement strand
CCTGTTGCTTTAACAGAACGGGAAATAATTGCTTTTTGCAGTTTTCCTTGTTTAATTGCTGTAATTAGAGTCTCAACACGGTTTTGATAACTTTGGCGATCGCTAAAATCAACTTCTAAGGAAGATAACTCATAATTTGGCAATACATTCTCAAGCAATAATTGTTCTTGAATCTGTTCTAATGACTTAGTAGTCTTGATATGTATCCCTGTTTCTGTAAAGCGTAGTTCAGTCTCAGGAATCAAAAAATAAAGCAGTTCTTGGGAAATTGCTTTAGAATATGCCGAGTAGAACCGAGCTATATCAAATGCAACATAGCCATAAGCTGTCCAATTTTCAATATTTAAAGAATTGAGCAAAGCCTCTACTTGTTTCAAGGGGTCGCTTACTGGTTCAGAGTAAGATTTTTCTAAACCATTAACTGATACAGACTCTTGGCTGACTGACACCCTCACAAGCTCATTACCAGCAATACGAACTTCATTATTGCCTTCATACATTACATAGTTGGAAAAAATTCCAGCTTGTATCAAGTTATTTAAGACAATAATTGGCTCTTTTTTTTCCGGTACAAATGCTTCATTGTACTTAATTTGAGTCTTGAGTTCCGCTACCATTAATTTGACCTCATTTAATAATTTATAAGCGACACCAATTTTCTAATAAGAGACAACACATACTAACTAGTAAAAAAAGGCTGTTCGTGTAGCGTCTTTGAAGGAGAAGTATAAAGGCTAAAGGATAAAAGTAAAGGCTTTAAAGCCCAGTAACGACTAAGCACTAACCACTAACAGCCTTAACAGATAGTTGTGTTTATTTACGACGACTTACTTATAAGTCAAGCCAGCCACTACGAATAAAATACGAAAAATACGTATTTAGTAATTCCTTATTCACAGGGGGACAAGAGATATCGCTACCCTTCAGTGCGCTCAGTGTCTCAGAACAACTCAGTTGTGGGTCTATTAACTGCTGATACTTGTGGGAAACAGCTCGTTGCTCTTGAGGCAACTTTTTGAGAAAAAAGGGCAAAAGATGATATAAGGAATTTTCTCTAGAACGGACAGCATTACTCAGTTGCACTTGCCAATCTTGATAAGCAATGTGCTCAATAGAATAGCCTAAAGAACGGATAAAATCTGTCAATTCCTTCCAAGAGCCAGGGTGAGGATTGTTTAAATGGAAAGCCTTGCCTATAGAATCTTTTTGCTTTGATAAATAAACAATGCTTTGACTTAAATAATCTACGGGAGCTAAATCTAATCTATCGGTGATATCTGTCATGCTTCCCATTTGTATACAGCCTTTAATGGTACGGCAAACGACATCATCTTTATACCAAGCACCTGTTTGACTATGCCCGGAAATAAATGGTGGTCTATAAATCGAAACTGGAATTCCTCGCTGCAGTGCTATCATCATCAACTTTTCTGCCACCCATTTACTCTGGGAGTAAGCAAGCTTCATTCCCTCACTATGAGCGAGTGGATCTGATTCAGTGACGATTTTCCCCCAATAAGCAGGTGATTCAAAAACCGCGATCGTGGAAATGTAATGTACCGGCTTGGTTTTAGTTTGACTAGCTAGTCTAAGAATTTCTTGAGTTCCCAAAACATTGGTAGGCTTTAATGCTGAGTAAGGATAAACATAATTTATCCAAGCAGCATTATGATAAATAACATCTATCAGGCTGCTCATCTTTTGGAAATCTGATGATGACAAACCTAATAGTGGTTGAGATAAATCACCCAAAACGGGAATAATTCTGGAAGATAAATCCTCATTCCAAATGCCATAGGATTCTAAGTTCTTTTGAATCCTCATCTTACCTGACTCAGAATCCGTAGAACGTACCAAACAATAAACATTTGCTTGTGTTTGCAGCAGCAGTTCCTGAAGTAAAAATGCTCCTAAAAAGCCTGTGGCTCCTGTCAAAAAAATAGCAGCAGGCTCGGTCACAAATGAATCAATTGGTTTTTCAGGGAATATTAGAGAATCCAAAACAGCTTCTGAATTCAAATCCGCCGCTAACTCAGCTGAGAAAGGTTTTGAGACAAGCGTGCCTTTTGTTGCTAATTGCTGAAGTAATAAATTGGCTAATTGGCTAATATTAAAGTTGCCAATAAATATATCTATTGGTATGTTTACTCCTAGTTCAGTATCAATGCGGTTTTTTAAGTCAATATTCATGAGAGAATCAAGCCTCAGTTCATTTAAAGGCTTGTCTGGATCTAAATATTGAAATGAATCGATTTCCAAAACTTTGACAATTTGCTCTTGAATGTAACCAATTAGTAATTCTTGAGGTTGAGTTGCCGAAGTATCATTTAATTGTTGCAAAAACTCCACTCGTTGTGTCAATGGCTCTTCATTGATAGTTTGCTTTTTAATTTTGCTCAGTTCTTGTTCCACTAACAGCCGACGTAAAATTTTGCCTGTGGCTGACTTAGGAATTCCGTCTACAATTTCTAGCCTGCGAATTCTTTTATAAGATGCAACTTGTCCGGCGACAAATTCCATGATTTGCTCTGGGGTCGCTGTACCTTTAAGGACAACAAAAGCTTTTGGAACTTCACCACTAGTTGGGTGAGGGCTCTTGATTACACAGGCATCAGCAACAGCCGGATGACTCAGCAATACGGCCTCTAGCTCTGCTGGTGCTATGGAATAGCCATTGCACTTAATCAACTCCTTAATCCGATCGACGATGTAAATGTAACCGTCTTCATCCGTATAGACAATATCACCCGTGTGATACCAACCGTCTCCATCAATTGCTTTAGCAGTGGCTTCGTGATTATTTAAATACCCTGTCATTACCTGTGGCCCGCGTATCCACAGTTCTCCTGATTGATTGGCAGTTAATGGTTGTTGCGTATCAACATCTATAACTTGACATTCCACGCTAGAAATACTCTTACCGACTGAACCCGGCTTACTCTTGTAACATTCATCTGGAGCATTCAGACTCACACAGGTTTCTGTTGTTCCATATATTTGCTTGATGACGCAATGAGGAAGAAGTTTTTCACATTCTTCGATTAATTCACGACTCAAGGGTGCGGCGGCTGAAGTTAGTACCCGCAAGCTGGAAAGATCGTATTTTTCTACTAATGATTGCTTGACCAGTGGCAGCAGCATTGGTGGTACTACATAGATACGAGTAATTTGATGCTGCTGAATCAGGCTGAGAAATGTTTCTAAATCAAAGCTTTGCATCGTCACAATAGTTGCGCCGCAAGCAAGGCTGTAATTCAGCATCAGCATACCGTAAGCATGAAAAAACGGTAAAACTCCGATGAGTCGATCTGCCGAGGTTATTGGTTCGCAGTTTTGAAATTGGTAAAAGTTTGCACCAAAGGTATAGTGGGTGTGCATTACACCTTTAGGCAGACCAGTTGTACCACCGGAGTACAACAATACCATCAAATCTTCTTTGGGATCGATTTGTACTTGCGGTACTTCCCCTTCGCTTTCTAAAAGCACGGAAAATGAAGTAGTGCCAACAGCCTCACCAAACACGAACACTTCTTTTACTTGTGACTGACCAACTGCTTCTAATACTGGAGTTACAAGGTCAGGTGTTGTGAGCAGATATTTTGCATCGGTATTATCCAATTGGTATGCAAGCTCTTGTGCTGTATAGGATGGGTTTACTGTAGAGATTACCCCGCCTAAACTGATAACGGCATGAAAAGCGATCGCATATTCTGGAAGATTAGGGCTGTAAATAGCTAAAACATCACCCTTGGAGAAGCCACGCGCAGCCAGCCCAGCAGCGACTCGACGGATGGAGTCTGCCAATTGTCCATAAGTTATTATGCGATCGCTCTGTCCTTCAATCAAGGCTGGTTTGTTTGCTAATTCTACTGCCCGTTGCAATACAAATTTTGTCAACGGCTGCTCGGGAATATGAGTTTCGGGAGATGGACTGCCAAAGATCATAGAATTTCTTTTTTAAGTAAATATTTATGGAAAAAACTTTTTATGCCTCATTTCAGCAAGCGCAACTAACAAATACTGGCTTAAGTTTTCCAGCTACTTGCGACCACTTGTAGATAGAATTTACTTTGCTTGTTGTTGTGGTTGTCATTGTTTAAACTCTTCAAATCGCTTAGAAGGCATAACATCACATTTCATATTTCTTAACTTCTCAAACTTTTAATAAGAATGCAAGGACAGTTAAGACAGTTAGGTGGACGTTTAAGAAACCGATCGCAAATAAAAAGACAGTTAAGACAGTTAAAATAGTTAAGCGAAAAAATAGACAAATATAGACAAATTTAGGTAAAAAGTGCGGTTTAGGGGGTGTAGTCATTGAGGGGTTCCCTGTCCCTCAGTTACTCAAAGTTGGACGAGCGATCGCCCGTGCCCTTGTAAGTCAGCCAAAAATTGTTTTAGCCGATGAACCAACAGCAGCACTCGATAAACAATCCGGGCGTGATGTTGTGGAATTAATGCAGAAGCTTGTTACGAAGAAGCAGTAGCAAATGGAACTGAGGCTTTAGAGTCACTAGTCATGGCTTATCAAGCTACAGGTGAACTGCTTCCAGAACCCACTGTTAATAAGGCTGCGTAGTTTTGAATATGTACCTCACGCTTGTCGAGAACCGCTACATGAGACCAACACAAACTAAAAGACGTTCCCTCGCACGGGTTGCAGCGACGTAGCGCTCGCATCTTTCAAGTAATTCTGCTGTCGCGAGATGATTCATTGCGTCTGATTCAGTTGTACACCCCATTGCGATCGCTCGAAATTCCAACCCCTTGATTCGCTTCATTGTACCAAGGCGAACCCCTGGTTCCTCAGGTCCTGGATCTTCTTCTCGTGGTTTGAGTTCAAAAGTTGAAATACCTTCAGCTTCTAAAGCAGTTCGTATTGCTCCTTTGTAGGGAGTGATACAGATTTCATGAGAAGCCAAGCCGTCCTGTGCGATTAGCTGTTTTGCCCAAGTAGCAATACGCTTTGCCTCTTCTTTCTCATCCGTACACTTAACAATCTCTGGTTTAGGACCTTTAAAAACAGAGCGATCGCCTACAATTGTAGTTTGTCCATCGTCCAAATCGTCAACTGCAATACCTTCAAGGATAGATTGAGCAAACAGCCGAATCTGCTCACTGGTGCGATAATTTACTTTTAATTGCCGGGAGCGACCTGTAACATAAATGCCTGCTAAACTTAAAGGCACTTTTGTGCGATAAATGCGTTGGTGTCCATCCCCAGCAACACATAGAGGGTCAGACAATCCCTTATTCACCTGACTCAGTGCAGCAATTAACTTCAAAGCTTCCAGACTGAAATCTTGTACTTCATCGGCTAAAACGTGCCTGAATGGTGGAAAGTTACCTTGCTCAACTGCGAATCGTGCTTGATGAATTGCACCTTCAAACGTCAGGAGGTTGCGCTTGAGTAATAAGCGTCTAAAAGCCTGGAATACCTTCCACGCTTCACGCCGTTCTTTTCTACCCATACGGGGTCGCCCTGTACGCAAGGTAGTTAAATAAGCTTCTTCAGAATCAATGCCATTGGCGTCTATGACAAGGTCAAATTCCTTCTGGAGTTCTGCTTTTGACATTGGTAAATCGTCCAGTGTAAGTACCAATACGGATACCTGCTTTTTTTAGGGCTGGATTTTCCCAGATGGCTTTGGCGAAGCGCCGTTCTTGGTCGGTGGCGAGGGCGTTCATGGGGTAGAGGACTATAGCTTTGATACCCGGATGTCCAGTTTTACTGCCACATCCCAATCTGTAGTTGCTCGACCTTGAATTTTATATTGACTGTCAAAAATTAACAATCTTGCTTGAGCGCCTATCAACAACATTGGAATTTGTAATGGCTCTATAATAGCTTTGAAATCACTGAGAAATTGTTTTATATCTAAATTAAGTTGTTCATTCATGATGTTTTACTCAGTGATTTTTCTTTTAGAAAAATATATTTATTGTAAAGCCGATTAGCTGTTTCTTTTAACCGCTCATCTGGCTTCAAAGCCAATTCAGCATGAATTAGCAATGGGTCGGCGACAGGTTTAGATTCATCATCTTTAAAATTATTCTGAGTTCCAAATTGTTTGAGAATAGTGATGCTTCCTTTTGGATCTGGTTTGAGGCGTAGCTGAGCGGTTATGATGCGATAATTTTCTTGGTGTGGGATGTGAAGAACTGCACTGATTGGTTGTAAATATCCTGTCAGTATAGCAGCACCTAATTCTCCACCAATTAATACTGAGTGAGTTTTAGTTGATTCTAATAACTTGTTGCTCATATCAGAAAAATTTAGATTTCCTATGGGTGTAAATGTATCTATTAAAAGTTCTGACCTTAAATTCTCTATATAGCCCATCTCCCACCTTTCTAGAAGTTTGGTATAATTTTCCATTCGATATTCTCTACCACTTTGACGTTGTAAATAATTCAATTCATACAAAGAAGTTAAACTGCGTTTTACAGTTTTCACATCCACCCCAGCAACTTCTGCTATAATTTGCAAATCTTCTTTCAAGATAGAGGGATTTTGAAGTAGGGCGTATGCTACTTTCAAAGTACTGGGAGTGATTTTAGCAGCAGAGGATGATTTCTTGTTTTGAATTGAATTGCTCTTAAGTAAGATATAAAAGTAGGAATTGTTTAGATAAATATTGCCCGTAGTGTCTAGAAACTCAATATTTTTCTCCAAAAGTTCATTAACTACTGCATCAGATAGTGTGTCTGTCACCAGTAATGGTCTTTGGCTATCATTCAGGTGTTCTTTGAGATGATTCAGATAGTCAAGTGTTGAATCGAGTGTTTCCAGAGTTAGGGGAGATTTGATTTCAACAACATATTTTATTTCATGGTAAGGTGTGCATATAGTCAGCAGTCCATCAGCTAGAGTCTTGCCTAGAAAAGGTTCTAAGGTTGCTGTTGTCTTAATCTGGGGTAATTCTTCCAGATGTTGCAAACATTTTTGTAGCCAAGGATGCTTTGGTTGCATAGGAAATAAAAGTTTTGATGTTCCTGATAATTTAATTCAACCTCAAATTAAGTTTTTCGTTACATTAAACCTCCTTCATGCCGTAGCGTCTTTTAAACACGTCATAGGCAATTCTGTAATCTTCTTCTCGGTCAACTTTGGTAAATGGTGGATAGAAGGTTTTGGTAACTGTTTCTAAGCCATCGTTGATTTGCCAGCTGACAGTGAGGGGAGTCGTACCATTCCAGTCTTTGCGGGCTTCGCGGACTTCTTTAGACGCTTCTACACGCTGTACCAACCATTCAGCATCACGGCATAAGACTCGCATTCCAGGAGCCAGGGGCAGGGTATTAGGCATAAAAAAATTGTATAAAAAAATACAATCCCCTTTTTAATTTAGACTGCGGCTCATAACACGGGAAATATATTTCCGTGTTGATTTTTTTACTTTGGTATAAATTAGATAAGTGCTTCAATATACCTGTATAACACCTTGATTTTTTCATGTCAATATCGAGTATAATTCTCAAATTGACTGTGAAAATAGGGTAAAAGCCTCGGTTTTATCCGGAGCAATTAATTGAAAGTTGTAATCATAAACACAAAATATAAATTGTTTAAAATAATACTTGTAATAATACTCACCTAAGTATCACTGATATAGCTTTCATCCTTAAAGAAACCACAACTTTATAAAATGTCTTTTACACTTGGGGGCTGTTGTAAGAAAGCTCACCAGCACTTTGCTATGATATTTAAATGGGATAACTGTGCGACTTTTGACTAAGAATGGGACAGTTAATGCTATTCAAGCTTGATTTGGCGTTGATACAGCTTGCTGGTATCAGAGCGCGATCGCCATTTACTGAATCCCCACTGGTGGACTGAAATCGGTTGTGTATTACTCTTCAGAATCAAACAAGAATTATGGCTTACTCAGACTTCAACGATTTACCGAGTGTAATCAATCAATTTCAACTAGAGTTAATTCAAGAAACACCACAGTTATTTTCAGATGCTCCACCAATACAACCCAGCAATTTACTTAATGAAATTCTCAGAAGAAACGCGACAAGAGTTGTTCTAGAATTGAGAAGTGAAAAAGAAAAAAGCGAACGAGTTATCAGTCCCATATTAACAGAACTGCAAGAAATTTCCAGTACCCCTATTAACGTGTTTTCAGGAGAAACGTTTAATGTAGACAAATCAAATGGTTTAAACGGTGTGTGCGACTTCTTAATATCAAAAAGTCCGATAAGTATTACGATCGTTAAACCCGTAATAACCGTAGTTGAAGCCAAAAAGTCAGATCTAGCTTTAGGCTTACCTCAATGTATTGCTACAATGGTGGCTGCCAATAAGTTTAATAAAGATATGCAACAGGTTTTTGGTGTAGTTACTACAGCAACACAGTGGACTTTTTTGAGTCTAAGAAATAATGCAGTAACCATTGACCCTACCATATATTTGTTTCCACCTGTAGATAAAATTTTAGGAATCTTAGTGGCAATGGTAACTAGTACAAATGATGAGGCTTAGAAAAACGATTCACCCTTGGTACAGAGCGATCGCTTTCAGAAGCGCTTCATCCACAGGGTTTGTAGCCGTTAAATGAAGCGCAACACGGGAGTCAATTCCACTTGCTTTTGTTTTACTAATATCAAGAATTGCTTAGACGTTTTTGTTCTTCGTCGTCATCTTGGTTAAACTGCTTGAATTCTTGTTCTAACAAATCAGTTTCCGTAGAGTAGACCAAATCTTCACTACCAATGACTTTTTCTGTGGCAAACTGACGGGCATAAGCAATTTTGTTTTGTAGGGAAGTATCTGGCTCTGCTAGTATTCTTGCACGGGTTTGGCGATCGCGATTCCTAGAGGCAATTTTGTTATTGCGCCATTGAATCCAAAAGTAACGGACTAGAGGTACAACCAAAAAACCCGTACCGTAAGCTAACAGCAGCCAGTAAATACCTTGAACAAAAGCAACCAATCCTCCCAACTGTGCTGCTACACCATCTCTTAACAGACTTCCCAGCACTAGAGCACCAACAAAGTTGGCGACGCCCAAGCCAGCGCTTAACATAATTTGCCCTGAAGTTGCGGCGCTGAATCGCCAGGGAAATTCCATGAGATAGTCTGACAGGGGAGAGTAACGTTGTTTTTTAGCCGCACTCACCTGCAACTCTGGAAAGTAATAAACAATTTGCCCTTCCGGGCTGACGGCTGGCTGTCCATTAAAGCGAGTTAGGACGGGCAGCATATAATCTTCGTACTCCTTGGCATAACCTTCCCCAATATCATCAAGATAAGGAGCAATCTGCTCGGCTACAACTGCACCTCGGTTATTCCGAATGACAGTAGCAATTTCTTGCCAACGGCGTTCTTCTAAGTTGGTATTGGGGTTACCGTCGCCAAACAAAAATGAAAAGACAGCTTCAAAGAAATTGAGATTGCTTTTTTCCCGCCGCCTTTGTCGTTGATGACTATCGTAGTCAGGGCTGAGATACCAGAAGAGGTCGGGGAAATAGAAAAAGCCAAAGCTGCTGCCTCGGTCATCACTATCGCGATCTGAATTGGCAGCAGAGATGATGAATATAATTGTGATAGTTATCAGTGCTATGGAAGCAATGAGAAAAATTCCAAAGGAAATCCGAATGAGGTAAAAAAGGATTCCCCAAACTTTTTGCCACCATTCCTGCAACCTTAACTGAAAGTATTTATTACGTAAAATAGTCCTAAAATTTTTAGGAAATAGGTAAACAATATCACCTGTATCTGAGACTTGTAAATGTCCACCAGCATCAGAAGCAAGGGCGAGTAACCCTTGACTTGCCTCTGCAACATTTAAACCTGCTTTGGTTGCCACGTCACCAACAGTGACGCGGTAGCCTAGTTGTTCTACAGTTTGCATAATGGTGGGATTTGGAGCCATCGCTCTTCCCTCGCAGCGAAAAATATTCTTCCTTCTTTAGTATAAAGATTTATTTTTTTTGCTAGGTTGGGCTTGAGGTTCGGCAATCCCAAATGAATTTCGCTTACTCATATCTTGCAGCATCGCCTTATTGCAAAAATCAAAGCCCAAAAAGCTTATTCTTTCGTTGGGTGGGCACTGCCCACCACCCCGTTGTTGAGAAGGTGCAAGATATCAGCTTATAAGGTCGAACGACAGGTTTGAATTAGTTACACCATGTTCGGTTGAACACTTACACTAGGTTTGTCGTTGGGATGCATGGGAAGACAGCGCAACTACGAACAAATTATTTTATAAGTTATTAACCGAACATGATATTATCGGTCAACTAGTACACGTGGGCACAAATAAGGATACCATTGCACGCTGGTTGTAAAGCCTGCAGTGTAAGGCTCTGGCTTTCATCCTTTAGCCTTTATACTTTAGCCTTTTTATACTAGAGTTTCCTCTTTTTCTAAAAACAGGTTGGCAATGTCAAATAAAAGCTGCATAGTCCCTTGATAGCCAACTTTAGGTAACCGACTATGACTTAAACGGTCAAAAATAGGGATTCCTTGACGATAGAGAGGGATTTTGAGCCGTTTTGCGATCGCCCCTGCGTGGGAGTTAGCAATCAGCAAATCAGAACCCACTGCCATGTGCTCGAAGTCCTCCAAATCACCTATAGTAACGCTAGTGATAGGTAGTTTTTCTAGTAGAGGAGAACGTGTTGTCGTAACCGCTGCATGAATGTGAGCCCCTATTGATTGCAGGAAATAAACCGTTGACCAAAGTAAGTCTGGCTCAAGTGCTAAAGTAACACGCTTGCAACTAAAGTAAGAATGTATACCCAGCATGACATTTTGCAACTGTCGGCGTTGGCGGCGATATTTTTCTGGTACACTCATACCACTGATATCTACCAAGGCTTGCAGAAATTTGTCAACTGCTTCTAATCCCGTCAGTTCACCAAACACTTCATACGGTATGCCAAACTTCTGCTCTAAAATTTTCGCTGCACCCCGCATGCTCTCGCCTACTGCCAAAGTGTAGACAGATTTGCCGATGTTCCGTAATTGGGCTCTTGTGGTACCGCGAGATGTAGTGGCACTTTTAAAATCATCTGGATAAGTATCTAGTAAAGCAGAGAGGTCAGGCACGATAATAGGCTTCAATCCAAAGGCAAGAGATATCTCTTTGATTTCTTGTATATCACCCGGAGTGAAGGCAGAACTTGCCAAAATCGTGACTTGCATGGGATCGACATCTTGCCTCTCATTTTTTTGAGGAAGTTCTTTAACGATACTCTCCACTACAGCAGCAAAGCCATCTTGTAATGCACCCTTGAAATCCGGTGTAGAGACTGATACAAAAACTAAGTTGTTTAGTTCTGGGTGACGCTGGCGAATTTCTTTGACAAACCGTCCCATGTCATCGCCTCTGGTTTCTACCAGTCCAGTCGTTAAAAGACCAATCATTTCTGGTTGATGCTTTTGTACTAACGTCACAATTGCCTGCTCAATATTCTCCTCACTACCCATGATGGTTGAAACTTCTGTCATGGCTGTAGAAGACAGGGGAATTGTTTGATGCAGATGGTTTGCTAAAATCAGTTTGATAAAGCCAGCACAGCCAGGAGAACCGTGTAAGGTTGGCATGATTCCTTTTAATCCCAAAAAGGCTAAGGCTGCACCCACTGCTTGGCTTTGTTTAAAAGGATTAACTGCAATTGATGAGTTTGTTACACTAACGATAGCCATTATCTCTCCATGTCTCTGTGTCTGAGTGTTTCTATGTCCTCTTCCCACGGCGCGGATTTACCTACCAGCTGCCATACAGGGTTAGTGAGAGTTGCATACAATTTTTGTGCCGCTTCTAAAATTCCCGTGTAACCTATATAGGAATGGCGAACTTCTGCCTTAATGTCTAGGAAAGGAATCCTGGTTTTAACAGAGGCATATTGATGGATGTCTGCAGCGATTAAAATATCGGCTTTATTTTCATTAATTATCTGTAGTATCTCTTGATGACCTTCTAGTTGGAGAATAGTACGATAGCTTCGCTCCTTCTCGGAGGGCAGATCGCTCCCCAATAGTCTTTTAATTCTTGCTCTATCATCCTCGCTCATTTTAAGAGCGGCGATCGCGATAACCTCCATATTTAAGTGCTTGACCGCCGAGAGAATTGACCAACTTCTCATATCTGCGGTATCAATAAGAACGCGCTTACCTTGCAGATAGCTGCGATAAGGAGCGAGTTTTTCATCTAGAGCAGCAGTTTCAGAGGCAATCAACTTTTCAGCACGTTCTTGTAAATCTAAATCAGCCAACCGAGCAGCAATATTGCGTAAGCCTTGGTTTATGTTTTCTATGCCATAGAAAGACTCTTGAATGTAGGGAATACCAAAACGCTTTTCCATCTTTCTTGCCATTTTTAGCAGTGCAGTGGATGGACCAATTACATTCAGCTTAGCATGGTGAGCGTAACAAACTTCTTTGTAGCGAGCATCGCCAGTAATTTTGGAAAGGACTCTAATACCCAATTTCTCCAACAGAGGCAAAATGTTCCACATTGCACCTGCAACATTATAGTTACCAATGAGGTTAATATCGTAAGGAGTGGTAAATTCTGGTTGGGCTGTGCCGATAACGTGTTCTAGCATTGCTTCACCAGCAAGGCGGATACCCTGGCTTTTCCCACCTACAAATCCGGGACAGTCTACGGGAATAATGGGAGTTCCTGTTTTCTCAGCAGCATTTGAGCATGCTCCATTAATATCATCACCAATGAGGGCAGAAACGCAAGTGGAATAGACAAACACGGCGGCAGGTTTATAGCGTCTTTCTAATTCCAGAATGGCTTTGTACAGCTTTTTTGCTCCACCAAAGATGATATCTTTTTCATCCATGTCAGTGGTAAAATACACCTTATACATCATGGAACCAGAAGAAAGACTGCCACGATTTCCCCAACAGGTGTTAATGCAACCGCTTGGCCCGTGAATTAAATGAGCAGCATCGGTAATTGGTACGAGAGCTTGCATTGCACCATCAAAAGCACAATCCTTTTGAATGTGTTTAGTTAGGGGGAATTGCGTGCAAGAGTGATTCTTCTTGTCTGAGTGCTCTTGATGATTGTGTTCGTATTCTGGCTCATTGAGCGAATCGTTAATTTTTCCTGGAGTGGTTTTCATTTCTGTTGTAATAATGGGTAGAGGTTTTAGAGGTTAGTTGTCTTGAAAATAAATTACCCCCCTTAATCCCCCCTTATAAAGGGGGGAAAATTGCACATCTAATTCCCTCCCCTTTATAAGGGGAGGTTAGGAGGGGTAAAAATAATGTGCAAATTCACAGAAAATTGGTATAAATCCTTTTTTCTTTTTTCCATCTGTAATCTTCCCTGACTATAACAATGGGGATAAAAGGGAATGGAAAAGAACAATTCTCCATTCCCTAAAATGTAACCAACCAACTAATAAAAGGAGAAAACAAACCAACTAAGCTAGTACAAAAAGGGTGAAGTATGAAGGCTAAAGGATGAAAGCAACAGGCTTACACTGTAAGCTTTACAGCGAGCGTGCAATAATGATAGTCTTCTTTTCGCGCCCTGTGTACTAGTAATTTTGCCACGTAAAAATTGACAAATTTATATGGACACGGAAAACTTAACAGTCACAAAACTATGCGTTGACCACTTAATACCTCCACATCCTTCTAAAGATTTAGACGAAGGCAGGCTTTTTTAGCCCACCTACCCACTTCTTATCGAACTTCTACGTTTCCTTTCTTAACGGCTTCTAACGCTTCGCCTATCTGGTCTTCCTGCTTTTTCTCAGTATCTGCTTGAGCTACAGCAGTACTATGAAGTTTTTGAGCATTTTCTTCGCTTTCAAGGATACCAAATTCAATCAACAAAGCTTCAAGCTCGTCCATTTCTAGTGGAGTTGGAACGGCGTGAAAATCATTGTTAATAATCTTTGTAGCTAATGCACGGTATTCATTTGCTTGATTGCTGTCAGGTGCGTATTCGTTCACGGTCATCCGGCGCAACTCGGCGTGCTGCACGATGTTGTCGCGGGGTACGAAGTGGATCATCTGGGTGCTTAATCTCTTAGCTAACTCGCTAATTAAGTCCCATTCTCGGTCAGTTTTACGGCTATTACAGATTAAGCCACCCAAGCGCACGCCACCGGAATGAGCGTACTTGAGAATACCACGAGAGATGTTGTTGGCAGCAAACATCGCCATCATTTCACCAGAGGTAACGATGTAGATTTCTTGTGCGTTGCCTTCACGGATAGGCATAGCGAAACCACCGCAGACAACGTCACCCAATTCTAGAACGTCAAACCACCCTCTTGTACTGGGGGCGCGTCCAACTGCGATGGTCATTTCCGCAAATCTCCAAACTTTTATGATTACAGATTGCCTCTCTCCACTTGGACGACAGAGGTTTGACCGCCGCCGACCAGCAGAAAGTTAAGAGGCTTGTCAGTTTAGTTTACAATTTTTAACTGACTTTAATCTTAATTCTATGTATAAATCTCTAATTTTTCCAGTATGTATTCAAATTTATTTAATTTCTTAATCAAATGTATTACTCATACTCCCCCGATCTGGTGGAAAGCCGCCCCAAATCCCTACCCCCAACCCCTTCATGTAGCGCTAGAATGATTCCTGAGCCTGAAATTTGATTAATCATAGATGTATACCATTGACTTAACAGTAAAAAACACAGCTTTCCCTGTATCCATAGAACGTAAGTCAGCTGAGGATGCTGAGGCACTATACCAACTTATTTTGAGGGCAATGCGAACCAATGACCCTGACATTGTGGAATTACAAAGTGAGGGCAAAACAGAGAAGAAAATTGCTGTTCGCGCTAGTGAAATTTCAGGGATACAGATCGTTCAGAAAGATGGTTCAGCCACAGGAGCAGGCAGAACACCGGGTTTCTTTGCGATCGCAGGTGAATAAACCAACTACCAACCACTCACCAGCCTGATTGGTTTGGTAGGTCAAATCCCCAACTTCATCACAGAAGCTGGGGATTTCCACCCCAGTGACCAGTTATCAGTTACAAATGACTAGTGACTAATGACGAATGACGAATGACAGAACTAGGCATTGAGGTCAAGGATTTAAACTTTAGCTGGTCATCGGGAGAGAATGTTATACACTCTTGCTCTCTCGAAGTGCCTAAGGGAGAATTTTGGATGCTCTTGGGTACTAATGGCAGTGGTAAATCCACCTTACTTAGATTGCTAGCAGGGATATTAACGCCCCAAACAGGCGAAATTAAACTTTTGCCTCCTGTGGGCTTTGTGTTTCAAAACCCAGATCATCAACTGGTGATGCCAACAGTAGGTGCTGATGTCGCCTTTGGGTTGGTGGAAGAAAAACTACCACCAGTCGGTGTCAGAGCAAGAGTTGAGGAAGCACTGGAGGCAGTAAATTTGCTGTCATTACAAAAGCGCCCTATTTATGCATTAAGTGGCGGACAAAAACAGCGAATTGCCATCGCTGGTGCATTGGCGCGTCGCTGTGAAGTTCTGTTATTAGATGAACCCACTGCTCTACTCGATCCTGATAGCCAATTGGAATTAGTGGCTGGAGTCCGCCGTCTCGTGAAAAGCCGTGGTATTACAGCCCTTTGGGTAACCCATCGCTTGGAGGAATTGAATTATTGTGATGGTGCTTTTTTGTTGGAAAAAGGCGCTTTAGTAGATCGAGGTGAGCCAGAACGGTTGAAACAACGTTTAATGGAATTACACGAAAATCCACGCTCGCTGACAACTGACCCATGACCAAAATTTGGTCATTGGTTTTTATCAAAAAAGCTTGAGAACAACTGTCTTAATACTTTGTAATGGTCTGGCAGAGACGATCTGTCATGGCTACAGCATTTTTTTGCATTTGTAACATAATGTTACAAGGCATGATTGGATTACTATAAAACTTATGAATGAATTTTGTTAACTTTAGAAGACTGTGACCCAAAATCATGCCTCCTTCTTCACCCCAGACCGTCTTGCTTGTGGACGGTTACAACATCATAGGCGCTTGGCATTGCTTGAAAAAAACTCGTGATACTGCTGGACTAGAAGCAGCACGCGGGGAACTAATAGAAGCTCTGACCAGTTACAGTGCATTTCAAGGCTACGAAACTCAAATTGTATTTGACGCACAATACCAAAATGGTTACAGTAATCGCGAAGTGATTACCTCTGTTCTATCGGTTCATTATACCGATTTTGGGCAGACAGCAGACACGTACATAGAAAAACTTTGTGCATCTTTGCGTCATCAAGTAGCTCAATCTATTATATCTCGTATCATTGTTGCCACATCAGATAGAGCACAGCAGTTAATGATTATGGGATACGGGGCAGAATGGCTATCAGCACAGCAACTGTGTTACGAGGTAGAAGCTAGCGTTTGTCGGGCACGTCAGAAGTATCAACCCCGAAAACAATCTCACAAAAGATTTTTAGCAAATTCCATTGATGATAAAGCTCGTCAAAAGTTAGCTGAGTTGCGAATGGGATTCACAAAATCTTAATTTCTTGTGTTGGATTCAACAGAAGAATACGTAGAAGTCTTTCCAAGCAAAGATATCTTTGCTGTGTCAGGAGAGTTAAGGTTTAGAACTAGGCAATATCTAGACCAAAAGTCCTTTCGTTTAGAGCCTTCAAAAGAATTTCCAAATTTTTTTTCAAAAGGGCTTGCCATTCCCAGGAAACTCCATTAATATAAGTAATCGTGAGCAGCATTCCTCAGTAGCTCAGTGGTAGAGCGACCGGCTGTTAACCGGTTGGTCGCAGGTTCGAATCCTGCCTGGGGAGTTTAAAAGTGTAAAGACGTGCTATTATAGCGCGTCTTTTTTAAATTGGGTTTTATAAGATAGTCACAGCCAGTTCTGTCAGTGCAAGACCATGCGTCTCGTACCTACTGATTTGTGCCACCCATAAAAGTACTTATGAAAAGTAACAATATGTATTTCTAATAAGTTGCTATTGTTACCCATAGAATCTTTAATGAAAGAATTTTAAAAAATATTTCTATTAAGTCCCGAAAATGGGAACCATACTTTTTCAGAGGAGGTCACTCTCCCCAGATTAAGACTTATATTTCAGTCTGAACTGTAGGGACAGAAGGAAGCACTTTTGTGTAAAAGTTTCCCAAGTCCAGGAACTGGCTGACAATTGCCATTCCATTGAACGGAATTGTCTTTAAAGAACAGTGACCGAAAATTCCCTAAGAGTACCATACTATAGGTTTTATGAAGTAATGTATTACCTCTTAAATCAAGTTTCCCAAAACGATCGGCAATCGATTGACTCTAATGGTTGGAACGTTATAGAAACGGAGTTCAACCCCGCTGAACTGCATTATAAAGAAACAGTCTTCACCCTTGGCAACGGTTACCTGGGAACAAGGGGAACCTTTGAGGAAGGATATCCCAACGAATTAAGTGCAACACTGATTCACGGTCTATATGATGATGTTGCGATCGCCACTACAGAACTTGTGAACTGCCCCAACTGGCTGACGCTAGTCGTAAACATAGGAGGGGAACGCTTTCGTCTGGATGCGGGCGAAATCATTTATTATGAGCGTCGGTTGGATATGCGCTTGGGTCTAGTGAATCGTGAGGTGAGGTGGCGTTCAAATAAAGGACACACCATAGACTTCCACTTTGAACGTTTTGCTAGTCTTGCAGATCGACACGTTTTAGCCCTCCGTTGTCAAATCACATCACAAGACTTTGAAGGTGATGTTTCTGTCGAAATTGAATTCGATCCCGATCCCTATAGCCAAGGTGTCAAACACTGGAAAACCCTAGATCGGGGGAGTGCAAACAATATAATTTGGCTGCACGGCCAAACCCTTCATTCTAAGATGCAACTTGGCATGGCAGCTAAGCTATTAGTTGAAGACAAAGAAGCCGTTGTCCCCCAGCCCCCTTGCGCCCCTTACCCCCACACCTCCGTATCCTTCCACTGTTCGCCACAAGAAACAGTGACAGTAGAAAAAATCATCACAGTATTCACCTCACGGGAAACTGAAACCCCCATTACCACTGCTTTAAATAGATTGGCTGAGACCCCAAGTTACAGCACTTTGTTAGCGGCTCACATTGCCGCATGGGAAAAAGTGTGGCAAGACAGCGATATTGTGATTGAAGGTGATATCAAAGCCCAGATTGCCGTTCGCTACAACCTCTTCCAGTTGCTTGTTGTAGCACCGCGTCATGACGATCGAGTCAGCATCGCTCCAAAAACTCTCTCTGGTTTTCCCTACAGCGGTCACATCTTCTGGGACACTGAGATTTTTATCCTTCCCTTCATGACCCTCACGCAACCAGCACTAGCACGTAACTTGCTCACATACCGATATCACACAATAGATGGGGCACGACGCAAAGCGAAAGAAGCGGGATATGCAGGAGCCATGTATGCTTGGGAAAGCGCTGCTACCGGCGATGAAGTCACTCCCCGTTGGGTACCAAGTCTAAAAGGTGAATCAATCCGTATTTGGTGTGGCGATCTTGAAGTGCATATCAGCGCTGACGTAGCTTATGCGGTTTGGCACTACTGGTTGCATACGGGTGATGATGAATGGATGCGCGATTGTGGCGCGGAAATTGTCCTAGATACTGCCGCTTTCTGGGAAAGTCGAGTTGAGTGGAACCCAGAACGCAATTGTTATGATATCAGTGATGTGATTGGACCTGATGAAAATCACGATCGCGTGGACAATAACGCCTTTACCAATTTGATGGTGCAGTGGCACTTGAGAGTGGCATTGGCACTGTGGGATTGGTTGCAACAAGCCTACCCCAATAAGTCAGCAGAATTGGCAAGCAAGCTGGAATTGGGAACCAAACAGTTTGAAAGCTGGGCATCTATTGCCAGTCAATTGTACGTGAACCAAGATTCAGAAACGGGTTTGATGGAACAGTTTGAGGGGTTCTTCCAGCTAGAAGATGTGAACTTAGCTGATTACGAACCCCGGACAAAATCAATGCAGGGTCTTTTGGGAATTGAAGCCACAAGTCAAAAGCAAATTCTCAAGCAACCGGATGTGTTGATGCTCATGTATCTGCTGCGCGATTGCTACGACCAAAAAGTTTTGCAAACCAATTGGAACTACTACAGCCCCCGTACCGATCACACCTACGGTTCCTCCCTTGGTCCGGCAATTCACGCCATCTTAGCTTGTGACCTGAATCAACCAACAGAAGCTTACACCCATTTCATGCGAGCAGCCTTGGTAGATTTAGAAGATGTGCGGGGTAACGCAGCAGAAGGAATTCACGCTGCCAGCGCAGGTGGAGTCTGGCAAGCTGTGGTTTTTGGATTCGCTGGTGTCCGCATGACTCAATTTGGACCTGTTGCTTGTCCCAATCTGCCTTCTGGTTGGACTCGCCTGAAGTTCCGCTTAAACTGGCGCAATGAGTGGTATGAGTTTGATTTGACGAGCGGTGAAAAGATTGTGGAGATAACAGCACCAGAGGATACTGAAGCAGTACTTGTAGAATTGACATCGTAGGCTACCAAGTCGTTAGACAGGACTACGCGCCTTGCTGTCTTAACCGCAAAGTCTTGACGTTGCCTACTTACCTTTAAGTGCTTTCGGGACATCCGGTATTGGAATGCTGCTTTATATCGCTGGGTTGGTTGGTGCTTACCTCTTCCCATTCTTCCTCCGTTTCTGGTGGTTTCTCCTGCAACAACCCTACAAATTATGCCAGGTTCCTAGCTCAACCAGCTGCTGCTCAAAAGCAGGGTCATAACCTTTAGCAATAAGCAATAAGAGCAGCATACTCTGTGTCGGTCATATTGAGGTTTTGGATCGGTGGGTTGGTCATTATTAAGGGGAGGGGTGCGATCGCTTCACTACAGCATAACGGCAGATCGCACCTACCAAAAGTTCTCATCTTTTAACTTGCTTGATTTTATGCATAAGCTAACTCGGTTTCCACCTATCTCATATCAGGTTCTCTTGACCAACTTCAAGCAACCACGTATTCTGCTTGATGTAATACCGCATTAAATTCTCACTCTAGCTTGGTGATAATGAGATTATCCGGTCAGCAACGTAAGGAACTACAGAATGCTCTAGTGGATGCTTTTCCGAATAAATCATCGCTAGAGCAAATGTTGTCCCATGAGTTAGACAAAAAGTTAAATGCGATCGCTGCCGGTGGTAACTTACAAGAAATTGTCTTTAATTTAATAACAACAGCAGAGTCTCAGGGATGGATTCGCGACCTAATTCGTGCTGCATATCAATCAAATCCTGGGAATTTATGTTTGCAAGCGATCGCACTCAACCCAAGGTGGAGTCAAGTGGAAGAACTTGAAGCCAAAAGCTTTAGTGTCAATGAGTTAGTACAGACAGCACGGGAAAACATCCACGACAGCATTAAAGAGCGCTGCGGTACGATGCGCGTGCTGGATATGACACAGCCAATAGGCTTAGACGATATTTACACCAGCGTTAACATTTTAGAGAAAATTATCGGACGCAGAAGGCTAGATATAGCTGAACTACTCCAAAACATCTCTTTAAAGAATTTTGAGCGCTTCAGCTTGGGTGATGTGCGTGAGAAGAGAGTCCCTGGGTTAGAAGCAGTGAACAAGTACTCAAAGTTAATGATTTTGGGTAAACCAGGAGCGGGTAAGACAACATTTCTCAAGCATTTGGCACTCCAATGCATTGAGGGCAAGTTTCAGCCTCAGCGCATTCCTATCTTTATCACACTTAAGGACTTTGCTGAAAAACAAGATAAACCTACTTTATTGAACTATTTAATAGACCTCTTTACCAGTTACAAAATTGCACCCAATACAAAGATCGACACAGGATGGCTAAACTCTCTCGCAAATTTAAAATTGAGGAGTGCAAACGAATCTCTTGATTTAACCGCTGTAGAACAACTGCTCAAGTAAGGCAAACTGTTGATGCTGCTAGATGGACTAGATGAGGTGAGAGAGACAGATAGCAAACGGGTCTTGGAGCAGATTAAAGAATTTACAACTCAGTTCCCTAAGAATCAATTTGTAATAACGTGTCGAATTGCAGCACGGGAATATACTTTTGTGCAGTTTACTGAAGTTGAAGTTGCTGACTTTGACTCTCAACAGATTGCTAGCTTTGCTAATAAGCTGGTTTGGTTGATTTACCTCTTTCTCAATAATTTCTACGTCAACAGCTGCAAGAAATATAACACGCAATTTTTAATAAAGCAATGTTAATTGATGAAGACAATCTGTATCGACTGTTCCCACCAGTGACATGAACTTCTATTCAACTGTTACGCAGTAGAAGTAAATTTTGAAAACTTTAATTCTGTCTTTTAAGCAAGCATGACAAACCCTAATTTAGCTCCAACGCCCCACCCTGTCCTCCCAAGGGCGAACGCCTCAATCGTGCTTTGTGCCACCGCAAGCGATCGCTAACTAGCTTTACACCAAAAAAGATTATTCCTGATTTTCATAAGAAGCTGCCAACTTCTCAAGATCTTCTGTTAATTCCTCCAACTTTTCATTAGATTCTTTAGCAATCTGACTACAGAATGTTGTTGAAACTAGACCTGTTGCGGTTGTAACACTTCCCTCTGTAGACTTTCCAGTTAGGATAAGCGCTGCACCAATCATACTGATACCAATAGACGCACTCAGCGCAATGAAAGAAATGTTGAAAGTTTGTCGTGCCTGACGTAAGTGCTCCTCAGCCATTATGGGGTGTATGCACGTTTTCGTTTCAAGGTAGTTACTAACTTAAATGATGCACCCAGTGTTTTTTTCTTGACAAATGTAACTCATTAAACTACGACTCCGAAGGAGTCAATCATGTGTTTCAATCCCGTTGCCGGGTGTCGCTAAGTTTCAAGGTTGCATTGGTTGTTAACGTGTCTGTAGAGGAAGAGGTTTCAATCCCGTTGCCGGGTGTCGCTAAGTTTCAAGCCAGCACCTATCAACCCTTTTAATAGGTGCTTTTATGTTTCAATCCCGTTGCCGGGTGTCGCTAAGTTTCAAGCACTCATACGTTTATCTTGCTCTTTACTTAGTTCCGAGTGTTTCAATCCCGTTGCCGGGTGTCGCTAAGTTTCAAGCATGGAATTCTCGAATGCGTAGTCAACTATAACCTCTGGTTTCAATCCCGTTGCCGGGTGTCGCTAAGTTTCAAGTCGTTATGTGAGGTGGTGGTACAGACGGCTCGCTATGTTTCAATCCCGTTGCCGGGTGTCGCTAAGTTTCAAGACCAATGAGTAGAAAACAATCGGTAGAAATAGAGTGGTTCTGGTTTCAATCCCGTTGCCGGGTGTCGCTAAGTTTCAAGTAAACCTTGCTTCGGCTGTATCCGTGCAAGGCTACGTCGCTGTTTCAATCCCGTTGCCGGGTGTCGCTAAGTTTCAAGCACGAATATCCAATCCTGTTGATAGGGTCTTAGCTGCGTTTCAATCCCGTTGCCGGGTGTCGCTAAGTTTCAAGTCCGCCATCTGAGACCCTTACAGAGCAAGGATTCTACAAGCAGTTTTGGCAGATGGAAAAAATGACCTCATTTCAGCCTCGCTTATTGACACAAAATCTCAACAATCTCGAATCTCAAAACGCTGTAACTATTAAATTGTCTAGGTTCTGGCGATTTTGGCAGAACCCCCCTGGTTTTAGCCCCCGCTTCGGCTTGCCAAACATCAATCTAGTAACATTATAGGCGGACTACATTCCAACGTCCAGAATCGGTTAGATATCTTCATGTTAATTGAACCGATCTGCCGAAGGCAGTAGCGAAGCTATCGCCAGTCGCACAACTGTAAAGCACGTACAACCAAAGAATCGAACTTTTTGAGGTTGTAAGCACTTTGAGCGATCGCACATCAAAGAAAGCGGGGGGTGGCAACTGTTAGCTGATTGCTACCCACTTCTAACCATTGTTAGTCGTATTTGGGTAGCTCTGATATGAGTCGATCGACAAAACCTCTTAATTGCTCTTGCCAGTTGGGAACTGCCTTGAGTTTCTCCCGTTGATATGCATCGACCTTTAAAGCAAATAGGTTTGTTGAAAAACGTAACTTAGCAATTAAATTGTCCAACAATTAAATTACAGTTACTCACCCCCGAAATTTGAGCCTTCCACGTTGGAGCAAAACTGCAATCGCTCTCACTAACTCTTCTGGCTCTACAGGTTTTGTAATGTGGGTTTGAAATCCGACCTGAAGCGCCCGCCTCCGATCCGCTTCTGCGGCATAGGCAGTCAGTGCAATGGCTGGGATCGTTCCACCTTGATTGGGTGGTCGAGATCGAATCTGCTGAAGCAGCATATAACCGTCCATCTCAGCCATTCCAATATCAGTTACCAGCACATCGGGAATCAATTGTTCCAGTGCAAGCAATGCTTTTAAGCCAGAAGCAACAGCTGTCACCCGTGCCCCGCTTTGTTCCAATAAAAACGCTTGAAACTCACGGGTATCCGGCTCATCGTCTACCAGCAAAATGTGAATGCCTTCTAGTGGTAGTTCTGCATTAGTTTGGAACTGGACAGGTTCAAATACCATGGATGTTGCCCGTTGCATTGTTGGCAATTGCACAATGAAGGTTGCACCTTGCCCTTCACCTTGGCTCTCTGCCCGCACGGTTCCCCCATGCATTTCTACAATTTGTCGCACGATCGCCAGTCCCAATCCCAACCCACCAAATTTGCGTGTCGTTGAGCCGTCTTCTTGCCGAAAATACTCAAACACATGAGGCAAAAACTGCGGATTGATGCCTTTGCCTGTATCTATGACTCGAATTTGTGCCAGCCCGTCGAGTTGCCGCAGTTCAACGGTTACTTCTCCACCATTAGACGTGAACTTGATAGCATTGCTGAGCAAATTCCACATCACTTGCTGCAATCGAGCAGCATCACCAGAAACAGGAGCAATCTCTGTATCGAAATTAAGTGTGATTTGAAGATTTTTTGCCTCTGCTGCCAATCGCACGGTTTCTACAGCCGCAGAAATCACAAAGGTCAAACTAACAGGAGCTACGGTTAACGATAGTTTGCCTTGCATGATGCGGGAGATATCGAGCAAGTCTTCAATTAATTGCGTTTGTAGTTTGACGTTACGTTCGATCGTGTTTAAAGCCTCTCGTTGACGGACAGAATCGAGGTTGCCGTTCTGTAATAATCGAGTCCAACCGAGGATGGGGTTGAGGGGCGATCGCAATTCATGGGACAGCACTGCCAGAAATTCATCTTTGATGCGGTTTGCTCGTTCTGCTTCTTCTCGCGCTGCCTGTTCGCGTTCTAAAATTTGTTTGCGTTCCGCTTCAGTCTGTCGCTGTTCAATCAGGTCGGCAGCTTGACGTGCCAACAGATCCAGAAAACGGAGTTCTTGCTCAGTCGGTCGGTGATGTTTACGCCAGTGCGTGGAAACTATACCAATCCGTCTACCTGAACGGCTGATGAGCGGAGTAGATTGTGCAGAAATCAACCCAGTGTTTAGATGTAGACGGAGAGATCCTTCAGGGTCTTCGCTTTCTGGTACATCAAAATCCACAAAGGCACGCTTACCCGTTGCTAGAACCAAGCCACAAGACGTGATTGAACTGGCAGTTACTCGCTGGAAACGATCGCTAACGGTTCTATCGATCCCCTGGATGGCAATCAGCACTAGCTCTTGGGTCGATTCATCCAGCGCCTGAATTGAACCGGCATCTGCCCGTGTGAGGGTAATTGCAGTAGAGACAATTTCGTCGTAAAGCACCTGAATGTTGTCTTCAGCAATCAGTTGTGCGCTCAAGTCGCGCAATAGCCGGGTATTTTCAAGGTCATTGGTGATGATGGCTTCAGCAAGTTTGCGATCGTCTTCGACGCGCTTGCGATCGCTAATATCTTTGAATACGATCGCTACTTTTCGGTCTTCCGGTTGTCCGGTGCGGCAGGCATAGACATCAAACCACCGGTTCATCGGCGCAGAACGATTCTCGAAGCGAACGGGTTCACCCGTCAATGCAACTGAGCCATAGGTTTCAATCCAAAAGTCTTCTAGATCTGGCACTAACTGACGTGCTGTTTTACCAACGGCTTGTTGCAATCCGGTTTGTTGCTCAAACACTGGATTAATTTCTAAGAAGCGGTAATCAACTGGCGTGTCGTTCTCGTCAAACAGCATCTCGACGATGCAAAAACCTTCGTCGATCGACTCAAACAGCGTGCGGTATTTTGCTTCTGACTCGCGCAGGGCGGCTTCAGCATAGGCACGTTCAACGGCTGCCCAAGTTCGTTCTGCGGTTTCTTCAACCAGTTTGACCTCGGTTTCTGTCCATTGACGCGGTGTGGATTGTTGAACTGCAAGCAGGGCAACGAATTGATTATTTTTAAGCAGTGGCACATCAACGTGTGCAGCAATATCAATCTCACGGTATCGCGTCTTCTGGGCGTCCGTATATTTTGGATTATTGGGAATATCGGTTACAACTTGGGTGTGCCCAGCCTGATGATCGGCACTCAGGTTGCGTCGGTAGTCCTCCAAGCGGTATCGTCCGCTCAACTGGGCTACACCATTGGTGTAGTTGCAATGAACGATGACCTCCTCACCACCCGACACGACTTCGATGTAAATGACACGAGTTGCCCCTAGAAATTCACCCAAAATGCGAGCGGCAATCGCTTGTATCTCTGAAGCATCGGTGAGCGGACGAAGCGCATCCGTAAGTTTTACTCGGAACGCATTGAGTTGATTGGCTTGGTGTAAAGCGGCTTCGGCAGAGCTATCCTGTTGCTCTTCAGCATCTTGCTGCGTCTTTTCGGGTGGCTGCGCTCGTTCGAGTTCAGTCAGTAGGATCTGCACCGCTGTTTTCAGGTCGTCTGACCAGGTTTCGATAGCACCTAATGGCGTTTGCGACCAATCGTGCGCTTGCAGCAAAGCCCCCAACTGACCGCCTCCAACAAACAAATTCTCAGCTATTGCCTTAGATTCCTCTGCCCTCATGCGTTCAGTGCCTTATGGAAAGTATTTCCCTCGCATTTCAAAGCAGCGTTCCCGTAAAGTGGCATCGGATGACTCCGATAGCTGATTCAACAGCATATCAATTTGCTTGAGGGCTAAAGGAGAGGGAGTGGTATGTCCGTTTTCCCAGCGATTAATCGTTGGGAATGTGACGCTCAATTGAACCGCAAACTTCTCCTGGGTCAGCTTTAGGGTTTGCCGAAGCTCTCGAATCAATTGACTGATGGCTGGCTGCTCAATACTGACGTATTGCTGGTGAAACGCCATACTGCTCACAATTTATAAAATACTTTATATAATTTTTGATAATTTCAACAAAAAAGCAATATATCTCAAGGCACAAGTTGTTATTTAGTAAACTCGTATTTCAACAATTCAAATTTAAAGCTTACGAATTAAAGCGAAGCGACTTGGGGGCAACCAAATGTCTCTATATCCCCCATTCCGCACCCCAACTATCACAAGCGGGAATTACTGAACGAAATCTCTAAAAAAGAATAAAATTATACTGTTTTACCCAGAAAAACAGATGAGAAAGTGCTATTGCCAAGTTGACTTGTTTCTAAAACATTTGTCGCAATGATACATCTTCCAGCACTTAGACAATCCTGATTAATTTTATTTTCATCCTTCGTGATTGTTGCTGATATTTGATAAACAGCAGATGATGAGGTTAGAGATGCTTGTAGTTCTGGCGTTATTACCGTGACTTTATGTTTCTCAATTTGATGATATTTGAAATTTTGAGAGAGTTTTAATAATGCTTTAACTGCATCCGCAGAATTTTCCTCAGCAATTCTGTCTCAATTTTTCTATATTTCTTTTGAGAAAACTTAAATTTTTTTATTTCTTTTATTTTCGTGACTCAATCCTCACTAAGGTTGAGCGATCTCCTAGGACGATAAATATACACCAGATTTTCCATCAGACTCGTTGTGTAGTTTATCACTCTTCCAATTGGCGATCGCAATAGCTTCCCTTAAGTTGAATATCATCTTGCAACAAAAGCTCACCCTTTTCCTTGCTCCCACACTCAAGGAGAAAACACCGTATTGATTCAATTCTTTTATACCTTTTTCATGACCAACCTAGCTGGTAAATCCATTTACTTAAATCAAAATCTGTCTCTATTACCACTTTGGTATGAGCTTTTTACTTAAATTGCATCCAGACATTTGAGCAACTGTTTTTCCCCAAAAATTTCAGTAGCGTTCCTGGTCTTCTACTTACTGCCACCAACTGCTTACATTCAATTTGGCTTAGAATCGCTCAAACCCTCAGCTGGACTTACATTCAACTCTTTGAGTTCCTGTATCAATTCCTACATTTTTCTCAGAAACTTTGAGATTTTTTTCATCTGTTGTACTATATAGTTTCCGGTGTTTAGTAATTTTGTACTCGTCTGACTGCCATTGTTGCTTCCCCCCCTCAGTATGCAAGCAACGCCTCAATGCTCAATGATATCAAGCTCACAAACCATTGCTAGATCGGGGTTTCCCCTGTTTGTCTATCTCTTACATACTTACTGCCATTTTGCTGCTTCCATTCTTATACTTGTTGCCATCCACTGCTTCCACTTCGGGCAAGAATTCCTCTTTGGTACAACCTCATCATAGGCATTTCCAGCTTTCTTACTGCCATCCACTGCTTCCACCTCATTGTCATCCTGTGGGTAAAGTGACAGGTCTTATCTTTGCGATCGCAAACAAAATTTCAATCCCGTTGCCGGGAGTCGCTAAGTTTCAAGTTGGCGATTTTTCATCTCCTTCGGCTCGGTCACGTAGTTTCAATCCCGTTGCCGGGAGTCGCTAAGTTTCAAGGACAATGTCAATCGCCCCAGCAGAACGTGCAACGTGTTTCAATCCCGTTGCCGGGAGTCGCTAAGTTTCAAGCACAGTCTGAAACACGCTTTGGCTGGGCTAGTGCTGCGTTTCAATCCCGTTGCCGGGAATCGCTAAGTTTCAAGACCCGATATTTCCCATTGGGGCTGCCTCTCTTTTTAAGTTTCAATCCCGTTGCCAGGAATCGCTAAGTTTCAAGTTGGGTGGGTATGACTAGAGATAAAAAAGGTAGGTTGTTTCAATCCCGTTGCCAGGAATCGCTAAGTTTCAAGTGTTGTATCACCCAATACAATTAGGGAAAGAGCAAGTTTCAATCCCGTTGCCAGGAATCGCTAAGTTTCAAGTTTTATTCTTTAATTGAGCTGCTAATCCTTCAATCTTGTTTCAATCCCGTTGCCAGGAATCGCTAAGTTTCAAGTTGCTGAAGTTTACGACGATTGTATAAGTAACGTCTTTGGTTTCAATCCCGTTGCCAGGAATCGCTAAGTTTCAAGTCCGCCATCTGAAACCCTGACAGAGCAAGGATTCTACCAGCCATTTTGGCAGATCGCAAAAATGACCTCATTTGCGGCTTGCTTATTGACATAAGATGTCAATAGCCCCGAATCTCAAAACGCTGTAACTATTAAATTGTCTAGGTTCTGGCGATTTTGGCAGAACCCCCCTGGTTTTAGCCACCCAACCTACGTTCTGCGTTCATCCTGAGATTGTGTTGGGTTTCGTTCCTCAACCCAACCTACGTTCTACTATTGCACAAGAATTTGCTTGAGGAATTCTCGGTCACTGGGGTATCGAAAATTGCCTCCATTGGGTTAATTATAATTATCGTGATAATATTGTTACTGTTTTCAAACAGGAGGGCATAATAAGTAATTTTGCTGAAATACTTATTTTAAGTTGATGTGACCGAGCTCGTGCCATAAACGTAAATCAAAAGGTTAATAATGACTACTTTAACTATGCGTTCCTATGGTGGGGAAGGTGATTTAGAAGCGATCGCCGACCTCTTTAGTGCCTGTGAACTCGTCGATAAACTGAATGAAAACGTATCAGTTCCCGAACTGCGTCAAGCACTTAACAAGCTATCATTGGATAAAGACTGTGGTCTTTGCATTTGGGAAGATACAGATGGTCAGCTAATAGGTTGTGGTTGGGTGTCGGTTCTACCGTTGGTTGGCGATGTCATTGAGGTCTATGTTGGGTCCCGCATCCACCCCAAAGTAAGAGGCGAAAATCTGGAGAGGAAAATCATTGCTTGGAGTGAAGCTCAGACTCGCTCTGTCAGCCAAGAGCATGGTGTACGGGCAAAACTGCGCTCTAGCATACGCGCAGAAAAAGCCGATGAGATTGCTGTGTTTGAAGATAGCGGATTTACGGCTGAGCGATACTTTGTTTCAATGGCGCGATCGCTTACCATAACTATACCTCAAGCCCAATTTCCAGATGGCTTCACGTTGCGCCAAGTCAGAGGCTTAGAAGATAACCAGTCCTGGGTGGATCTGTTCAACGAGTCGTTTATCGATCACTGGAATCACCCCCAGTTTACGCTTGAGGAGAACCTTCAGTGTTTATCTGACTCAAACTACAGACCTGAATTAGATTTGGTAGCTGTTGCAGCAGATGGTATGTTTGCAGCTTTCTGCCGTTGTTGGATTAATTCGGAGCGCAACAATCGTAGTGGACGTTCAGAAGGCTACATCCGCAGTCTCGGTACACGCCCCGGCTTTCGCCAAATGGGACTGGGACGAGCCGTGTTACTTGCCGGAATGCAACGATTAAAAGCTGCTGGTATGAGTATAGTAACGCTTGATGTCGATGTTAATAATCCTAACGGTGCATTGCAACTGTATGAATCGGTTGGTTTTTCCAAGGCTTTCACCCAGATTACGTTTGTAAAGGATATTTAGCGTGTTTTAAATGTGTGAATAGTCGCTTTATTTTGCGCTCCTACACAGCAGATGCGATCGCATAGCATATGATTTGGTTACAGTTTGTTGGTGTCTATCAAGGAATTAATACTACAATGTCAGCCACAAACAGCAATTAACCCACTGCCTTACCATTTACGAGTAAACACCAATATTGAAAAACTTTTGGGAACAATTGTATAGAAATTACGTCATCTCTGTCTTTCGTTACTGTTCAATTTGTGCGATTTAGCGTTACAAGAAGAATAACGTGGAACAATTGCATATTCTTCCCGTGTCATAGTGAGTTAACCCTCGGAATACGCCTAGAGGTAGGTTGAAAAAAGGTCAGAAACAATCTCAGTGACAGCACGTCATAAAAACTAACAAGACACGAAAGGACCCTGCTCTATGACTCGTTTTATTCGTTGGAAATCAGGTGCTTCTGCACTTATGGCATTGGCTATTACAACAGGTACTATTGCACCAATGTTCACATTGGCTCCTGCTAATGCACAAATTATACGCAATCAAAACAGAACAGTTTCCATTCCCGCTGGAGTTACCATTCCTGTCAGCTACGAAAAAGAAAAAATTCTAGTCACTCCTGATGAAAAGGCACCAATCACTCTCAAGGTGGCAAGAAATATAGTCGATCGCTCTAGCAATGTCTTAATTCCTGAAGGAACGGAAATTGTCGGACAATTGCAACCTGCAACCAGAAGGGGAGAAAAAGGAACTCGTTTTGAAGCACAAGAGCTCGTATTCCCAAATGGCGATCGTCAGTCTATTAATGCAACTTCTCAAGTTGTGACTGACAAAGAAAAAATTCGCAAAGGTGCCGACTCAGGTAAAATTTTACAAGACGCAGCTATCGGTGCTGGTGCTGCCAGTGTGATTTCACTGCTGACAGGTAACCGCAGAATTGAAGCTCTAGAACCTATTATTGGTGCTGGTGCTGGTGCTGTCGCAAGTATTCTACTGCGGAAGAAAGAAGCTGAAGTTGTTGTTGTTAGACCGGAAGAAGGGGATTTAGACCTCACATTGCGCTCTAATTTGCAATTATCTCGCAGATATGATAGGAACGACAATTACAACAACTACTAGACTTAACTCAATTTTAAGTCGTGAATCTAATCTTTAGGAGTTGCGATCGCGCCCCCATCTTGAGGCTGCGATCGCTTGATTTTTGTTAGCCATTGCCAGATAATTTCCGTACTCATACTCAGACAAAGCGATTTTGCATTGATTTATACTTGGAACGCAACTAGAGAACAACCAGGGTTGCTACTGCTACTAAAAATACGGGACAAAAGCCAGTAGCTCATAAAAGACTATTCCCATGCAGAATCTGGGAATAAAGTAGATGATTTTATCGCCGTGCATCTTCCAAACATCTCTAGACCGAGACGTTACTATTTCCCGATTTGCTTTTGAAGTCATTCCGTATGTTTGAAGATGCATTTATCTAATTTGTTGATTCTTCTGCAACTATTTTATCAGGGTCACGTCTTGCTATTTAATTGGTTTTAAACAGGGTATATTTATCAGTCAAGAGTGAATACTAAACAGGTAATATTTTTTTATTTATAGCTGATAGTTAACTAATGATTGATAGCCATTAAATAATAAACAGAGCATCGACCATTAATCTGAAAATTCAGATTCTCCCAGTTTTTTTACCGATATTTCGGTCTTTTTTAGAAAGAAAACTGGATTTTAGTCTCACATTTGAATACTGAACTAACGTTCTACAAAATGGAACTTTTGGATTCAAAAATAGTCCTACTAACTAACAGAAAGAACAAAATTGTTGGGGAGCAAGAATAAAATGTTTGGTCATTCTCGTTGGCAGGCTGGATGTGCAGCATTCATGACCTTGGGTATTACAGCCGGTACTATCGCACCCTTAGTTACACCTACAGCCTCTTTAGCTCAAACAAGCTTTTCAGACGTTTCATACAACTATTGGGCATCTCAGTTTATTCAGGAACTAGCACAGCGAGGCGTCATTGCTGGATTTCCTGATGGTACTTTCCGCCCAGACCAACCGGTCACACGGGCTCAATTTGCAGCCATGATCCGCAAAGCTTTCCAAAAGGCTCCAGAACGGCAGGCAGTTAGATTTTACGATGTGCCAAGCAATTACTGGGCTTACATGGCAATTAATGAAGCCTATATTGCTGGTTTCTTATCTGGTTATCCCGGCAATCGTTTTGAGCCCAACCAAAATATTCCCCGCCAGCAGGTGTTGGTTTCATTGGCTAACGGTCTGGATTATACTGCTACCAACAGTACTGAAAGTACTTTGCAGTTTTACAACGATGCCTACGATATTGCTAGCTATGCCCGTACTCCCGTCGCTGCTGCAACAGAGAAGCGAATGGTGGTTAACTACCCCAATGTGAAATTCCTCAGACCACAAGAAGTTGCAACACGGGCACAGGTAGCAGCCTTTATCTATCAAGCGCTGGTAACTACCGGTCAAGTATCGGCAATCAACTCGCCCTACATCGTCGCCGGTGCCAACACAACTCCACCAAAACCCGTAGCAGTGACAATTCCTGAAGGAACTGTGATTCCCGTTAAATATGATAAGGCAGATAAAATTCTGGTCACTAAGGATGAAACAGCACCTTTGACTCTGACTGTGTCTCAAAACGTGGTCACTGATAGAGGCACTTTGGTCATTCCTGCAGGTAGCCAAGTTCTGGGTAAACTCAAACCTGCTAAAACCGGTTCTCAATTTGTGGCTGAAAAACTGGTTCTAACTAACGGTCAAGAATATCAATTGAGCGCCACTTCTGAGGTCATTACCAAGACCGAAACCATCAAAAAAGGTACTAGCGCAACTGCGGTTGTGAAGAATGCCGCATTGGGCGCAGGTGCGGCGGCGGCAGTTTCTGCGGTGACTGGCGATCGCGCTATCGCAACCGAAGAAGTTTTGGGTGGTGCGGCGATCGGTGGATTGATTGGTTTATTCTTCGGTAAGAAGAGTGTTGACCTAGTCGTTATTAACCCAGATACCGACCTGCAAATGACTGTGGAGAGAAATTTGCAGATTTCGCTCAGGTAGTGATTTGTCCTTTGTCATAAGTCATTTGTCCTTTGTATTGTCAAGGACCAAGTAGGGTGGGCACTGCCCACCGTTAGTAGAGTTGGTGGGCACTGCCCTCAGGTAGTGATTTGTCCTTTGTATTGTCAAGGACCAAGTAGGGTGGGCACTGCCCACCGTTAGTAGAGTTGGTGGGCACTGCCCACCCTACAAACTAACTACTTTCGTCTCTACTTCTGGCAACCAAATCATAAAGGTAGTTCCAGGGGCATTGGGTGATGTAATAGCGGAGTTTAACGCAGGGCTGAAAACTTGAATTTCGCCCTGCATTTGTTCTATGAGTTGTTTGGCTATGGCTAACCCCAAGCCCGTACCGGGAATTGCAGTTTGAGCTTGTACTCCCCGGTAATGTCTTTCGCCAAGGTGCTTTAAATCTTCTGCTGGAATGCCAGGACCGGTATCGCTGATGGCGATGCCTTGGAATGATGGTTTTTCTTGCCCTGCTTGTATCAAAATTTGCCCGCCTGCAGGGGTGTATTTTAATGCGTTATCAAGAATATTGTTCAGTACTTCCTGTAATGACTTACAGTTAACACGTACTAAAGGTAAATGAGGTGGAATTTCTACTACTAATCGTAAATTTCTTTCTTGAGCAATTGCACTAGCGGAAACTAATAGTGGTTCTAAAATATCTACGATTGAGCACTCAATTTCTTTGTCTCCCGTTCCTGGTAACAAGAGTGGCGCTTTTTGGTCTTTTTGGACACCTGCTTCTACATAGGCTTCTTGTGCTGGCAATGTGACTGGACCTAAATCTTCTGCGGTCAGGTCAATAACTTCATCAAACTTTTGTAACAATTCTTTGAGGCGATCGCTTTCCCTGACGATACTATTTGCCACTTCTTGGTTAGCATCCCCTGGACGCAAGCGCTTTAACAAAAGTTTACCAAAAGTTCGCAATGCAGTTAATGGGTTGCGGAACTGGTGCAGTAAATTATCCAACAAGTCCTGTTGTTTTTCTTGTAAGATTTGCTGTTGGTGCAGCTGCTGCTGCAACCAAGCTCGACGTCTGTCTAGAACACAAGCTAGGGATATTGTTTGGGCAACACGTTCGAGTTCACCCCGTTCCCGTTCATTCCATTCTCGATCTTCCCTAACAGTCATAAGCAGCCCTAACATCATATCCTCATGGATGAGAGGCAAAACGATTTGGTCGCCCCCAATTAGGTACTCTTCAGCAAAATGCGATGGCGGTGCGTCGGCTGCTGTGGTTTCCCGCTTGGGAGCTGGAAATTCTTCTGCCGCTTTTAATAACTTTCGATTTTGACGGGTTCCTCGTAAATCCACTAAATTAAGCGTAGGTGAATGTGAAATTCCCTCTATGACGGTCTGGGCTGCTGCGTAGGAATCCTTATCGGGGCTTGAAACAGAAATAGGTAACACCAGGGTGTTAGCTTGTTGCTGTTCTACTGCCGTCTCTGGATAAAACACCATAGGAATTAGCTTCACTTCGCGTGCTGTCGAAGCCTGTACCAATTCTTGTGTTAAATAAACAACACTCAATGATGCCTCTAGCCCTTGGGCCAACAGTGCCAACTGCTCTCGGCATAGTGCAACAAACTCAGAACTGGTAGACGTTAACATTGCTCAGCTCTTATTTTTGTGAGTTACGAATAAGGGTAAGAAAAGGAACAGGGGAATATCCTTCATTAAAAAAAGCTTAACTCAATCTGACAGGTCTAGGTTCGTTCCAGGGTAAGACACTCCTTTATCTGTTGTAATTTTTTTCTCAGGAAAAATTAAATTTCTTGTATCAAAAGGTTAATAACTCTTGAACTTTTGAACTAGAACTTTTATAATTACGACGGATTTTGTAGCTATCACTACAATAATCTATTGCTTTCAAGAGGAGGAAAGAAGGTTGGCAAGGAGACGAAAAAGGAAAAGTCGTCGTCGCCAAGAAGGACGGCGGATTTTGGAGCACGTGCCCCAATATAGCATCGAAAGCGGCGAAGAGAAGCCTGTGACAGCAGCTAGAAAATTCATTCAAGCTGAGGGGATCTTGCCACCCGCGTTGTTACTAGTCAAGCGCAACGAACACACAACAGACCGTTACTTCTGGGCTGAGAAAGGGCTGTTTGGTGCTCAGTACGTTGAAGAAAATCACTTTTTATTTCCCAGCCTGAGAACGTTAGAACCTGCTCCAGGTCAAGAACCAATAGCTCTTGCTAGTCGTTGAATTATCAATGGCTATCCTAGAGTGTGAGTTAGACCCATGACAATCATTAACTGGCAAAAATGCTAGGTATATCAGTAATTTTCATGTTTTTTTAAGGAAGCAGTTTATTTGCCAGTGAGGAGCAAGCCTAATTTTGACAATCAACTCCTAGCAAACTACGTGTTTGTACAAAGAGCTGATGTTGTGTGCAAGAGTACATAAGAGAGGAGGAGAAAAGTTCCTGTTTCAAGCAAACCATAGATAGCTCTATTCAGAGCAATAGAGTTTCTCTCCACAATATGCAGGGAGAAACTGTAGAATCAGGAACGTTTTACCTCTTCTCCAAGTTCTTTTTAAAGAAAGTCACAAGTCTGTATCTCATTCTCTAGAGATAGTAACTAGCGTAGAGCGATGGTTTACTGCTTTTTTAGGCTTAAAGCCCTTTGAAGCTCAATGAGTTCATCACGGTGAGCTGTTACGGTCAATTTACTTGGGAGGTTTTCGTCGCTTTTGGTTTCTTCCAATTTCAACGAAACCTTCTCAAGTTTTCCAGCTTTTTTCCAATAGAAAGCACCACTTAAAGGTGAAAGTATTACTACTCCAAGGAAAACCTTGTTGAGGTTGGGGAATAGAAAAGATAGAACTAGTGATAGACAGAGAATACCAGCTGTTGCTAGAACAGTTAAAAATATAGCTAAAAACCAGCTAGGCTTAACATAACCTTCAAAAGTCACTTGGTTTTGTACTGGGTCTACCGCTGCCACTCGGTAAGACCGCGATTGAAAATAATCCCTTAATAAAGGCATTAAAGTATTTTCATCTTGCTCTGAAACCAGTTGCGCTGTTTCTGTACGGTCTTTTATAGAGGCACGAATGAAAAAAAATAACCCGACAGATAGTAGTAAGGTCAGCAGCAACGTGGATGGCAGAATAGCAGTATCCATAGCTTGATTGTCAATCTTCGATTGGAGGGGACTTATTCATTATCAAGTAACTGGGCTTAAGTCAACATAACTATTGCGGTAGTTAGTTAGAAGTTGGTGGTTAGCAGTCATAACAACTAACCACTAACTTCTAACTACTAACACTTCTCCCGTATATGTACTCTTGCCATAGACGAGCTAAATCCTCCGCTAGGGATTGCCATTCAGGCGAAACTTGATACATTCTCCTCGGACGTCCTCTTCCTTCGAGTTTCTTCCAATATCCAGTAATTGCCTTCTGGTCTTCGAGGAACTTAATCGCACTGTAAAGTACAGTATCAGAAAGCCTGTAGGTTGGATATTCGGTTTCCAATCGTTGGATCAACTCTGTGCCGTAGGATTCTCCTTGTAGTAGGACATACAAGATGTAACAAATAGCCAATTCTTGGCAAAGGTAAGTTGGGGGAGGATTTTCAAAGAACTTATATATATCCTCAAGTTTCATGGTAGTAAATGGCTAAAAAATGCCTAAGGGTCGAGCTTCTAATCCCATAAGAGAGTTTGAGATGCTACCCTGAAAATTCGTAAGAATATAGTGCTACTTAGGCTGTAATACCAAAGGGCAAAAGTCATATTTACAAAATACCTACGCATTTAAGTCGTAGGACGGATGCGCCATTTTTAGAGGTGCAAAATTTTGCACCCCTACCCAAGCTTTTGGCGTTGTGTTGAGGAGCTATTGGACAGCAGTGGTACTACTGCCTTTAATTTAGGTGATGCAGATGGCGTAAAAACTGCTTAAGCATAAAATACCGCCTAAGCAATTCTAAAGGGAAAATGGAGTTTTTATAAACAACTTAATCAAAACTTTGCTAGACAGTAATTATCCTAAGGTAATGCTAAAGATTAGGTGTAGTTTTCAGTAAAAAAGTTCCACAGACAGTAGTTACACTTAAGTTACTTTCTGGTATCCAATGTCTCTATGTAGTCCTTTGATAAAGTTATGAGGGTACACAAGGTAATATGCGAGCCTACATTCTTCAAAAACCCGGTTTCGCAGAAGTTACTGGGTCTGTTCCATAGCAAGTTTTCCGCCTAACTATGCCGCCTGAGTTCTGAATTTACAATTAAGGCTGTCGTGGTTCTGTTCAAGACAGACCATGCACCTACTTGCCGTCTAAAAGAGAAATTCAGTACCTTGAATTTTGTGAAATATTATTTTTTACTGTAACATAGGATAATGAGAAAATAACATTATCTCTCCCTTTGGTTGCACCCCAAAGGTGGGAATTGGAGAGTTTTTCTTCGGAAAGGTGTAAAGTCTTTGGGTGCCAGCCAAGCTTTTGCATAAACAAGTCAATGTGATAAAAATTATCGTTTCATGAAAATCCTTGCGCTTCAAGGATGGGAAACTTCGTGATAAATTGAACAAGCGCCCGAGATATTGGTGATGTGAGTATGTCAGATTCCTCTGGACTCCGGGCGATCGCATCTGCGTTTCGCCTAACAGGTTGGATTAGCTTTTGGACCCAGTTAGTACTAGGCGTGGTTTCTGGGGGGATTTTGCTAAGTGCGGTGGTTTTTAGCCGAGGTGGCAACAACAGCAATAATCCAGGAACTGGGTTTGGTGCCTTTTTTGCAATTGCAGGACTGATAGCCCTAGGTGTCGGAATTTATTTGGCTTTCCGTTACACTAGAATTGGCAGGCAACTGGATTCTTCTAACCCTAGCAACCGCCCTCGGAAAATTGAAACCGTTCAAATCTTGCAGTTGGCTTTGGTGGTGCATCTTGTAGGAATGCTGTTGACTCTTCTAGGGGCGCAGGCGATCGCAGGCACTTTAATCGTCAAATCACTAACGTTGCCGCAATTGGGTGGTGTAGGTGTTTACACGCAAATCGACCCAAACCGGATTATCCAACCCCTAGATATTTTTGTCGTACAAGCAAACACTAATACAGTGACAGCGCATTTTGCAGGGCTTGTTGCCTCAATTTGGTTGCTCAATCGCATCTCCAAACCTCAGCCGTAGGGAAGTGAGAACGGATAAGGGGGAAAATGCCCAATTGCCCAATGACCAATGCCCATTGACAAATGACAAATGACAAATGACAAATAACAAATGACTATTAAAACTTGAGACAAATCTGTGCTAGACATCAGGCAAATACGGGAAAATCCACAATTAGTTCAGGAAAGGTTGAATACTCGCGGTGGCAACTATGACCTTCAGCCGCTGCTTGAGTTAGATCAACAACAACGCGACTTGGAAGCTAAGCGAAATCAACTCCAAGCACGCAGTAACGAAATTGCTAAACTTATTCCTGGCAAGATAAAAGCTGGTTGCGACCCCAATGGATCGGAAGTCAAAGCATTGCGAGAGGAAGGGAGTTCCATCAAAGCTGAAATTGGGACACTAGAACCTCAAGAAAAAGACTTGTCAGCCAAAATCAAAGAATATCTACTTGCACTTCCCAACTTGCCAAGCGACACCACACCCGTTGGTAAGAGTGAGGAAGAAAACGTAGAGGTGCGCCGTTGGGGTGATGAATACCTTCCACAGAACCCAAACATTCTTCCCCATTGGGAAATTGGCGAAAAGTTAGGAATCCTTAACGTTGAGCGAGCTGTAAAAGTGGCACAAAGTCGCTTTATCACTTTAATAGGGGCTGGTGCAGCATTGGAGAGAGCATTAATTCAATTTATGCTCGACCGCCAAATAGCAGCCTCTTATGTGGAAATCCTACCTCCGATTTTGGTGAATAGCGAATCCATGACAGCTACAGGGCAACTGCCTAAGTTTGCTGAAGAAAGCTTTAATTGTCCTGCTGATGATTTGTGGCTTGTTCCAACAGCGGAAGTCCCTGTCACCAATCTTTATCGTGGTGAGATTATCAATGCGGAACAATTACCCATATACCACTGTGCTTATACTCCCTGTTTTCGTCGAGAAGCAGGTAGCTACGGGCGCGATATGCGGGGATTAATTCGACTGCATCAATTTAATAAAGTTGAACTGGTGAAATTTGTCCATCCTGACACTTCTAGTGAGGAACTGGAAAAAATGGTGGGCAATGCAGAAGCAATTTTACAGGCGTTGCAATTGCCATACCGAGTTTTATCCTTGTGTACTGGAGATTTAGGTTTCCACTCTGCTAAAACCTATGACTTAGAGGTTTGGCTTCCCTCTTCCGGAAAGTACCGGGAAATTTCGAGTTGTTCAAACATCATGGATTACCAAGCACGACGGGCTGATATTCGCTTTAAAGAAAGCGGTAAAAAGGGAACTCAATTCGTTCATACCCTCAATGGTTCGGGATTGGCAGTAGGACGGACAATGGCAGCGATTTTGGAAAACTACCAACAAGAAGATGGAACAGTACGGATACCAGAAGCGCTACAACCTTACTTGAGACGTGAGATTTTGTGATTGAGGTTAGTGGTTGGTAGTTAGTCATTAGTAGAAAACCACTAACGACTAACCACTAACGACTAACCACTAACGACTAACCTCTACAATGGAAAGAAATATAGCTGAATCAGTTCACTCATTCTTATGTCATTTTTTGCGGGTTTAGCAGCGATATCAGTCTTAGCTGTTTTGATTTTGGTACACGAGGCTGGGCATTTTATTGCAGCAAGGTCTCAAGGTATTTACGTCAACCGTTTCTCTTTGGGCTTTGGTCCAATTATTTGGAAGTACCAAGGAGAGGAGACTGAATATGCTATCCGTGCCATTCCATTGGGTGGTTTTGTCGGTTTTCCTGACGACGATCCGGATAGCACGATTCCACCTAATGACCCAAATCTTTTGCGGAACCGTCCAGTTTTAGATAGGGCAATTGTTATCAGTGCAGGAGTCATAGCAAACTTATTATTTGCTTACCTGCTTCTTGTGACACAAGTCTGTGTTATCGGTACAGCACAAGCAACTCAACCTGGAGTGTTAATTCAACAGCTGGCACCAAGTGTGAGTTCTGTGGCAGCAGAAGCCGGAATTAAGCCAAAAGATGTCATAGTAGCAGCCGATAACAGAGAATTTGGTACATCACTGCAAGAGATAGAAGCTTTAAGGAATATTATTAAAACTCACCCAGGTCAGCCAATTCAATTAGAAATTGCTCGCGGTGACAAAAGATTGTCTTTGAGTGTTGTTCCTAAAGCCAATTCAAGTGGTGATGGCAGTATTGGCGTAGAACTTGCTCCTAATGGCAAAGTTGAGCGCCGTCCCGTGAGGAATCCAGTGCAAGCTTTTAGCATTGGGGCTGCAGAATTTCAGCGGATTGTCACAATGACGTTCCAGGGCTTTGTCCAACTTATCACCAATTTTCAAGAAACAGCAAATCAAGTAGCAGGGCCAGTGAAGATTGTGGAGATAGGTGCTAACATTGCTCAAAATGATACAGGCAGTCTGTTTTTCTTCGCTGCTCTCATCAGTATCAACCTAGCTATCATTAATATATTGCCCCTACCAGCTTTAGATGGGGGACAACTCGCTTTTCTGCTGATTGAAGGTTTGCGGGGTAAGCCTTTACCCAATCGCATTCAAGAAGGTGTTATGCAAACTGGTTTGGTGATACTTTTGGGATTAGGCATTTTTCTCATTCTTAAAGAAACTACCCAATTGGAGTGGGTGCAAAAGTTATTCCAGTGATTAGTACCCGCAAACGGTCATCTAAGAAGCAACGGGCATTAGAAATTCTAGTCCGCCTGAAGCGCCTCTACCCAGATGCCACTTGTTCTTTAAACTACTCAAGCCCAGTGCAACTGCTTGTAGCAACAATTCTTTCCGCTCAATGTACTGATGAGCGTGTGAATCAAGTGACACCAGCATTATTTAGTCGGTTTCCAGATGCAGCGAGTTTAGCGAGTGCTGACTTGTCAGAGTTGGAAACCTTAGTCCATTCCACTGGGTTCTATCGCAATAAGGCGAAGAATATCAAATCAGCCTGTCAAATGATTGTTACCGAATTTGGTTCCCAGGTGCCAAAGCTGATGGAGGAGTTACTCAAGCTTCCTGGTGTAGCGCGGAAAACTGCAAATGTCGTCCTCGCTCATGCCTATGGCATTAATGTCGGGGTAACAGTTGATACTCATGTGAAGCGTTTGTGCCAACGTCTGGGTTTAACCGAACATTCAGACCCCATCCGTATTGAACGCGATTTGATGCGCTTGGTTCCTCAACCAGATTGGGAAAATTGGTCAATTCGGTTAATATATCACGGTCGTGCTATTTGTAAAGCGCGATCGCCCGCTTGTGACGCTTGTGAACTCTCTGACCTCTGCCCCTCTGCTTTTCACGTACCAAGAGAAACGGTGAAGCCAAAGGTGGAGGAAAATCTTGAGTTGTAAGTTGGGTAATGACCACCCTACTAATTTGGTCACAAAGCGTGCAATTATATAAAATGGAGAATGCTGTCAAAAAAGTAAACTACGGATAATATGGCAAAAAAGAGCATGATTGAGCGCGAAAAGAAACGCGCTAAACTGATTGAAAAATACGCTGCTAAGCGAGAAGCGTTGCTGGAAGAATTCAAAGCAGCAGAGTCTCCTCTGGATAAGTTGGAAATTCATCGCGAAATTCAACAACTCCCCCGCAACAGCGCACCTACCCGTCGCCGCAACCGCTGCTGGTTAACCGGTCGTCCTAGAGGTGTTTACCGTGACTTTGGTCTATCTCGGAACGTCCTTCGGGAATGGGCACACGAAGGTCTTTTGCCCGGAGTGGTTAAGTCTAGCTGGTAGTCATTAGTCATTAGTCATTAGTCATTGGTCACAGGACAGATGACGAATGACTTGCGGACTAATGACTAAGCTTATTGCCCGCAACACTTGTCAATTCCCAGACTTTCTAAGAGTAAATCGCTGACGGCGTTAGCAACCGCAAACTCTCCATAGAAGCTTTTGGAAAAATCAAACGCCTGCATTTCGGTGACGATGGCAATGACCAGAGAACCTAAGTCGTTTTCTCCTTCCATGCGCTGGCGTACAAAGATTTGGGCAGCTCGTGAGGCAATACTCTGATTGACTGCTTCTGGGATAAATTCTTCATCCAACCACCGATGCAAGCGCAACTGCAACCACTCTCCTTCTAGGAAGGGATTTTGAGCGGGTGGTAAAGTGATAGGTGGAATTGATTCATTCATAGTCTTTATATTAAGCAGGTGTTTTTATTAAGCTATGAGCATAAACGAGCGATCGGCAATTAGCTTTTTTAGTCTACAGTTGATGGACTAACAGCTTTTTGGCGATTGCTGACGGCTCTTAAGCTGTTGATTTTTATGAATTATGATATCGCTACTATTGTTCAAAGCTACGCTCAAGGCTATTTTCTCATGGCTGATGAGAATAATGTCTTGGGATGGTATAGAAGTCGCGATCGCACTCTCATGCCCTTAGATGAAAGATTTCGCTACCCCAAGTCCTTAAGGCGTGTCCTCAATCAAGAACGTTTCAGTGTTGCAGTCAACCGGGATTTTAAAGCTGTTGTCGCTGGCTGCGCTAACCGTGAAACCACATGGATTTCACTGGAGTTAGAAGAGATTTACTGGCAACTTTACCAAGCAGGTTGGGCGTATAGCTTTGAAACTTGGCAAGGGGATGAACTGGCTGGTGGCATTTTGGGAATAGTTATCGGGGGTGCTTTTATTGGGGAGTCGATGTTTTACCGCATTCCCGAGGGCTCGAAAGTGGCGCTGGTAAAGTTAGTGGAAAGATTGCGGGAAAGACAATTTGTACTGTTCGACGCCCAAATGATGAAAGGGTAGAGATGGTGAAGAACATCCGCATCCAACCGGGTGTACCACTAGTGAACATGTGGTGTACCCAGACGAATAAACCAACAACGCAAATTGCCAAACTTGAATAAGCAATAGCTTTATAGCCAAAGATTGGCTTGCGGGCGTGAACTGGAATGACTTCGGACATAATGCCGAAGATAGGCAGAATCATCAGATAAACTGCCGGGTGGGAATAGAACCAAAACAGGTGTTGGTAAATAATAACGTTACCGCCTGCATCTGGTTTAAAGAAAGATGTACCAAAGTGAAGGTCAAACAACAGCAGTATCAACCCGGAGGCTAAGACTGGAGTAGACACAAGTGCCAATACAGAGGTTGCCATAATCGCCCAGCAGAATAAGGGCAGTTGATCCCATCTCATGCTGGGAACTTTCATCTTCCAAATGGTGATGACGAAGTTCAGCGACCCTAAAATTGAGGAGGTTCCTACCAAAACAATGGCAAGTATCCATAAGGTTTGGGCGGCGTTGGCAGTAATTAAGCTCAAAGGTGGGTATGCTGTCCAACCAGATTGCGAACCGCCAAACAAGAAGCTGGCAAGTACCAGCAATCCTGCAGGTGGGTTTAACCAAAAGGCGATCGCATTCAGTTTGGGAAAAGCCATCTCTCTAGCACCAATCATCAACGGCACTAGATAGTTACCAAATCCACCGATTGCACTGGGTACGATCCACAAGAAGATCATGATCGTCCCGTGATTGGTCATGAAAGCGTTATACAGATTTGGGTCTAGCAAATCTGCATCTGGTGTTGCTAGCTCGGCACGCATGGCAACCGCCATCAGCCCACCAATCAGATAAAAGAAAAACGCCGTCACTAGGTATTGAATACCAATAACCTTGTGGTCAGTATTGAAAGTAAAGTAGTGATACCATTTCCAAGCCTTAGGATGGGAGGAATGGGTCTGATGCTCAACCACCTGAATTCCAGTTTGGTTGTCTTCAGGAGGAGTGTTGCGTGGAAGTCCTACTTGGGTCATATTTTGTCCTTTGTACAAGTGTCATTTGTTCAGTGTCATTTGTTCAGTGTCATTTGTCCTTTGTTCTTTCTGTAATACCAATGACTAATGACCAATGACCAATGACTAATGACCAATGACCAATGACTGGAGAGTTGCGGGACGAATTCCCATATCACGCACGTAGGGTGCGAGAAATTCCGATGTTGATAACTCAGCTGGCTTAACTGCAACAACTTCTTTCGATTCTGGCTTTTGAGCAACTAGGTTTTCTGCCAGCCAGCTTTCAAACTCTTCTTTGGAGTTATGAACAACAACCTGTGCCCTCATAGAACCGTGATAGCCGCCACACAATTCAGTACAAACGATGGGGTATGTACCTGGTTTGGTAGCCACAAATCTCAGTTCAGTGGGTATACCGGGAATAGCATCTTGCTTTAAGCGAAATTGTGGAACCCAAAAAGAGTGGATGACATCGGTTGCAGAAATGTTAAGCTGTACATCGGCTCCAACAGGGATATGTAATTCTCCTGCACTCAAACCACTTTCGGGATAGTCAAACAGCCAAGCAAACTGCATTCCTGTAACGTTGACAACCAAATCTGCTGGGTGACCTTGTTCTTTAGGAGTTGAGCCAAAGCCATATTTTGGAGTCGTGGAGGAAGGCGTTGCTGTATTTAACTCACTTTGTGATGGGTCACTCAGAGTTGCGGCAATAGCGCTTCCTGAGGTCTGGGAAACATGAGACGGGGAATGACTTCCTGCGGAAAATCCTCCCATTTGTTGATAAACATCAACACTGTAGATTCCCAAACAGATAACGATAATTGATGGAATAGCAGTCCAAAAAACTTCTAAGGGAAGGTTTCCTTCTGCGTGTATTCCATCGGTATCGTCTCCCGGACGGCGACGAAACTTCACTAAAAAAAGCACAATGGTTCCTTCTACTACAATGAATAAAGCAGTAGCAATGGAAACCATAATGTTAAAAAAACCGTCTACCAGGGGTGCTTGTTGCGATGCCTGTACTGGTAATAGACCGTGGTTTTGTCCTACCCATATGCTGAAAAGTGTAATGACCATTCCAGCAACTAGGGTTAATAGTGCAACAGGAATTTGTTGCATAAATACCTGCTCTTTAAAAAATAGTTAAAGGTGTATTTGTCTGAGTTGTATAAGCTATCAGTCAAACAAGCTCAAAGTCCAGTTTTTTCTTGTGCCTTGTCATGACTAACAGCTTGTACCCAGTACATTGCATCTTAGGTTTTTGATGCTTCACACCAAGGATAAAAATAGTTTTCTCTTTCCTCTCAATGAACACATTTGTACAAGGCTAATGCGTTAGCAGTTATTGGTTAGTAGGGCGAACATTCCTGCAACCCTATATATTTAGTATTTTGCTATACTAAAAACCAGTAACTTTGCTTGAACAACGAGCAGTAGCCAAGGTTTTAGCTTAATTCGTTTTCTGTGTCAATACTAGGAAAATTGGATGGGAAAAGTTTATAATGTTTTAAAATCTTTCCCCTCCATAAAATTCAAAACTATCTCTCTACTCCAAGGTGTACAAGCTTTCTTCTTCAGCATAAACCAGTAGTAGAGGAAGTCGCCTTAGTCTTAACAATTGATTAGGGTCTTTGGCTGCAAGGTTTATTGTGTTAATAGATAACAATTCGTGATTTACGTTTTTGTTTACTGTGAACTTTTTGCTGAGTTCCTGTAAATATCAAAGTTCCCCTCTAAAAACCTTGCTTGTGAAGCGATATGCCAAGTCAAGGATTAAGCATGAAGTGTAGGAAAAAGCATTTTCTCCTTAATTCTTTACCTTTTATCCTTTTTGACCCTATAGACTTAAACAGCAACTCAGTTATTTAAGGTAGCATGGGTGTAGCAATTTTTGGGGCAAATTTTTGCACAAGCACCGCAACCAATACAGTTGTCTTGGTTAGCAACTGTCATGACTTTCTTTTCAATTTCATCATCATCCTCATCCTCAACAAATTCGCCTTCTTCATTCATTGCTTTTAAAAGCAGTACATTATGCCCGCAGATTTTAAAGCATCTACCACAACCAATACATTTGTCTTTGTCAATTTCTTGAACAAATTGAGGTGTCCAAGTTTTACCACCAAATGTCAATCCTGTTAGTGTTGCCATGAATCTACCTTTTGCCAGTTTGTCTACAAATGTTACTCTTACGCTCATCCTAACATAAGCTGTTTTTGATGTTCTTAACTTCTCCCAACAATCTTCTATTTCATTAAAGTTTGATAACTTACAAAATATTAAGAGAATTTTGTTTGTATATTTTAAATGCAACTTATTTCTACTAAAATTTGAATCCTTGCCGCACAATCAAAACAAATTAGGTTTATCGGTTAACCAATTTACATAAATCAATATTAAGAAATCAGCCTGATTTCCTTTCCTCTAGAAAACTACCAATACTTGTTGGTGGGGCTAAATCCCACCGAAAGCGTGAACTTATGAACTTGACTTTTTGCTGACTTATTTATTGAGATTTTTTGGCAAGAAACTATTAAAAATACCGTTTCCATATGAAGATGCACAGAAAGAACCCCACCGCCTGCAGTACCTCCCGTTAGTCAAGCTACTGTGGCAGTGTACAAGTTGAATTTACCCCTCGTCACCTCTCCTTAGAAAGTGGAGGTGACGAGGGGTAAGACTTGATATAAGTAGGTGGTTGAGAATCAAACTACATAAGTTAAAAAATGTAAAAGCGATCGCAACCCATACCAATGACAAATGACAAAGAACGTCTCTAACTTGTTAACTTTATTTGTGACAACCTACTTAACAGCAAAAAGTACTGACATATACAAAATATTTTCTGCTTTATGTTTTTGGGTAACTGTCATTGATACACCTCATTTCTTTGAAAGGTAAAATGTCAATAAAATAAGACAAGGCTAACTATTGGAAAATATTAATGTTATTAATAATTTGGGAGAAAAGAATTGGGTTATTATTAACTTGTTCTGGATTAACACTCGCAAAAGTAAATATATAAATACAAAAAAGTGTTATTGAATTACTTCATAAACGTAATTTATAAAAACACTTTTAGCTCATTACGAACACAATTATAAAAACATTTATGAAATGTTATAGAGTAAGGAACCCTAAAAAATAGGCTCGGGTGACAATCCTTAAATAGCCTCCAATTGGATGCACAGTCCCAATAAAGATGTGGGTAATAAGTACGGTAAAAATTAAATTTTTACCAGAAAATAAAGTGGTGATGGGGAGTTAAGAAAGAAGACACATCCAGGGGAGACTTGAGCCAAACATCTCAACGATTAGAGTGGGAAGAAGCCTTATGCCTTATACGATTCCTAACAACAGTTGCGTTGGATGTGACAATTGCCGTCCCCAATGTCCTACTGGTGCTATCAAACTCGAGAATGATGAATACTGGATAGATCCTTGTCTTTGTAACAACTGTGAAGGTTATTACCCCGAACCTCAGTGTGTAATAGTTTGCCCAATTCAGTCTCCAATTCCCATGCAGCCAAAAAGAGGGCGGTGTAAGGTTGACTTAAGAGAGGCAACAAGCCCCGATCTATTTGCTAACGGTAAGAGCAACCCCTTTGCTTCATCAATTGTCATTTGGGAAGCTTGTAATGTTCTTTCCCAAAGAATGTGGTTACCTTGGGTCATTGATGAATCACAGAAGGTGTGTTACCGCCGACAAGTTAATCAAGGGAAGGGGGAAATAGCATTTCATATTTCCGATTTCCATAATGGAGGCGAACTTGTCACAGAGCTAGGGGCAGTCGAGAAGTTTGATATTAGAGCTGCTTGTATCCATCTGATTTTTGCTGCTCATGCAACAGCATTGGATAAACCTTGGGAGCAAGAATTTACGATTGACGATCGCCAAATTGAGAAATATTTGGGGCTCGAGAAGCGTAAAGACTTGAGCAAAACAGCCAAGTTGAGTTTGATAAAAAACTTGGTGCAGCAGACTTGCTCTCTGATTGTTTCTATTAACTGGCCCCAACAGGGTTATATCAAGGGATTTTCTGTAGAGGGAGTTCGTTTGTGGGATTTGATGGAAATTCAGCATCACTTTCAAGAAGATGATATTGGGTGCAAATACCTGACTGGGTTAACCTTTAAAGTGAGAGCAGGTATATGGGCACAGTATTTCCTCAATAAACAAGGATGTAAGGAAAGAACTGCATTTTATCAATATGGCAGTTTGCCCAAATCCCTGTTAACAACAGTTATGAGTATCTGGCAGCAACATGAAGGTACAGCAAGACTGATGCTATGGCTGTTGTTTAAAACCAAAATGGGTAAAGAACAACGCATCACAGTTCCTACCCTACTGCGTGTAGCATATGGCGAAGAAAAAACCTCTGTTGCTTGCAGGCAGAGAGAGGAACGCAAGCGGTTGCTGCGGACTTTTGAAAATGATTTGGAAGTCCTTAACCATTATGGCATAAAACCCATATTTGACCCAGTGACCTATCCACCAGAGATTCAGCCGTTATGGGCAAAATTAGTCAATCTCCCGGAAGACCCAGACGAAGCATTAGATTTTTGGATTCATGATGCAGGTGGGAAAACGCGTTTAACAGACTCTGGTCCCCGTGGTAAGTGGAATATGCTTATGAATGCCCGAATTTTATCATTTGAGCTACCCCAAGAGTGGGAACAGCAAACAACAGAACCAGATAAAAAGCAACGAAATCTTAAGAACAAAAAAAAGTCAAAAAGCACAGCAGGGTATTTGCTAGGTGAACAAATCCTGCAAGCCAGAAAAAATTTGAACCTTTCCCAGAGGGAATTAGCGAAATTGGCAGGTAAAAGCCAAAGTTGGATTCGTGATTTGGAAAATGGTCGTCTCAAAGCCAAATTAGAAGACCAAGCTTTGCTCCGCAAAGTGCTTAATATAGCTTAAAGTTTTACGTACCGCAAATTAAGAGCACAGGCAATCAACCATTAATCTCAGCTGTCTGCTGATATCAATGGCTGATTGCCAATCGCTGGCGTTTGCCCTAGTGTTAATAAACATCAAACTTAGTCGTTTGACCGTTGGCAACAATACCTAAGACATTCATGGGAGATTGTTTGAGATTATCCAAAGCTTGCTTCAAAACCGTACACCTTGTTTTATGTATTCTTGTTACCAGTAAAATACCATCAGTGTGGAGTGCCAGCAGGCTAGCATCCGCAAGCCCCAGCAAGGGAGGGGTGTCATAAATTACCAAGTCAAAGGTGTTATGAAAACTCTCCATCAATCGCTTCATCTTTTCTGAGGAAAGCAATTTTGTTGGGTCAGGTGGTATGGGTCCAGCCGTAAGTACAGATAATTGGTTGATAAAAGGGGGTTGCCGAATAACCTCTGTTAGTGGCAAGTTTGTCGAAATTAAATTACTTAATCCCCATTGGTTATTTAAATCTGATAGGGTGTGAATCACGGGTTGCCTGAGATCGGCATCCACAAGTAGCACTCGATGCCCCATTGCTGTTGCTATTTGAGCCAAATGAAATGCCACCGTAGACTTACCGTCTCCAAGCATCGCTGAACTCACTACTAAGGAACGGATAGGGCGGTCGGAACTTAGCAGTTGGATATTGGTATACAGTACCCGCAAAGCTTCCAAAAATTTGGGGGAATAGTTGCTAGAGCCTTGTTCTGCTATTGCAGCTAACCCAAAAATGTGCTTGGAAAAAGCATCTGGGACTGCCTTAATGGGAATTTTAGGCTTATAAGTCCGAGGTAAACTATTTTGAAGCTGTTTTTCAAAAGGAATAGCTCCTAATAACGGTTCTTTGACCTTCTTCTTGAGGGCGTCAAGGCTTTGGTAAGTATTGTCTAGTTTCTCTATCAATACTGCAGCGCCAATACCTAACACCAAACTGAGGATAAAGCTCGTTGTTAAATTACGACGGATGTCAGGAGATACGGGTGCTGTTGGTTGAATCGGTGCTTGAATTAACTGCCAAGGAAGTTCTGTCTGGGCTACCTGAATTTGGAGACTTTCACGGGTACTGAGAAAACGATTCAAGCTTTCTGTTGCAATCTCCAATTTCCGTTGTGATTCAGTATAGCTTCGTGCCAATACTGGTAGCTGCCTGCGTTGTTGTTCGATTTTTTGTTCCGCTTTTGCAAGTTCTTTGCTTTGAACCTCTAAACTTTGGACATCAGTAGCTAGCTTAGCCATTTCTACATTTAAAAAACGCGCTGCTTCTTGCTTGAGCAAGGGTAACAGTTTTTCACGTTTCTCTTTCAACGCTTGAATAGGAGGGCTGTCTTCTTGAAAACGAGTTAATTCAGTGGCTATTTGAGTATCCAACTGACGCACCTGACCCATCAGCTGCTGATAACCTGTTGCTTCTTTCAGTGCTACTAGCTCTCCCTCTTGTTTCTGTAGACTGGTCAATCTGGCGCGAGCTGTTGCCAGTTGCTGATCGACTGCCAGTCTTTGTTGAGACAGAGAATTCGCTTGACTGTTTATTTGCGCTGACTGGACGTCTGGGTCGGTTAACTTATACTTTTGCCGAAAAATTTGTTGGTCTTTTTGCAGCCGATCGACTCGCAACTGCATAGACTTCAGTTGATTTTCCACAAACTGAAGTCCCTGACGCAAGCTTGTCTGCCTTTCTTCAAGGCTGTACTTTAAGTAAGCTTCAGCAACCCGATCCAGAACTACTTTAATCTCTTTCGGATCGTTACTCTGATAGCGAACTTCTAGAATCTTGGTTTCACCTAAGCGAGTGATAGTTAGAGAATTGGCAAGCGAACTATCGTTAATGTTTGGATACGAGCCAGCCAAGAGCTTTGCAATGGCTCTCATCAACTCTGGGCTCTTAAGAACCTGTATTTGGCTCTCGTAATCTAAACCGGGCTGAGCTGGACTGGAGCCTTGTTTGTCCGAGGTAAGAGTTAGCAATGGGCTCTCTTGATTGAGAGGTTCTACTAACAGCCGAAAATTCCCTTCATAAACTGGTTTCTGTTTCAGGGTTGAATAGACATTAGCACCCATGACAACTGTGGCTATCGCTGCAATCACTAGCCCCCTTCGCCGTACAGTACCTAAAAGTTCACCTAGATTCCAATCATCTCCTTGTCCTTGAGACCACGGAAAATCTTGGGGGTGAACAACTGAAGGGACAAAGTTCTTATTCTGCTCAGAACTAGGGGATTGAGAAGAATGTTTCTCCATGATTTATTATCAATACCAAAAAAACACAAGCAGGATTTATATAACAACAGAAACAATCGGTGTAACGGCAACTGAGTCGGAACTGCTGCAAATTTGTCATCCGATCGCAGTGACCTTCGATTATGGCAGCTTTGAAGCGACCAAAAATAATAACCTAATCTTATCAGACTAAACTATACAGTTTCTAGATAAATACTCAAGCTTCGGTAAAAATTTATGTTCTACTTTGTAGTAGCAGTCTTGTCTAGTGATAACGGTAAATGTCTGAGTACCAAAACAAACTCACTTTGGCTCGTTTACGGAGCTTCAACAGGTCGTGCTTTCTGGCACCAGGTTTTGCCACTTTTTTCGAGAGCACTTAAACAGTTTAATATTGATTTAAAATCAAGCTAATAAGCGCTGTTTTTGCCGTTCTCTGCCTTAGGGGTGAGAACAAATGCATAGTTTATTCCTTATATTTAGGTAACAAAATCGAAAAAACCAAAAAAGTATAAGTAAATTTAATCAATCCAGTCGCGCTCGCATCCAGCTATAAGCGATACTGTGTTTTAACGTCTTATAGTCTCTTCATCAAGGCTTAAACTATTCAGTTAGTAGTACATATCGTCTTTACAATCAAAAGATTTTAGTCCAGTAATTGTACTTATGTACTGTAGTGTTTTGAAAATTTTACGTCAGAAAAGCAGGAAACTACGTAAGTAGATGTACATAAGTTATTTTGATACTATTGTATGTATAAGTAAAATTGAAGCATGGTAAATTGTGAATATGTCATGGAGTAATCAAGCGAGCGATGTGTTTATATCATCATAGATAGTACTTACAACAAGCTAAGTACGCGACCGATAACCTCAATATATAGTTTGAACTGTCTGGTTTCGGTTGAAAAAGTATTTCAAGAGGACAGAATTAAAAAACTTTGTGAATAAATATATGTAAGAAAAAATGGATATCATCTACCTCCATTTCCCCCTTGGATCGCTACTAGGGGGAAAATTAGACTGTTTGCTAATACAAAGCTGTGGAAGTGAGTAGCCAGTGTGCTGGTTAAGCTAGGCTATAAAAAACTATCCGTAAATGCAGCTATCTTATACAACCACATATCTTCGCTTTCACAAGCACAACCCTATGATTAAATTGTTTGTATCGTAGAAGAACTTGCGACACCATTTGTGAATCGCAAGCTCTTGAGAGATCGACAAGTAGGTGGGTGAAACCCATGTAGCAGATGCAATATGGTTGATAAGTACAGTCTCCATTGTGGTCTGTTGTCAAAATTTCTCTGTAAAAAAAAAATTCATCAAAAAAATACAAAATCTATCTATGAGGGGATTGAAAAATGTTGTATATCTTGTATTGAAGGTAAAACTCATAGTTAAGATTTAATTCCTAAAGGAAAACAGCCAGCAAGACAAAAATGGAAAATCAATAGAAAGATTAAGTTTATGAACTGAATACTGGTTCTGTTAAGAGGCGACTTTGGCAAGGGTCGTCAAATGACTAACAATACAAACCGAATAAGTTCTTAAGCCTGTAAACCAATAAAAATAGAATAATTTTTTGTTAATCTAGGATTTTGGCTTTGATGGTCATTGCGATCTCAGTCTATCCAACGGAGCTTTCGTTGTTGTTTATAGAACAGTGAGGAAAACCGGATCGCGGAGAAAGTGTATCTGTAGGATGCTAGAAGCAGAAATTACAAGTTACTTATGACTGCCAGATAGCTTGATACATGATTTTTCACAGCGATCGCAAAGCAAATTTATATCAATCTTCCCCCTCACGCAAGAAGTAGGATGAACTAACTTTGCAGGGGAGTTGACCTAACACTAGGGCTAGCATTGCCAAGACGTAAAGTAGTGCGTCGTTTGTAGAAATATTATCATCTTTTTGACAATTGTGTAAAGCTACTTCTACAAGACTGCGCTTGTGGAAGTAGTTTGATTCATTTGGGACACTTGCGGCAGTGCCTGTGAAACGCAAGCTGTTTTTATGTGCTTAGTGAAATCCACTCTCCAAGAACTTATCGAAGGCATTAAGCAATCGAGGTATATCTTTACCAATTGATACCTGAAAAACTTTGCTCAAGGACGGATTCGATGACACCCAGAAACCGGATTAGTGAAAAATTGTTGCAATCAAGTTCGACTCTAGGAGGTAAAAATACAGAACCTATTAAGACCAAACAGAGCATTAGATTGTCTGTCATTACACAGTTCTTTCCACCAGACTATGCAGCTACCGGACAATTAATTGAGGAACTCGTGAGACATTTAGGACAGCAAGGCGTAGAAATTGAGGTTTTTACAAGCCAACCCGGATATGCTTTTAAAACCTCTTCTGCTCCAGCGCTGGAAAAATTCGGACACATCCTGATTCAGCGATCGCGTTCTGCTCAACTTTGGTTGGGGAGAATTCGTGGTAAGGCGCTGGGTGGAGTTTTATTCACCTTGCGAGCAATACTCCATTTGTTTAAAACAAGTCGTCGTTGTAATGTTTTGTTGCTGACAACAGCGCCTCCATTCTTGCCTATTCTGGGATATTTAGCAGATACCCTGTTTCAACTTCCCTATGTCTGCATCCTCTATGACCTTTACCCAGATATTGCCATTTCCTTGGGAGTGCTCTCCAAGGAGCACTGGTTAGCAGCGATTTGGCGAAGGATTAACAAAAAGATTTGGCTAAAGTCCAAAGCTATTATAGTGTTAAGCCCTGCTATGAAAATGCGGATAGTGTCTCACTGCCCGCAGGTAGCAGATAAAGTTTTCGTTATTCACAGTTGGGGCGATCCGGACTTGATTGTGCCCATTGCGAAGCAGCAAAACTGGTTTGCCTGGAAGCATAACCTAGTTGAGAAGTTTACCGTTCTCTACTCAGGAAATATGGGACGCTGTCATGACATGGAGACTATTTTAGAAGCAGCAAAACTCTTAAAAGATGAGCCTATTCAGTTTGTGTTTATAGGCGGGGGTGCAAAAGGTGAGGAATTACAAAAAGAGTCACATCGTTTAGAGCTGGATAATATAGTGTTTTTACCCTATCAAGACAAAGAAGTACTGCCTTACTCTTTAACAGCTTGCGATTTATCCTTGGTCAGTGTGGACGCGGGTATGGAAAGCTTAGTGGCTCCTAGCAAGTTATATCCGGCTTTAGCAACTGGACGACCGATAGCAGTGATTTGCTCAAAGTACTCCTATTTGTGGCAAATGATTGCAGATGCTAACTGTGGCAGTGTCTTTGAAAATGGAGATAGTCAAGGACTGGCTCAATTTATTTCCTTGCTCAATAGCGATCGCCAACTAGCAAAGCGTATGGGCATGGCTGGTCGTAAGTATATGCAATCCCACTTCACTGCTCAAATCATCTCTCAGCAATACTTAAAGGTTTTGGAGAAGGTTGTACATTAAAAGCAAAGTTACAAAGCATCAATTTTGTATAAGGGCTTTACATTATTAATATCCACCCTTCACCGTTTCTACTGATTCATCTTTTCTTGACGTAAAGCAAGAAAAGTATAACTAACAAGAGAAAGCTAGAGTACCAGTACACTAGTCAAGCAGGGGAGCACAAAACACATTTTCTCTCTGCTGTAATCCTTGATATTTCATGGATGTAGAGACGCGTCATGGCGCGTCTTTACAAAAAACTAAATTTTTAAAAATTTCTGTATTGATGTTCTATTATTGACTAACTCATAAAAATGGCTGCTATGCTTCCTTTTGCTTTCTATCTAACTTTACATAAAAAGCTCAACAAATCTTTGCAATGATAATATTTATTGAAGCAAGAAGTGGCTAAATTACCAAGAAAATTTCAGAAATTGACCTCATAAGAGGCAATTTATATCTTCTTCATACTTTCTTTTTAATTTTTAGAAGAAAAATTCATCATAACTAAATAATATACTTAAGTGTATAAAAAAGTTTTTTGTATAATGAGGGTTATGAAATTCAGAAAAACCAACAAAAACACAGACAAATCTAACAAAAATCAAAAAATAAAAATCCTGATTTTTGGGAGTTCAAAAATCTCAAAAAGAAAACCCTACAACAATGACTGAATGATTTGAAATTAAATAATATTTGGTAAATTTAGGCGCTGGGCTTTGATGGTCATTTTGATCTCAGTCTATCCAACGTAACCTTCCTTTTTTGTTATTACCATGGGAGGTCAAATTGCAGAGAAGGTGCGATCGAAATCGAAAACGTTCAAAAAGACGAGCTATTTATTGCCCCAGCCATAGTTGCTATCTGGATAGCATGAGTCAGAAATATCAGCTATACGCAGATTCCTCCAGTCAATTAGAAGCGAGGGGTATAAGTCGGCGGAATGCCCTGCTACTGGTAGCAAACCAGACAGCAGTCCCTCTAGATGGAGAATGGATAGAAGCTTTCTGGTGTCAGCAGTGCGAACAAACAAAGTGGTATCACGTTCGCAAGGGCGAGAACCGTACTTATGAAATTTCACTAGCACCGCCAGAACTTTGGCAGCAAGCAACAGGAGTCATTTTTCCTGAGGGAAACCCTTCAGTAGGAGAGTTTACCCGCAGACAAGCACGTTTTTTTAGTTACAAGAACATTAAAGATTATAAGTTTATGAGTTGAGCCATTAAGACAACAATAATTTATGCGTAATCAAGAGATTGCCTCTAAACAAAAACTAGTGATTGAGGCGGGACGCACGGAACGCCAGTATTGGCAAGACCTGTGGCGCTATCAAGAACTTTTTTATTTTCTTGCTTGGCGCGATATTCTAGTGCGCTACAAGCAAACCGCAATTGGTCTTGCTTGGGCACTCATTCGACCTTTTTTGACGATGGTCGTCTTTACTTTCGTGTTTGGAAATTTAGCAAAATTACCCTCTGAAGGTGTACCGTATCCTATTCTGGTTTTTTCTGCCATGTTGCCCTGGCAGTTTTTTGCCAATGCTTTAGGTGAGTGCAGTAACAGTCTGATTAGCAACGCCAACCTCATCTCTAAAGTCTATTTTCCACGTCTGATTGTGCCTATTAGCGCGGTCATAGTTAGCTTTGTAGACTTTATGGTTTCTGGCATGATTCTACTTGGGCTCATGGCGTGGTACAACTTTGTACCAGATTGGCGAATTTTAACGCTACCGTTGTTTATCTTAATCGCATTTGCAGCGGCAATTGGAGCAGGGCTGTGGTTAGCAGCACTGAATGTTGAATACCGAGATTTCCGTTACATTGTACCGTTTATTGTCCAGTTTGGACTGTACATATCGCCAGTGGGCTTTAGTAGCAGCATTGTTCCACAACAATGGCGATTACTGTATTCTTTAAACCCAATGGTGAGTGCGATCGATGGCTTTCGTTGGGCGATTTTAGGTGGAGATACGACACTGTACTTGCCTGGGTTCGCCTTATCTGTAGGGTTGGTTGCCCTTTTACTGGTTACTGGAATTTGGTACTTCCGCAAGATGGAGCGGACGTTTGCTGACGTCATTTAATAAGGAGTAAAGCGGATGTCTGATACAGTCATTAGTGTCAAAAATCTAGGGAAAAAATATATCATCAGTCACCAGGAGGGAAATTCCGGTCGCTATCGCTACAAATCTCTACGTGATGCGATCGCGACTGGAGCCAAATCTCTCACTAAGGGATTGCTCAAACCATCTCAAAAAAAAGCATCCTATCCACATCGTGAAGAGTTTTGGGCATTGAGAGATGTTGGTTTTGAGATTTCACAAGGTGAAGCCATTGGAGTTATCGGACGCAATGGGGCGGGGAAATCAACACTCTTAAAAGTTTTAAGCAGAATTACAGAACCAACCAAAGGAAGCATCACCATTCAAGGGCGGGTAGCAAGTTTACTGGAAGTAGGGACAGGATTTCACCCAGAACTCACAGGGCGAGAGAATATTTACCTCAATGGTTCGGTTTTGGGAATGAGCAAAGCCGAGATTGAAAAGAAATTTGATGAAATTGTGGCTTCGTAATAACGTTTGATTTGCTCATACTTAGTTTGACCTACCCCATATTCGCGAATGCGATCTAAGCGAGTATGATACTGTTGAATTAAAGCAGCAAAAATAATATCTAAACCCAAATGAGGCTTTTGAGAGCGAATAGCTGAGATAAAGGCTGTAAAAGGTTCAGCTTGTGCAGTTCGCTTAAACGAACTTCCCCAAATTTTCCCTTCAGCAGCCACTTGAGCCGCTTCTTTAAGATATTGGGTTAATAGTGAGTTTTCATCAGGCATAAGGTTCTCCAATAGAGTATTTAATGGTTCCCGAATTCGGTTCCAAATTACACTTAAATTTGGTTCATCTTGCTCTCGCAAAGCCCATCGTAAAAGTACGTAATAAAGTTCAATTGGTCTTGCACAAGCACGGGCTAAATCATACAGGCAATCATCTACTTTCTGAATATTGGCAACAGATATGGCGAGTTTTCCTATGCATTGCAGGCTTTCGAGAATTCTTTCAGCGCTGATAATATCTGTGTTTTTTTGCGATTCTTCATCCTTACATCGACAATAATGTCCATTTCTTAAAAGAGGGGTAAGCGCTGCTGGTATTCCTTCCACCCGTCCAAAAATCCTACTTTCAGCACTATCATGCGATATTTCTACTTCCAAATTTCCACCGAGAGAGAAAGGAAATCCAAACTCTGAGGATAAAGACATCTCTAAAGCCAAACGTAGGGATTTGAGTAAAGCTAAAGAAGCATTTGCATCACCCCAAACCAACGGAAGAATAACTGTTGTATGAACAAAGTCTCGACGTTTAGGAAAAGCAAACCCGACAACTTTGTTAGGTTTAAAGTCTAGAGAATTTTCTCGATAAAGTTGGAGTTCATCAACTGTGACAGTGCCACCTTCAGCATTAGTAGCAGCAAGCCTTTCTAAGTATTCCCGCCAAAATCTCAACAGTTCTGGGCTTGAACCTTTAGGCAATGCAAAGTGTAAATACAGCGGGTCTTGTTTTTTGATAGCAGGAAAGTTTGCTCCAACTGTCATCAATTGGTATGCTAATGCTGCAATTGAATCTGCTTGTCTTTTTGGTTCTGCACTGATTCCACCAGGCAAGCGGTTAGAAAAAGCCTGTACCTTTGTACCGGGAGGCATAGCATCAGAAATCAGCTCGTCAATATCATTGGAAGTAAAACCTAGAGAACACCTCTGTCTGGGATTAGCTTCCACATAAGCATCTAATTCCTTTAGTCCATCAAATTTAGATGAAATAGGTAAATTTAGCATTCGATTGACAACAGAAACCATTTCTTCTGATATTCCTGTTACTTGTGATGCTTGTGTACTTTCTTTTCTCAGTTGAAAAGACTCTCGTAACGCCTCCTTAATACCTTCGATACCTTTGACTACTGCCTTTGCTGCAAACAAAGGTCGTCCGTATTGTCCGTTAAATGCTTCTAATACTGGACGTTGTTGTTCAGAAATGCCTACATGATGAGCAATTTTGTCCCAAACTTCTTTTGGGTTTAATCCGACTTCCCGATAGCTGAGGTATGCAGCTTTCAATCCTTCAGATATTGCGAACTCTTCTGCATCACTTACAGGTAATAACCCCAGTTCAGATGCCTTCTTTATAGCTTCAGAACCAGCAGTATCACCCCACTTTGTTATATCTTTTGCAACTTTATCTGCTTTATAACCCGCTTTTTTCTTTTCTAAAAGTGCTTCTACATTGACCAATACCTCTTCAATATTTTGTTGAATCGCTTGTTGAGCAACTTTGATTCCATCTTTAGTGGGTCTGACTAGTCGTTCAATATTATTTCCAAAAACTTCGTCAATCTTCCTTTGCCAAATACCAGCTATTTCGGTTGCTAAATCTACCTCTGGTATCGCTGCTCCCTCAAAAAGTTCACCATCAGGGAAAATAGCAAGAGGAAACAAGCGGTATTTTCTCAAAACCTCTTCACACGCGCCTAGTAAAAGTGCAGTAATATAACCTCTGTCCTCTGACAAGCTTACTCTGAAAAGGTTGCTAGAACGGTCAAATGCAACTGTCAATTCATTTTGAACTTTGCGAAAACGTTCTGCATCAGGAATTCCGAGATCAAATAAATCAGCAGCCGTTATCATCGCCGCCCAACGTTCAATGTTGGGATCTTCTGGTAAAAACCTCGCGCCATCGGTGACATTATGCCCGGAATGCCGTTCAATCAGCCGTCTGGCTAACTCAAAATCTTCTTCATTTGAGACGAAACCCAGTACACCTGCAAGTTCAAACTGTTGTTGTAAAAAGTTCCTGTCTCTAGCCAAGGTTTTCACCTTGCGTTCTTGTGGGTCTAATTTATTTAAATCGTGAACTGCAGTTGCTGCTAACAGCACAGGTCGTTTGTCTTCTGGAACTTCAGCGATCCGGCTAACGGTCAACATGAACTGACAAGCAGAATCTAAGTGTTCTGCAAGAGTAGTTCCTTTCCTAACACCATACTGATGATGAGTCCCCAATCGTTCGTAGAATAGGGGGCGAATTTCACTAAAATAACGTTCTTCCAATGTTTTCGGAGGACCATTCAAAAGCCGAGTGCGCTTAGGCATATCAAAGATAATGGAATTCAAAATTGAGTCTATGTTACAAAGCAAGTTATTGAGACTGTTAATTACACTGATGTTTCACTGCTATGAAAGTTTTATTCAGTGTTCACTTAATGATGTGCGATCTGACTGCAAAGTTGTAAGTCAGGTACATCCGCAATGAGAAATGATTTCCTCAACAATAATCTCGCCGCACTTGCTCGCTACTAGATTTATAATTACATCTACGACTATCGCACAAAATTTTTGCGAGTGCAAGTACATTTGTAGAGAATGCCTAGAAAAAAAGACACGATTACACTGTCAATTCCACCCGGAACCAAGGAAAAGTTGGAGGAAATTGCTCGCAGCCTCAAAATCCTATGGGGCAAAGAACCAAGTATTTCTGGCTTAATAGTGGCGATCGCAGAACAATCCCTTGAAGTGGGACAGCCCTTTCGCCTGAACTCAAACCAGGTTAATGCTTTGCAACAGGCTATAAAAGTTTTAAACGATGCGGGTCGTATTGGGGAAGCCCAAACTGTACTTGCGCTTTTACTAGAGCGAGGTAATCTTGAACCTCCCCTGCGTCAATCCTTAATGAAACAAATTAGCCAATCTACTCAAGGATGGCGGCGTCAGATTGAGGAATGGATGAAAACGCAACAGCCTTTCTACATTCTCTATCGTAATTCTCAAGGACTAGAACTGGAATATACTATACGTCATGCAGAACCTCGCTCTTTTGATAATCGCTTTTATCTTCTCGTCTGGTGTGAAGAAACACAAGATGTTGAAAAAGATATTCCTGAGCTACCAGAACTATGGCACAACCGTTGTTTAACCTACGACGGCATCAAATCTGCTGTACCTATCAACGGCAATTGGCGAGGACAGCTAGATTATTTAAAAGTGTACTTACACTTTCGAGGTTGGATGAAAAAAAGCTATAAACCCAAAGATGATGATGTTGATGATAAACTCATTGGAGATGTGCGCCAAGTCGTGCGACGCGTCGCCAACGAGTTTTGGCTTATTAGGGAAATTGCTCGTTACTGGGATGAGTGCGAGATTGTCGCGCCTGATAGTATGCGCGATCGCCTTAAGCGCAAGCTCCGCACTCTCTACCAGTTATATGAGATTGATACCGATGCTTGATAGTATCACCCAGTTCAAAATAAATGTCTGGGCTTAGCATATTAACTGTAAACAGCATCTTAATCTGGTGGGTAAAAAAAATCTCTTTCATTTTGTAGCTCCTCATTCCTACATACTAGGTGTCTGAGATAGGGAATTTCAGCCTCCAAAAGTTGGACTGAATCCTGAAACTCTTGAAGTTGGGTTTCATAGATACTCAACTTCTTGTCAAATTTTGCAAGTGTCCGCAAAATTTCTTCATTCTGTTTCTCTAGATTACTAATGCCGTTGTCATTGTCTGTGAGCCGATAGTCCTGGATGACATTCTGACGCCGCTCTGCTTTGATTGAATCAACTATCTGGAGTTGAAGCATCTGGAGTTGAAGCATTAATACCTGACGGCAGATTACTTCTAAATCAGTCTTCTGATTCAGCATTGAAAGTTTCCTATTTTAGGTTACGAGTTACTAATAGTTATGGTATTATTACTAGTAACCCCAAAAGTATTATATAAGGTTGCCTTTCTTTCTGCTAGTATTTCTAAGAGGGCAAGCTCTCTGGAACTAATCAGTGAGTATGAATCCCTATTAGGGATTGAAACACGAGCTACTCAATAGTGTTGACGCCCTCTTTCTTGTCTTATGAGCAAGATAAGTGAATCCCTATCAGGGATAAAAACCTCAAGTAATTATGTCTCTCTTGTTTCCCTTTCAGTCCAGTTAGTAGCTCTTGATCTGTATGGACTTTTGATAGTTGTCAAAACTGAATGGTTAAGAAACTTTTCCACTAGTGCAACGCGGCAAAAATAAGTAATAGCTCTTTGTAGTAGTGCTGAACGCGGATTATTGTGTAAAAAGTTACACTTAATCATGGTTAGTTATCTACCCTAGCCTGCACTAATCTGCTAGAGCGCCAATACAGTAGTCAAAATGGGAACAAAAAATACATTTTCTCTCTGCTGTAATCCTTGATTTTTCGTGAATGTAGAGACTAGCCATGCTTGGTCTCTACAAAAAATTGGATTTTTTATGATTTCTACACCGATGCTCTAGATTATCGGAGTATTTAGCACAAGTTTACAGAGTATGAGTATGATGATGTAAGGTTTTATCTTCGCTTACACCCCTTTGTCCAGCTTTAACTTTATACATCTGCTTCCTTGGTTGTACCTAAAGGAATTTCAACAAAAACATCCCGTGACATTTCTGCTCCATAGGCAATACAAGCCAGCACGTCTTCTGCTCAATACTCGGATATTCCTCAAGAATTGCTTCAATAGTTTCGCCACCAGCCAGGAGATCGAGAATCAGAGAAACTGGGATGCGATGTCCGCGAATATGAGGTTTGCCAAAACAAATATTCGGGTCGATGGAAATTCTTGATAGCAAATTATCTTTGGTCATAGTATTCCCCATCCTTCTGGTTAATTCGGTAAGTATTGCGGTATAAAAAATTACTAAATGGTATCAAACCAATTTCTGCAACCATTGGTTGCAGTTTTTCATTTTGGCTGTAAGTAGAAAATTGATTCCTCAGAATTCAAGCAACTGTGAAAAGTAAGCTCTACATTAACTGTTCTTGCAGCGCAATCTACAGTTTAGAAAGCTGATTAATGGTGGGCAGTGCCCACCCTACTTTGATTAGAAGGTGCTATTTTTCATTTTTTATCATTTATCCTTCATCCTTCTTTAGGTGGGCAGTGCCCACCCTACTTTGATTGGAAGGTGCTATTTTTCATCCTTTATCCTTTATCCTTCATCCTTCTTTAGGTGGGCAGTGCCCACCCTACTTTTATTAAGGTGGGCTACTTTTCATCGTTCATCCTTTATCCTTCATCCTTTTTTACCCATATCTCCCTTGTGTAGGATAGCGGAAAAAAGTTAGGACGCTAAAATTTTATATGCAAACCTTATGTCGATAACTATATCCAGCTAAAATATAGCTGTTTTTCTGATGTGTAGATTAGTTGGCTACCTTGGTAATAGCATCCGATTGGATGAGTTACTGTACAAGCAAGAGCATTCGCTCTACAACCAAAGTTACAACGCTCTGGAATTAAACTCAGGAGTCGTTTGTGCAGATGGGGTTGGTGTAGGTTGGTACGATGATACGGGTAAATCATTTATTTATCGGAACACTATCCCGATGTGGAACGATTCAAATCTCAAAGAGTTGAGCCATTACGTACAATCTTCTTGTGCTGTGGGGTATGTCCGACTGGCTGGAATGGGGGAACCCCTCGATATTAGCAACTGTCAGCCATTCCGCAGTGACAAGCTGTTGTTTGTGCATAATGGTGAAATCGCAAACTTTCCACAAACGCTTTACAGACCGATACGTGAGAGTCTTTCTGATTCTACATACCGCCTCATTAAAGGTATGACTGACTCGGAACACATCTTCGCCCTGCTGGTGGAAATGTGGCAGTCGTCTCCAGACAGTACTCTGTTGTCTGCCTTACGTGCCACACTCCAAAAGTTGACAGACTTGGCTAAAAAATACGATACCCGTTTTAGTGCCAATGTCATTGTCAGTGATGGTCAATCTCTGGCGGCGAGTCGCTATGCCTACCGCATGGAAGCCCCTACTCTTTATTGGTCTTGTAATGATGTACACCACCCAACTCAAGTGATTGTTGCTTCTGAGCCTTTATCTGACCAAAATTGGACTGCCTTTGCCGACCACAATACGCTATTTGTTGAAGCGGAGTCATTGCAGGCAAGGACTAGCAGAATCGCCATCGCCTGTTAATTGCTAGGTTGTCTCTAGAACAAGTGATATCTTTGAATGCATTTTGGTATCAGGGCGCACTACTCTTCTGACCACTTCAGATTTTCGGATTATTTATTTCAGGGGAATTCTTAAGACAAACCATAATTGTCACGTAACAAGACCTTTTAGGTTAATATTCTCTTTTGGAAGTTAAATACTTTGCTGGTTAACCACGTACTAACTATCCTAGTACGTGGTTTTTATTTACGGGCAAGTTAGGAAATCAAGAAAAATCAGCACGATCGCTGGATTAGAGCTAGTGCAAGAGTTTTACCTCATGAGATAGCAAGCCTTTGTCCTCAGTTCAGAATTTACTATTCAAGTCAGAATTTCGCCCTCTTTTCCTGTTAAATTTATTTGGTAACCACTGGGGATTTTTTAATAAAATTTAACCTGCTCTTCTCCAGAACCAATCATTCTGTTTGTGGACAGGCAACACGGGTTTTGTATTTTGAAATACATCAAAGACTACAAAGCAGGTTTGATGGCGATTTTGTGAAAACAATAATCAACGCTATGAATTTGAGGTAGAATGGTGTAAGTAAAGCCCGCTAAGCGGGCCAGCCAGTGGATACAAAAACAATTTAAAAACTACCAAACAAACCTGAGGATTTTCTGAGGTTTAATTGCTATTGCTGCACAACTTCAACAACAGCGTGCAGAACGGAAAATTGCTCGTTGGAACTCATACAGGCGGTCTGTGGTGCCCAAATATATCTATTTCATGCTCTTTAGCGTCTTCCATCTCATTTACATAGCCACACCTAGCATTGGGAAAGGAATCACAGTAGGCTACGTAAGGTTTAATGTCTAGTATGGGCGTTTTGTCAAGTAAATCAATCCCCTCCACGTGCAAAACCAAACCTTCTATTTTGATCAGTTTGGGTGCGCTGATTCCAATAGGGTTGGGACGATGGGGGGCGCGAGTTGCTAATGTGCCCCGTCGCACCCGTGGACCACGGGGAAGTATCACAGTTGGGTTCCAATGCTTGTTCAGGTGCAACCATGCAATCACCCAAATACGCTCAAATCCATCCATGTCTTTAAGTGCGATCGCTGGCACAATATCACCAAAGATCTCGATTTGCGCGATCGCAGGCTTGTAATATGGCGGTGCATATTGAAGTTGGGATTGACGCGGTGTCCCGTGACGCTCTTTGTAGGGAGAATGCACTACACCAATGGGGCGTAAAGTGATTCCATCGGGAAAGGTTACAGCTTGAACGTAGTCCTTAGGAGGCAGTTTGGGCATGAAGTGAGTCGATCTCGTGACATTTTGTGCTTCTAGGAGTGCAATATCGCACTCTTTGGAATTTTTAACATACTACTAGTTTAATTCTTCTGGAACCTCCTCAATGCGATCGCGATAAGCCGATTACAATATTAATCCTTTAGATAGATGTTTTTCCCAAAACCCGCTTTTATATTCGTTAGTAGTAAATATATCTACACTCACTGGAGATGAGTTTTTCGGTTCGGTTGACCATTGCTGCATAATTTACTGCAAGTGAGGTGACAGTCGATTGCAGATGTCAGGGGAGGATATTCTACCTCAATCTGAAATCCAGTCCAATCTATAGGGCTTTTGACTGCTGAATCGGATATATTATGAAAATTGCACAAATTGCCCCCTTGTGGGAACAAGTTCCGCCTACCACCTATGGAGGCACAGAGCTAGTTGTGAGTCGTTTGACCGATGAATTGGTACGTAGAGGTCACGATGTCACGTTATTCGCATCGGGTGATTCCCAAACCCTAGCTCGATTAGAAGCCTGTAGCCCCCGTGCATTGCGCTTGGATACAAGCATACAAGAACCCGTAATGTACGAGATTTTACACGCTAGCCAAGCTTACCAACGTGCTGCAGAATTTGATATTATCCACTCCCACATAGGAGTTTGGTCGTTGCCTTGGGCTAGTACGGTGTCAACACCAACAGTGCATACCCTGCATGGTATCTTCACTCGCGACAACAGCAAAGTATTTAGACAGTACCACACGCAACCATACATTAGCATTAGTGATGCCCAACGTCTGCTAAACCTCAATTACGCTGCCACTGTTTACAACGGTATCAACGTCTCTGCGTTTCCATTTTTTGCAAAACCCCAAGAACCACCCTATCTGGCATTTTTAGGACGCTTCTCCCCAGAAAAAGGACCTCAACACGCCATTAATATTGCTAAGCAAGCAGGCTGGCGCTTAAAGATGGCTGGTAAGGTGGATGTTGTAGACAAGAAGTTTTTTGAACAAGAAATTGCTCCCCACATTGATGGTAAGCAAATAGAATTTTTGGGCGAAGTTAATCACGCTCAAAAAGCCGAACTTTTGGGGAATGCAGCGATTACTCTGTTCCCCATCACGTGGTGTGAACCTTTTGGGTTGGTGATGGCTGAATCTATGGCGACCGGGACACCAGTTATAGCCATGAATATGGGTTCTGTATCGGAGGTCATTGCTCACGGACAGACAGGTATCGTGTGCCAAAGCTATGAAGAAATGGCGGCGATGATACCTAAAGCCTTGGAACTCGATCGCCAAAAGTGCCGAGAACACGTGGAAAACAAATTTAGTGTTACCCAGATGGTAGATGGATACGAGGCAGTTTATGAGAAAATCGTCGGGGAACGCAACTTTAGGAGTTGGTTCAATTCTGCTCTCAGAACCTCTTTGGAATCAATTACAGCTTTTAGGCGTTAGTTAGCAGCTTTTTTATGACTGTCATTCGTCATTAGTCATTGGTCATTTGTATTGAGTAGTCGATAAAACGTAGTAAATCGTAGTAATTACCCGTTTTTCATCGTTCACTTTTTGTACTCCTCTGTAGTCGTCATAAGTAGCAAGCGGATTCTAGACCCAACCACCTAGATGACGTAGTTCAGTAGGAATAGTTAGGCAGCCTACCCTGGCCTAATGTGTTCATCGTGGTCGAAGCTGACCTTTCAAGGATGAACACACACCTCTCAAATGACTTTGTCTGAGGCTTTGGGCAGATCGTCAAAAAATAGTAGTCTATGATACAGTTTTCCCTTGAATTCAAAGAAGTTGCTCGTTTTTGAGCAGTCATAAAGAAAACTAATGAATCAGTCTCCAGAATCAACCATTACTAGAACAGCGATTCAGTAATCGGAATCATGACAAAAAACCAAGTTTTGTTGGGTTGCAACAAGGAATGTTTGGTTATCAAAGACGTTAAAACAGGGTTGATTAGTCTTTTGTTCTATTAATGAATTGGTGTTCTAGTCGTATTACCAAATCGTGCTAAAACAAATTAAATCCTGGTCAATCGTAGTAAAACTGTGTGTTTCGTTCTTTATCACACCCACTTAATTCAGAGTAATATATCTTCTGGAAAAACTCCAGTTCTCAAGATGGATGAGGTTTAACAGGATTTTCATAGTAGATACCTCATTTCTCACTATAGGAGGGGAATAGTTTAAAGAAAGCAGCTATGCTGTTGTGCTGAAAACAATTAGATAAAAATTTAGACAAAATCTAGTTGAAAACTACGGGTGGGGAATTTTTGCTCAGTTTTACGCATACACTGATTATCAAATTGTGTTTCCTTTTCTTATTCCTTTTTCTGCTATCTGAACCCTGACAATTTTTCTTCCCTTGATTCCCCACCCACAACAAGGCTTCGCCTTGAAATGGGTGCGTTATCAACATCACTGCCTTGTGTTTAACACTATAAGTTCTTTTCTAGTTCTTTGAACACTTTCATGTTCATATAAAAAGCAGCTTTGGCTTCTTCTATAATGCAATTGGTCATTGCGTCATCAAGGGGTAATTCATTTAACCTTTGACGATAAGCGGCTTTAAACTGCTTTTTGTTAGGAATTTCAGGAAAGTCGTAAAAAGCAATACCTTGCCCATTTGAAAGCTTCATCGCTCTTGCGGCAATACCTTTAATAATCTGTCCACCAGACAAATCGCCGAAATAGCGAGTATACATATGAGAAATTAATAGTACTGGCTGAAAATTGGATATTTCCCGAATCCGTTTTACGTAAGCTTCACCAGTAGGCAAAAGCTTTATTTGCTCCTGCCATTGAGATCCATAGTAATATTTCAAGTCTTCTTCCAAGTTACGCTTGCGATTCAACTCCCTAAAGTAGACCTTTGATAAAATTGGGTGCTGCTGATGCCGCTCTACTTCCTCTTCCAAAGCTGAATAGACGAAGTAGAGGTTGGCAACAAGCTTGCGGTATGAAGTTAGCTGAACCACACATTTTAGAACACATTTAGCAAAATCAACATGTTCTCCTATGGTGTAGATCTTTTTTGCTCCTTCATGCAGTTTAATTGCTAAATTGCTACTCATGCTAAATTTCTCAACTTTACTAGTTAACTCCCGTCAGCTGAATTGCGAAGGAGTTTAAAAATCGGCGTTGCATAAATTAGGGATGAGTTGTAGTTAGGATATATGCCCTACATTTAGGTAACTTAACGGGCAGTGCTACAAGTTTAAAATCATCCTCAAATCAGCAAGGTTGAACTAACACATTGCCGCAGGTGTTATAAAGTTTAGTTTGCTAGTACACTGAAGCTTTGACAAGACAACATAATAAAGTTAAAGGAAAATATAATTTTGGACTGCAAATTCTGCCAGTTCTTGTTCAGGCTTTAGATCGTCTGTTCAAGAACCTAAAAACATAAATTTTTTAAGATTTTCTTCAAGTTTAGCTTAATCGGTCAGAAGCCCCAGGTCTCCCGTAGGGGAGCGTGGGATGAATGACCGATTAACTCCTAAGAAACACATTTCAAAACCCTTATGTATCGAGGCTTCCGGAAAATTGTGTTTCTTTCATATTTCACGGGAGCGTTCGCCGCGCCTGTCAGAGGCTCAGATCTTGCACCTGTCTAGTTGACACTCCCTGGGCTTTAGCCGCAGGGATTCTACATTCAACGTCAGAACTTGCTCAACCAGGGTCTCCCCCTTCGGGTTCGCCAGCTAAGAGCGGAGGGAGACCCTCCTTCAGGACTGGTCTCACCAAGCAGAGATTCCGCAAGAGCGCTCAGAAAACTGTCAATAGACTAACAAAAACTCTCTGTTAGCGGTCTCCCTTACCTTTGAAAAATAGTGCGACAATGCTGCTTTCCGCACTATTTAGATTAAAAAATACTAGGATAAGAAAGCAGGGGGGCTTCGGGGCTTCGGAGCAGAGGAGCAGGGGGGCAGAGGTGCAGGGGGGCTTCGGGGCTTCGGAGCAGGGGGGCTTCGGGGCTTCGGGGCTTCGGGGCTTCGGGGCTTCGGAGCAGGGGGGCAGAGGAGTGAAGGAGATGGAAAGAATAGATATGGAAAGAGTTGCAATCAAAAATCATAAAGATTTAAGAGTTTATCAAATGGCTTTCGATGCCGCAATGAAAATATTTGAGGTGTCTAAAAGATTTCCTTCAGAAGAACGATATTCTTTGACAGACCAAATTCGTCGCTCATCACGCTCTGTTTGTGCTAATTTAGCTGAAGCTTGGCGTAAGCGTCGATATGAAGCGGCTTTCGTTGCCAAGCTCAATGATTGCGAAGCAGAGGCAGCTGAAACCCAAACATGGATTGAGTTTGCCGTTAAATGCAACTACATGGATGTTGAAATTGGTAGAGAACTTTATGGAGTTTACAACCAAGTTCTCGGTAGTCTAGTCAATATGATTAACAACCCAACACCTTGGCTAATGATGAAAAATTAGACATCTTCACTCCCCATCTCCCCAGCTCCTCAGCTCCCCAGCTCCCCAGCTCCCCAGCTCCTCCGCCTCTCGACCAAACCTGCACCCTTGGGTTTTCATATGAGTTCCATTCATCCAGAAAATATCAGTGTTTTAGAAAGTTCCTTTGCCCTCAGTATCGGGGAAAACTTTTCAATAGAAAACGACCCGGATGTGGTGGAGCAATTGATTGGGGACAAGCGAAGTCTCAATACCAAGCGCGAGTACCAAAAAGATTTACGGGACTTTTTTTTGTACATAGCTAAAAAAGAACCCAGTCGGGATTTGGTTTTGGAATTTCTGCACTTGGAGCAAAAACACGCTGTAGCTCTGGTTTTCAAATACAAAGCCCACCTCATGAAAAAGAAACTAGCAGAAGCAACAGTCAACCGCCGTTTGAGTGCAATCAAATCTATGGTAGAAATGGGGCGACGATTGGGGGTGTGCAATTTTTCTCTGGATGATGTTAAAGGAGAGAAGGTGGTTCCTTACCGGGATACTAAAGGCATTCCACCGAGTGACTATGCCAAAGTCATTGGGTTGTGCGATCGCGATACTCTAAAAGGAAAACGAGATTATGCAATACTGAGATTACTCTGGGATAATGCCCTACGTCGGAATGAAATAGTCAATTTAAATGTAGGGGACTTTAACGCTAGGGAAAAAACTTTATCTATCTTGGGTAAAGGTAAGGGGACGCAAAAGCAAGTTGTGGATCTCTCAGAAAAGACAGTTGATGCGATTTCTGTTTGGTTAAAATCTGCCAAGAAGAAACGTAATGATGACCCCATGTTTACGGTGCTGGCATATCATAACAATGGCGAGCGACTAACTGGGGAAGCCATTAGGCGACTGGTGGATGGGTTGTGCAAGCAAGCCGGAATTACCAAGAAGATGTCACCACACCGCGTCCGCCACAGTGCAATTACAACTGTACTGGACCAGAATAATGGTAACTACCGTGCTACCCAGCGCTTTAGCCGTCACGCCCAAGTGCAGACGGTCCTAAAATATGATGATAACCGTCAAAATTTACAGAAACAGATGTCGGACAAGATATCGGATTTGATTTAGGGGGCAGCAATCTACGCTGCCCTATGCTCTTGGGTAAGCAAATTCCAGATGTTCGATATAAGTAAAGAATTATGAACAGTTGCATAAAAGTCTTATGCTGAACTGAACTTATGCATAGCTATAGCTATACACTTATGCCATGAAACCAGATACACTCAGTAAAGTTTTAGCCACCTTTGATGAAGGTGGGTCAGAGGGCAGTATTTACTTTGCTTTCTTTGATTGCACAGTTCCTGTGTTTGTGAGCAAAAAGATCGACGATTATGACAAGCGGTGCATTGAAGCTTTCTTTGATTGGGGGGAAACTATATTTATAAAGCTACAGTCTGCCAGTTTTGAATATTACAAAGACTATTCGGATGCCTGCGACGGGTTAGATGACCTTATAATTGGTTCACCGCCAGAAATCTGGCAGTATTGTAAGCCGATAAACATCCATTTTGAATCGAGCGATGAAGATCCCAACAGTACCTTTGTTGATGTCGAGCTCGACTGCGACTGGGAGCCAGAGCACGGTATGCAATGGTTAGTCAAGAATACCAATTTCTTGATGTATGTAGGTCCTTACTACGGAAATGCCAGCCCCAATCAAAAAGTTGACAGAAGTTTGGGTAATTATGCTGAATTTTTCTGATTTTGTGGAGTGCGAGCGCACCTTCATTCTTAAGAGCCTGCAGCTTGTTACACGACTTTAAAAGGAAAACTAGATTATCCCTCTTTTATCACTTTCGGGAGGGAATAATCTAGAATCCTTACAGCGTAAGACTTTCACCAAAAATCTTGATTTCAGCTATTTTATTAGAAAATAAACGCTCAAATGCTTACCCTGTCTAGAGTTTAGAACTGTGGATGTCTCTGGAATCAGAAAGATTTCTCGACCCTGTTCTTCGGCGCGAGTTTTATAAAGAGAAAGATGTGATTCTGGAAGAACGACGCCTGCGGGTTGAGAACTCACCAATTGGATTAATGATTGAAAAGTTTATCGATGCTGCTTTCAAAGTTCATCCCTACAGACGCCCGGTCATTGGTTATGACGAAGATATCCGCAATCTAACAACCGATGATATACAGAAATTTTTTGAGACTCATTATGTCCCCAGTAATCTAACAATCGCTGTTGTTGGTGATGTCAATCCCAACGAAGTGAAAAGACTGGCACAAACTTACTTTGGAAGATATAAAGCCAAACCAAAATTTATTACAAAAATCCCAACGGAACCAAAGCAAACAGAAACACGAGCGGTTTCCTTAGAGTTACCTTCCCAGCCTTGGTATTTAGAAGGTTACCACCGTCCGGGGATAACTCATCCCGACCAAGCAGTCTATGAAATCATTGGCAGCTTACTCAGTGACGGGCGCACCTCACGGCTGTACAAGTCTTTAGTAGAAAAACAACGATTGGCACTAGCAGCACAGGGATTTAGCGGATTTCCAGGAGATAAATATCCGAATTTGATGTTATTTTATACTCTCACGGCTCCGGGTCGTAGTGTGGATGAAGTGGCAGTGGCTTTGCGAAAGGAAATAGATAGGTTGAAAACGGAACCTGTTTCAGCGACTGAGTTGGATCGCGTGAAAACACAGGCTAGAGCAGGTTTGTTGCGTACATTAGATTCTAATATGGGAATGGCGCAGCAGTTGTTGGAGTATGAAGTGAAAACTGGCTCTTGGCGGAATCTGTTTAAGCAGTTGGATGAAATTGAAGCTGTAACAGCTGCTGATATTCAACGGGTGGCGAGGGCAACGTTTTCACCTGAAAATCGCACTATTGGCAAGCTGTTGTCGAAGCAAGGGTAAGAGTAATAAACCGCAAAGACGCAAAGGGCGCTTTATGAGAGATATGAAGAGGTATAGCCGTAAAAGAAATAAGGAGAAGGTGAAAAGGTTGTTTAACTCGTTGCTGGTTTGTTTTGCCCTTGTTCCGTTACTGTGTTTTGGAATGCTGAACCTTACAGAAGCGGCGACGGCAGCAAAGCATTATACGGAATTGCAGTTGCCGCCACTCCCGGAGGTAAAATTACCGAAGTACGAACGGTATGTGTTGAGTAACGGTATGGTCGTGTATTTGATGGAAAATCACGAATTACCGTTGGTGAGCGGTTCGGCATTGGTACGTACTGGCGATCGCTTTGAACCTGGAGATAAAGTTGGCTTGGCTTCGTTGACGGGTACGGTGATGAGGTCTGGGGGAACTCTGAAGCATTCTCCAGATGAGCTTAACCAATTATTAGAACAACGAGCAGCTTCAGTAGAAACTGGTATTGGTGAATCTTCTGGGAGTGCTGGCTTTGAAGCGCTGACCGAGGATGTAGAAACGGTTTTTGGGCTGTTTGCAGAAGTGCTGCGGGAACCGGCGTTTCCTCAAGACAAGTTGGATTTGGCAAAAACCCAAGTACGGGGTTCTATTTCCCGTCGCAATGACGATCCGGATGAGATTGCCAATCGGGAATTTCAGAAGTTGATTTATGGAGAAGAAAGCCCCTATGCCCGCACGGTGGAGTATGCAACTCTAAATAACATCTCCCGTGAGGATTTAGTCAGGTTTTATCAGCAGTCTTTTTACCCAAAAAATATCATTTTGGGCATTGTGGGGGATTTTGACTCTAAAAAAATGCGATCGCTTATCCAAGCCAAGCTCGGTGATTGGAAAGCTAATCCTCAAATGGCTAAACCTCAGTTACCCTCAGTATCCCAAGCGAGAACAGGTGGTACCTTTTTTGTCAATCAGCCCCAATTAACTCAAAGTAATATTCTGATCGGGCATTTGGGAGGATTGCTCAACAATCCCGACTACCCAGCGCTAGATGTGTTAAACGGGGTTTTGAGTGGGTTTGGTGGACGCTTATTTAATGAGGTACGCTCCCGTCAAGGCTTGGCTTATTCAGTATATGGTTCCTGGAGCCCCCGCTATGATTACCCTGGAGTTTTCATTGCTGGCGGACAAACACGTTCTGATGCTACGGTACAGTTTGTCAAAGCGGTTCAAGCAGAGATTAAGCGCTTGCAAGCAGAACCTGTCAAACCACAAGAATTGGCTTTTGCAAAAGAGTCCACTCTCAATTCTTTTGTCTTCAATTTTGAAGACCCCAGTCAAACGCTGTCACGTTTGATGCGCTATGAATATTACGGCTATCCCTCTGATTTCTTGTTCCGCTATCAAAAAGCGGTAGCCGCAACCACAGCAGCCGATGTACAACGGGTTGCCAAGCAATATCTTAAACCAGAGAATTTAGTCACTCTGGTGGTGGGTAATCAAACTGCTATTAATCCGCCTTTGACAAAGCTATCAGCAGAGGTGACACCCATAGATGTGACTATTCCTGGTTCGCCAACACAAGCGCAGAACAAATAGCTATTTCTTTGGTTCAAGATTGCCATTTTTCATCTATAAATTAGCGGCGGGTCAACATAGGTCGCTTGACGCAACCTGATTATCCCAAAATTCATCCCACGCTGCACTTCGTGTCAGGCGTGGGGCTTCTTTTGGATTAAGCTAATTTTCTGCTAATCAATGGCTGGGCTTCACACTTTGTCTAAAGGTTAAAGCACCCTATTTTAGTATCAATTTATACTTTTTTCTATTTTTTGCAAGAGCATAACTAAACTTTTGAATAAAAATACTGTCTTTTACTTAAAGTTTACAAAAAACTTACTGAGGGGCGATTAGTATACTTATGTAACCAATTATCTACGTTCCAGGGTACATTACTGAAGTACGGATGCGGTTATTACTGGAGTTAGGGTGTAAGGAATAGTAACAAGCATTCTTCAACAGAAGAAAATTTCTGCCGATGGTACAAGCAGCTTGAGAATTATCCAAGCTCATTTTTTGCTGTTTCCTAACTACCAAGGTAAACCAGCAAGTTTGATACAACACTTGCAATACAAGCGCGATAAAAGTACAAACAAAAAACGTATGAAGCAATACCAGGAAATCATAAAGCGTGGATTGTTACTGACTGCTCCATCTCTTGGTAGTTCTTTGTTAGCAATTTACCCCAGTCAAGCTGCTACTTTTGCAACTTCTCAAGGAGCACTAGAGTTTACAAACTTTAGTCAAATTCCAGTCAATATTGGAACAGAGACTGACACCAACACTGTTGCTATTGCTAAGGATGGTAGGGTGCAAGCGATTGCTCAAGCATACGCACTTTTTACCACAACTCCACCAGAAGCATTCAATTTATCTTTCAGTGGAGCTTCTGGTGACGGTAAAGATTATCTGGGGCTAGCAGAAAGTAAAGCTCAAGTTATCGGTGAATTCTCTGTTGACACAAATCAAACGCTGTCTTTTGATTTTTTGGCGAATTTAGAGATGGAAACATCAATAGATAACTCACCTGTAGAGAATGCAACAGCCCGTGGAGATATATCTTTCTTTTTAATCGATGCGGCTAGCGATCGCATTTTAGACTTCTTTAGTCTTAGTGGAAATTTAATTACGGAAGGCAATGACGACTTTGTTGTCTTTGACACAAGTGATAATGTTTCCTTAACTCAGGTATCTCAAGAATTGGATTTTGAAGGAACAGAAGAAACTGCTGGAATTTTTGTTGAGGGTTCTTTTCAACGCACTTTCACTAACAACACGAAGGTAACTCTAGTAGAAGTTAAAAGCAATCAGACCAGAGTCAAAGCACCTGAACCTTCAGCAATCCTAGCTTTAGTTTTATCCTCGGGCATAATGAGTATTGCTGCTAAACTTAAACGTCAATTAGCTACTGCCAAGCCTGAGGACAACGCATTGAGTAAGCCCTGCTGACAAGACGCCACAATTTAAGGTTTTAAGCAATCACTCGACAAAATCCTGCGGGTGAGGCTATACAAGCAAAGCTCATTTTTGCGAGCGGGTGTGGAACTAAGTAATACCGCTTACCTCCACACCCTATTTTTTATTTACTTAACCTTTTGATGTCTGCTTGTTCATTTAAACTTTATTAAAACTATAATTTACAATTTTTTATAATTAGCTTTACAAGCGCATTGCTAATCCTCTACTTAAAAAAACACAGTAATTTACTTGAGTTTTATAAAAAACTATTTGAGACACCATTAGTATAGTTACATCGCACATAACATCTATTGTCTATGACGCTCTAAAATCTCTATTCAAACATTTCAAAAACCCGATTTTTTTGATTGAAAAATCGATATTAAATTGAGCCAATTTAAAGAAATCGATTTTTTTAATCGGATTTTTGAATATTGAATAATACACGGACAATTTCGAGCCTAGAAGCCTTTTTGTAAGTGGTGCAAGATATAAAACATGACACCGGAATCTGGGCAATTTTTCTAGAGCAATAACATCGTTTGTCAGCTTTTTCCTGCTGTCCTCTATTGAAACGGGTCAGTAACTTTGCCTTGTTTGTAACGCAATTCGTATTCGTCAACCAATAATTATATGAGAAAATACTTGAACTTTGGTCAACAGTTTTTGCTGCTAGCCACGCCTGCGATCGCCACTTCAATGTTGGCAACTTCACCAAGTCAGGCTGCTACTTTTGCACATTCTGTCGCAGAATTTAACATTAACGGGTTTAGTATTAGCCCATTAGGTGTTCAAACTCTAACTGATACTACAACTGAAGCGATTAGCGATGGTGGTCAAGTCAGCGCCAATGCTGATGCAACTGCAAATTTTATAGCCGATGGAACAAACTCTTCCCTGACATCTGCCTCTAACTCATCAGTTAGTCAGGCTCAAGGTCAAGGTTATAACTATATTGGAAAGGGAGCAAGCATTGCTGCCATTTTCGGTTATAACTTTAAGGTACAAGCAGGCGAAAAGTTTTCTTTTGACTTCAACGGCTTATTAAATCTGGAAACATCGATAGACGATCCAAATACTGAACTTGCTACTGCTGATGGGCTTCTCTCATTAGAACTATACGACAGTACCAATGGTAGTCTTTTAGACTTTTTTACAATAGCTGGAAATTTACAAACTCCAGGTAACGACGTTTTTAAAATTCAACAAAGCTCCAATATCGTCTTTGCGCCAAACCAGATTGACATTGATAAATCTACCGATGGAATACAAGAATATGCTAGGGCTTCTTTCAACGGTACATATTCCCGTATTTTTAAGGAATCAACTCTTGTAACGTTAGTTGAAGTTAAAAGGAACCAAGTTAGAGTTCAAGTCCCCGAATGCTCATCAATTCTAAGTTCTCTGTTTAGTTGCACGGTACTTGGTGTTACCTGGATACGCAAACGCCAAAAATCCTCTTCGGCTGCATTATTAGTAGGTAACGAAGAGAGATAATCGCTCCCATGCTCCCAATGAGGTAGAAAGTAAAGTCTAGACTTGTCTAGGTTTTATATAGCAGACTGCCTAACAGTTCCCAATTAACTGTTTTGTGACACAAGGCACGACATTTACAGCGTATCTCAGGTAAATGAAGTACATCGGTAGGGGCGCAACGCCTTGCCCCCTTACAACAGTCTGTACCTCCTCCGCGTTGCAATGTGCTGTAAATATAAAGGGCTAGAATTCAATCTTAATTCCAGCCCCAACAACTATTTTAGCTAATACTTAAGGTGAACTAACTAGGGTGTAGTAAAACCAAAGGTTTGCGTGCCAAAGAATACGTTAAAATTACCTACTACACCAGAAAGTTGGCTGGTACTCTGTGAACCAACACTTGTTGTTCCACCACCACTAGCAAAACCTAATATGGCTCCTGAAGTTGAGCCAGTAAATTGAGCACCAGGAGTAGTACCCCCATTGACAGCCTCTAAATCTGTAGCTGATACTTCTTCAAACAAGCCAGATTGTAATTCAGCAATTTTGATGCTAGCCATAATTTCTCCGTTGAGTTTTCTTGATTGTATGCTGACGTATCTTATTCGCTATCCCTCTAAAATTCTTCCTAATAATTTTTAGAAAGGGAAAGAAGTTGAGATAGCAGTACTTTGAACGGAAGCAGAGAAAAAATCCGATCCAACTCCTCCGTTTAAAGTAAAAAAGGAGTTAGTAGAGTTTTGAACTCTTCCTCCTATGGCAGCACCTGTGGTGGCACTGGTCGAACCTATAACCAATTGGAAACCTTCGCCTCCATGAATTGCCTCTAAATCTGAGTCAGAAACTGGCTCAAATTGATTTGTAGGCTTCAATTCAGCTATTTTTAGCGTAGTAGCCATAAATTCTTTTTAGGTGAGATTGTTGAAATTGAATTGTATCAATTCAATAATTTAATTATAGACATTATTGTTAATTTAGCAAGAGGTTTTTAAATGATTTTCAATATATTTTTTTTAAAAAATACGCAAAAAAGAATAATTTAGCTAAAACAAAATTCTAGCTAAATGATAAATAAAAACTATCAATATAGTAATGTTTAAAAACTTGCTTTTTTCAAGTGAGAGCTACGAAAGCCCAGTCTTTTTATGTATAACAACCGAGAGCTTGCCTTAGAGATGATTTATAAAGTAAATATTAAGAAGAGGTAGGTTGGGGAGCCACAAAAAGTGCTCTAGTCTCCAGAGTTGAGTGAAGTGGCGTTGGCAGAACTCTACCCAACAATAAGGGTTCCATGTTGGCAGCAATACCAACCAAGAGTTTGCTCTGGTGGGTATTGCCCACCCTTTACAAATGACCTCTTAATGCGTGAAGACTTAAGCAAGGTTCCAGCCCTTATTACCTTCTTGTTGTAATACTCTTGAGCTTGTGTCTTGGAGTGGAATAGCGGTGCAACATATGAGACTATATATTTAAAGTGTGCTTGCATCTACAAACACACTTTGACGGTTCGAGCACCTCTGCTAACTTATACTGCTGACGTTGGGAAAAAGACTTGAATCTAACGTGGTTGTATTATTCCTTGAATTAATGTTCCACCACTTATCTGAACATCGGGAAAAGACCCTGTAATTGAAGCAAAGCTAGCATTACTGGCTTGTATGGTATTGCCTCCGGTATAGTCGGCAATAAGTAACGTTCCAGTTGTAGATAAGACAATGACACCACCATTGCCCCCAACTATCCTTTCATCTCTCAGATCGTTCAGAGGCTCTAAATAACCTTGCTGGTAGTCCAAATCACGAATTTCCATCCTATTCTCCTTTTTAGGATTACTATGTAAATATTAATTATTGATGAAAATCACGAGCCTCATCGGGGCTTCTAAAAAGCAAATCTGCTCTTCAAAAGTAGAGAAAAAAGCCAGTTTTTTTGAGTGTAGGCGAGGAAATCTTGGTCTTTAAAAACACAGAAACTGGGTTGGGTGGGATGACCGAACCGGTGCTTTAGGTAGTAACTTTTGAATTAAGTAGTCTTTATGGTGATGGCTCCTAAAGACTACTTAAAATCTGGTTATACAAGGTTAGGAGGCTGTTGCAGATGCAGAGGAAAAGACACTAACAAATCCACCAGCAGCAGCAGCGCCACTAGCAGCGCCACCAGTAGCACCACTAGCACTAGCACCACCACTAACGATAATATCGGCACTAGTCAAACCAGTTCTCTCAAAAGAGAAGTTTGAAGTAAAGGCGGTTCTGTTAGCGGCATCAAAACCAACTGCTAAGCCAACTACAAGATTTCCTCCTTGTACTTGACCGAGATCGGAAACTTCATTTTCACAGAAGCTGAGATCGAGAATTCTTAATCGTTCCATGAAAGATCTCCTTGGTAAATAGCTATATCGCTGAAAGTTGTGAAAAGCTTTCAGCGATTTTTCTAGCCTAAATGCACTCTAAGATTAAAGTGTATTTAATCTGCAGCAGAAGAAGAGCTAGAGGTAGAGCTAGCTGAGTTAAAGGGGAAGAAGAAGAACGATGAAGAAGCAGAAGTAAAAGTGCTGGTTGATGTGCCAGCAAAGAAGTTACCATTCGCAAATGCACTAGCATTAGCATTTGAAACTGCTAATCCACCTTGAATATTGTTGTCTTCAGCGGTAACGATTTCTACGTGAGAAAGATCGTTGATAATCATGATTGGTTCTCCTAAGAATTACTAAACTGATCTTTTTGTCACTTCCATTCGTTTTCTAGTGACATTTAAACAATAACACTACTAAAACTAAATAACTAGTGTTTTTACAAAAACTTTATTTTTTTATTTAAATAAATAGCCGAACTTTATAATAGTAAAAAGCTTTTTATTTCCAACAGATATATCTCTCTTACCCTAGAGTTTTTAGGATTTTCAGCATAAAAATAAACGCAGGAATCCCATTCACTCTAATAAGAGAGAACAATAAAAAAAATTTGTACTAAAGCTTTTTATTTATTCATAATAAAATTCCTTTACTCTCGAAATATGTTCAATCATTCACATCTTATTTACTTACTGAACAAAGTAAATTGAGAAAGATATAGCCAATGCAAAAATAGTGAATTTTTTACACTCAATTCTTATTCAGTAAATTTAGATAAAAGCCAGTCCTACGTTTTAGGGCTGCTTATTTTCAAACGTTTACGCTGACGGTAAAGGTTCTTGGGATAGTTGTAAATTGCTATCTGAACTTAAACAAACCAGAATCTGTCGTTGCTCAATTTGTCGCTTTAACCAGCCAGAAAACAATTCTTGCTGTATTTGAAAGCGTAGTTGTTCGTCCAATTGCGGTTGAATAATTTCCTCTACAAAAATTAAATATACTCCTTTGGATGTAGTGATGGGTTTGAGAATCTGTGGAGGATTTGTGGCAAATACTGCTGCTGCAATTTCCGGTCGAAAGTCTCCACGTCGTTTGAGCCCTTGATATCCTCCCGTGCGACGAAGTTCTGGATTTGAGATGTAAGAGCGAGCAATTTCTGGAAAACTGATTTCGCCTTCTTCAAGGGCGTAAAACAGTTCTAAAGCCAAATCCCTATCATCGAAGATGATTTCATAAGTTACAGCGAGAATATAGTTGAGTTGGTGCTCGTAGAAAAACTGTTCGACTTTATCTGCAAATAAATGGTGCGCTAACTTTCGAGAAAGGACGTTGGTCTGAATTAAGGCTTCAAAATCCTCCAGAGAAAAATGATGGTGTTTCAGCCAATCCCAAGTGTCTGTGGCTTTCACCAGTTTTTTAGCGAACCGAAATCTATCTCCTTCGTGCTGTATTTCTTCTGGCGTGGCTGTAATTCCTTCTTGTTGGGCTGTTTCGGCAATAATTTTTTGTGTAGCAATAGCTTCAACCACACTAGGAATCTGACAAGAGAACTTAATGTAGTGAACTATGTCTTCATCAGAAATATTGAGAATGTTTGACATGACGCAATCCCTCCAAGGATGTTGGATTTAGGAGCGGAGATCGGGAGTGTTGTGAAGAGTGCTTACAATTCCAAGCCTTCTTTTTGCAATTTCTTAAATGGGTCTAATAAAAAGTCAATGACACGCCTCTGACGGACAATGACCTCAGCTGTTGCTGTCTGTCCGGGGGTAATTGGAATGTGTTTGTTGCCATTGTGGAGATATGATTCATCCAGAGCAACTTCTAACTCATAGGTTTCTATATTGCCTTGAGGTGTTTCGCTCGTTTTGGAGTCTGGAGAAATCCAAGTCACTTTCCCCTGTACGATGCCGTATTCCTGAAATGGGTATGCATCAAACTTAATTTTGACTGACATCCCCGCTTTCAAGAAGCCGCTTTCGGTACTTGGCATCTTAGCTTTGAGAACTAAGCCGGCATTTTTGGGTGCAATTTGGGCAACTCTTTCACCAGCTTGGAGTACCGCTCCTGGCTTGGCAACAGGCAGCTCAAAAATGACACCATCGATGGGCGATCGCACCAATCGTTCCTGCAACTGAATCTTTAAGGATGTAATTTGGCTTTGAGTTTGGGCAATTTCTGATTGCAGGGAATCGGTCTTTGCTTGCAGTTCTTTAAGTTGTTCTTCAGTTTTGAGGCTTGCAAGTTTCCCTGTATGAATCAAGCTTTGATAACTTCGTTCTTCTTGCTGCAGGCGAAGTGAGGCTTGCTGGATCTCTGATTTAGCTTGATGCAGGGCTTTCTCATAAATGCTTTGTTGTTCTTGCAGCCCGGATTGAGCTTGCAAAATCTCTGTTTGAGCCTGGATAAGGCGTTCGGAACTTTCTTTTTCTGACTGTTTCACCTCATTGAAGCGATCTTGTGAAATGGCACCGTCTTCATAAGCTTTTTTATAACGTGGGACTTTTTCTTGAGCACCTTGAAAACGAACGAATGCTACCTTATAAGCTGCTTTACTAGAATCCAGAGCTTGCTGCATCTGGTTAACTTTCGCCAGTTTTTCTTCCTTTTGGATGTTATAAGCAGTTTTGAGAGCATTTAGGTTCTGCCGCGCCTGTTCGACTTGAGCAAGTTTTGCCAATTCTTGAGCTTGATTTTGTTGCTGCTGTGTCCGAACAGAGAGCATTAACTGATTCTTAAGAACTTCTAAAGAAGCCTGTTGGGTTTGTAAACCCTGTAATTTTGCATAAGTTTGTTGGAGATTGCTTTGTAGCACATCCGACTCTAATTCGACCAGAATCTGTCCGGCTTTAACTTTTTCACCTTCTTTAACCTTTACAGCCCGGACGCTTCCAAGAGTTGGACTATCTATTTTCTGTGTTGCGCCTTTTGGCTCTATACGTCCTCTAGCACTGCCCGTCTCATCGACTTTTGACAGTATTGTCCAAGGTATAGCCATAGCGCAAAAACCGAGTAACAGATAAAGCAAAGAGCGAGCCCAAGGACGTGGTAAAGCATCTAGCAGCTCTTCAGTACCGTAGTGCCAATCATTTGCCTCACTTGCTGCGTTTATCTCAATCTCAGCGAGATTTGCATTATTCTTTATACTTTTGTCACTTCTATATTCATCTGGCTCGCTTCTAGCAAGATAGGACGATGAATGATGAGATGGTTGTGGCATATTTCTTTCTCCAACTACAAGGTAGGAAAGACAGGAAAAATAGGAAAGTTAGGAAAGATCGTGAAATAAAGTGGTGGACTGACAACTACTGACTGATGACTAACCTGCGTGAGCTAGTTGTTGCTGGTTGAGGTAGTAGTAATGTCCTTTTTTAGCAATCAATTCATCATGAGTACCGCTTTCTACTAATACACCTCGATCCAACACGATTATGAGGTCAGCATTGCGTACCGTAGAAAGGCGATGGGCTATTATCAAACTGGTGCGTCCCTTGAGAATGGTTTTCAAATTATTTTGAATAATCCGTTCTGATTCTGCGTCCAGGTTACTAGTGGCTTCATCAAAAATTAGGAACCGGGGATTGCCCAATAATGCACGGGCGATCGCTAAACGTTGGCGCTGACCCCCGGAGAGCATTCCACCACCCTCACCGATTTGGGTTTCGTAGCCCATTGGTAATTTTTGAATAAATTCATCAGCACCAGCCAGACGAGCTGCCTCCATGACCTCTTCCAAACAGGCTTCTGGATGAGCAATACTCAAGTTTTCCCGAATCGTACCGCCAAACAAAAAGGTATCTTGGTCTACAGTACCGATTTGAGAACGCAGCGATCGCAGAGAAATAGTGGTAATGTCATGACCGTCTATTAAGACTTTCCCCTCTGTCGGAGGATAGAGCCCTAAGATTAATTTGGAAAGGGTAGTTTTCCCGGAACCGCTACGCCCTACTACTGCTACCGTTTGCTCGGGCTGGATTTCAAAAGTGAGATTTTCTAGCACGTTGATTTCGCTTTCTGGGTGATAGCGAAAAGTTACGTTCTCAAAGCGAATGTGACCGTGAAGCTTTCTTAAAGATTGACGGGATGAGGTGAACAAGTCTTCTTCCGGTTCGGCTTCCAGCACGTCGTTAATGCGTTCCGCAGAAACCATCACTTCCTGCAGTTGATTCCACAGCACGCTCAGGCGCTGGAAGGGACGAATAATGTTGCCTAACAACATATTGAAGGCTATGAGTTGACCAATGGTCAGTTGGTTCTGAATAACCAATGATGCTCCGTACCACAGTAACCCTGTTGTTACTAAAGTTTCAATAGTTGCACTGATAATCTGTAGGCGGTTGGCAATAACTTGTGCTCTAAATCCTTTTTTAATCAGCTTGTTTAAAAGCTCTTCCCAGTGCCAGCGTACTGTTTGCTCAATTGCCATTGAGCGGACAGAGCGAATCCCGGTTAAGGATTGGATAAGATAGCTGTTTTCTTCTGCGCCTGCGGTAAAAATCTCTCGGGAAATACGACGCAAAATCGTGGTAGAAAACAGTGCTACGAGGAAAAATGGCGGCACAATCAACAGCACCAGCAATGCCATCTGCCAACTGTACCAAAACATAAGTCCAAGATAGATAAACACTGTCAGCAAATCCAAACAAATTGACAGTGCTTCACCAGTGAGAAAACGCTGAATCTTTTGGTTTTCTTGAATGCGAGAGACAATATCACCTACATAACGCGACTCAAAGAACTCCAGGGGCAAGCGGAAGGTGTGTTTGATAAAACCCACAAGCATTGCTGTAGAGACGCGATTAGCTGTGTGATCTAACAGATATTGCCGTACACCGTTGGCGATAATGCGGAACAAACCAAAAATCAGTAACCCAAAACCGACGGCGTTGAGAGTCATTGTACTTCCTTGTACAATCACCCTATCTAGCAATAGCTGCGTCAATAACGGCGTCACCAGTCCAAAAACCTGAATCAACACCGAAGCTAAAAAAACATCTAACAGGACTTTAGAGTGTGGTTTGACTAACTCAAAAAACCGCCAAAATGACGGGCTTGCTTCTTCAGATTGTTCAAGGAGTGCTGTGGGTTGCAGCAGCAATGCGTAACCAGTCCACCCTGCCTTGAATTGAGCATGAGTTAGGCTGAGTTGACCGATAGCCGGATCGCCAACAATGACCTGCCTGTTAGTGATTTCATAGACAACAATATAATGCTTGCCCTCCCAGTGAGCGATCGCCGGAAGAGGTTGTTCTGCCAATTTATCCAGACTTGCTTTTACCGGTCGAGATGAAAAGCCGAGGTTTTCTGCTGCAGTTGCCAAAGCACGCAGCGATGCACCACTACGGTTGACGTTGGCTTGCTCTCGCAATCGATTAACGCTAAAGTGTTTCCCCCAATAATGACCAATCATGACTAAGCAGGCAGCACCACAATCTGCAGCACTTTGTTGTGCATAAAATGGATACCGACGGCTCAGACGTTCCCAAAGTTGTCCGACTCTAACTTTAGGGCTGGGAAAATAAGGGCGTAATTTCTTTTGTTCTTTTGTTTTAGGGCTTTGTAGGGGAAAGGGAATAACTTTCTGGGAGGAGGTTATTCGTTCTGGTTCTTTCTTGCTTGGACGAGACTTAGGTTGTGCAATGGCATTCTGGTTGTCTGAGTTGTCAACCAACTGTGCTAGGTTTGGCAAGCATTTTATAGCGGATTGCCAATTTGAATCACTAAGACTGTAGGCAATGGTCTGTTTTGTAACCTGCCAACTACCTTGCTTGGTCGGAGTATATAAATGACCGGGTAGCAATCGATGACCGTCAGAATGCTGTAATTCCCCCGAACGCAGTAACCAAAGCTTGCTATTGTTCGTTTGGTCTGGATTTAAGTTGCCAATTTCTAGATTGTGCCGTGAGAAACAGGACAACGCTTTCAGCATCGCTGGCACATCTAGCGCCTGACGTTGGAATTGTGAGTTTTGGCAACATAAGACTACTAAATCCCATAGTTCTGCTCGTTGAAATAGGCGTTCGCTCAAGCTGGGATACTTATCCATCAAAGCCTGCAAAATCTCCTGCTTGAGATAGCAAAGCTTGAGGTTGAAAGAAGCTCGCGCTGCATAGGGCTGAAAGTCGTCTTGTGGAAACAGCGACGCCTCCCCAAAAGATGACCCTGCACTCAGCGTTGTAATTAAGTTCTCTGCGCTATCTAAAAGTCTGACTTTTCCCGAAAGAACTATGTATATTCCCGGATTAGTTAGTGTTAATTGCCAGAACTGTTTTGTGACTGGTGGTTCAACGATTTCTACTAGCGCAGAGTAGACAAATGACAAATGACAAATTATCTTTAATATTTATGGAATATGCAAATTAACTCATCCCTAACAGCCAGTCATTTAGACCCTTTAGGATTCGATCCACTACCTCCTGAAACAAACCTTTCTAAATTCCTTCGTTGTCCTCTGGGATTCCAAGACAGTGCCTTACTGCCCTTAGAACAGGTTGCAGAAGTTATCAAAGTTAACACAATTGATATTCTGCCAATTCCGGAAATGCCAAGTTGCGTTTTGGGTATTTGTAATTGGCGAGGAGAAATGCTTTGGCTGATAGACCTCAACAATCTCATTGGTTACCCTTTGCCAATAGTCGCAACTCCAATGGCGGTTGTGGTTCAGGTGAATCAACAGGCTGTGGGTTTGGTGGTACAGCGAGTTGAGGATATTGAGTTACACGACTTGCAACAACTGCAAAGGGCGGTAGCTGGGTTATTTCCTCGTTCACTACTGCCTTTTGTTTTGGGAGCTTTGCCCGGAGACAACCTCGTTTTAGATGTCACAGCTATTATTCAATGCCCTCTATGGCAAGCACATCAAGGAAATAGGGTGTAGGGTGGACACTGCTTACCGTATATTGATAGCCCACCAGTTATAGATGTAGGTATTGCCCACCGCTATCAATCATGATGACCACTACTCACCCTACTTAATTTTCAATTGTGAATTCTTATAGGTATTTTCATGCAGGATTTTGACCAAACCGAACAGATGCTAAATTACCAATCTTCCTTTGATGAATCACCAAGTTACAACAATGGTGATGGGGACAAAGCTAAGTTAAAAGAAAATTTTGATTTACACAAAGCTTTGGATTTAGTGACGGCTGTTAAAGTAGACCTCCAACAAGAGGGATATTCAGTTAAAGCAGAAGCCCGTGACAAAGTTCTGCAGTTAGAAAAATGGATTCAAGAATTACAAACGCAGTTTCAAACCAATATAGCGATCGCAACTGAAGAACACTGCAAGCACGAACGGCAAAAGTTGTTCGGTATCTTTCATCAAATGAGGCAAGCAGGAAATACCAATACCTTACTCCGAACAACAGTTACAGAGATTCGCAAATCATTACAGGTAGACCGAGCCCTAGTGTATCGTTGTCATTCCGAAAAACATGGCATAGTGCTGGCAGAATCATTGGTATCTGGTTATACTCCAACTTTAGGAGAAACCCTACCAGCGCTTGTTTTTGGGAAGGAATACTTAGCGGACTACGAGCAACAACAAGTTGTCGCTCTCAACAATGTCTATGAGAGTGGTTTTAGCGCTTACCAACTGCAACTTCTCAAACAGTTCCAAATCAAAACCAGTCTCAGTTTACCGATTGTACTGGAAGGGCAAGTTTGGGGATTACTTGTTGTCCAACAATGTGCCACCCCCCGTAATTGGCAGGAAGCAGAATTGAGCTTGCTACAGCAGATTCTTACAGAACTGAGGCTCAATCTGCAAACCGTAGAACTTTTAAGTCAGAGACAAGAAGAAGCCAAGCAAGAAAAAGTCTTGGCTCAAATTCTACAAAAAATTCCTCCATCCTCTGATGCCAGCGTCACTCTTGGTAACATCACCCAACAACTACGGCAGTTTTTCAAAGCTGACAGAGTCAGTGTTTATCGGTTTTACCCTGACTGGAGTGGTGAATTTATTGCCGAGTCTGTTGCAGCTGGCTGGGTCTCCTTACTTCAAGAGCAAGACACCGTCTTGAATTCAAACAATATGGTAGATTCTGACCGTTGTACGGTGAAGTTGTTAGGCAATCCAGCTGCTCGCAATACCGATTCCCACATAAAAGATACACAAGGTGGTAGCTTTGTCAAGGGAAAAGGCATTAAGCGAGTTGATGATGTCCAAACAGCTGGCTTTTCCGACTGCTATCGTGAAGCTCTAGAGTCATACCAAGCAAGGGCTTACATCATCGCCCCCATTTTTGAAGGAGAACAACTCTGGGGTCTTTTGGCTGTGTTTCAAAACTCCGGTCCCCGACACTGGCAAAACTCTGAAATAACACTCCTGTCACTCATGAGTGGTCGTCTCAGCACTATCCTCAAGCTAGCAGAATCAGCCGCCCAACTCCAGCAAAAATCAGAGCAAATAGCGGCAGAAAGGGAAAGAGCAGTCGTTCGGGTTATCGATAGAATTCGCCAGCCCTTGGACATTAATGCCATTTTTAAAATGGCAACTCAAGAAGTCCGAAATTTGCTGAAAGCCGAACGAGCAGTGATTTACCGCTTTGAGGAAGATTGGAGTGGGGAGTTTGTTGCCGAGTCGGTAGCAACTGGTTGGACGTCTCTCATGCAGGAACAGTTAGAAAACCCCCTTATACGAGAGAATGTCAGCAATTGCAGCGTAAAAATTCTTGGAGGAGGTGTCGCTAAAGTTACAGACACCTACTTGCAACAAACTAAAGGGGGATACTTCACAACGCCAGGAAACTTTAGATCTGTTAACGATATTTACCAAGCTGGGTTTTCACCTTGTTATATTGAAGTTTTAGAACAGTATCAAGCCAGAGCCTATGTCATTACTCCAATTATCAAAGGCAATAAGCTCTGGGGATTATTAGCAGCCTTTCAAAACTCCAACCCCCGAAATTGGGAAGAGGCTGAAATCAAGACACTTACCCAAATTGGCAATCAACTTGGGGTAGCCATACAACAGGCTGAATATCTCAAACAACTCAAAGAGCAATCTGCCCAAATAACCAAAATAGCAGAGATGGAGCGGGCGGCGGCTAAAGCGATCGATAAGATTCGCCAATCCTCAGATATAGACACTATTTTCAAAACAACGGCTCACGAAGTCCGGAAATTTCTGAACGTAGAACGGGTCACCATCTATAAGTTCCGTCCAAATTATTTTGGTGATTTTGTCGTTGAGTCACAATCTGGGGGATGGTCTAAATTGGTTGGTAGTGGCTGGGAAGACCCTTATTTAAACGAACATCAGGGCGGCAGATTCCACAACAATGAACCTTTTGTTGTTGATGATGTTTACAATGGCGGTTTGGCTGATTGTCACGTTGAAGCCTTAGAAAATTTTGGAGTCAAATCCTGTGTCGTTGTTTCCATATTCCAAGGGCAGAAACTTTGGGGATTGCTCTCGGCTTTTCAACACAGCGAACCCCGACACTGGGAAGAAACCGAAGTTAAGATACTGACACAAATAGGTTTGCAGTTGGGAGTCGCACTGCAACAGGCGGAGTATATTGACGAACTTCGCGTGCAATCACAGAAGTTAGCCAAGTCAGTTGAACAAGGAAGCGCTTACAGCAAACTCGTTTACAGATTGGGACTAGCTTTGATTCAAGAAAACTTTTCACTGGACAACCTTTTGCATATGGCTGTTCAGGAATTACGAAGACAGTTTAAAACTGACCGGGTAGGTATTTATCGTTTTGACCCGGATTGGAGTGGTGAATTTTTAGTCGAGGATGTGGGCAGTGATTGGCCTAAAGTGGTAGGTACCGACCTAGCCAAAGCAGAAGATACTTACCTCCAAGAAACGAAGGGTGGTCGGTATCGCCGCAAAGAAACTTTCACCGTCAACGATCTCCACAATGCTGGGCATCAGGAATGCCACGTCCAACTGCTGGAAAAGTGGGGCACAAAAGCTTACATGATTGCACCAATTTTTAAGGGCGACCAATTATGGGGGCTGTTGGGGGCTTATCAGAATGATGGCCCGCGTAATTGGGAGCAAATAGATATCAACTTGCTGGCTCAAGTCGGCGTGCAAATCGGTCTGGCTTTGCAACAAGCAGATTACTTAGAAAAACTGCGCTCTTCCGCACAGCAATTAACAGAAGCAGGCGCACGGGAAAGAGCAGCAAAAGAACAACTCCAGATGGAGGTTATTCAGTTACTGTCAGCGGTACAACCAGCGCTGAATGGGGATCTCACTGTCCGGGCTACAGTTACAGAAGGTGAAGTCGGCACCATTGCTGATGTTTACAACAACACCTTGCAGAGTCTCCGAAAGATTGTCATGCAGGTGCAGACAGCTTCGAGAAAAGTCGCTGAAACATCACAAGCAAGCGTTTCTGCGATCGTTGGTTTAGCCAAACAATCACAGCAACAATTTCAGTCACTTAATAATGCTTTGGAGCAAATCCAAACAATGGCGAATTCCACTAAAGCTGTAGCGGCAAACGCCCAACAGGTGGAAGCAGCCGCACAGCAAGCTAACCAAATTGTTCGGCAAGGGGATGCAGCTATGAACCGCACTGTGGATGGGATTCTTGACATTCGGGAGACAGTGGCAGAAACCAGCAAGCGCCTCAAACGGTTCTCGGAATCTTCCCAAAAAGTCTCCAAGGTCGTTAATTTAATCGGTCATTTCACAACTCAAACTCAATTGCTTGCCCTCAATGCCGCAATTGAAGCTACCAAAGCCGGACAGTACGGACGCGGTTTTGCTGTCGTTGCAGATGAGGTGCGGACTCTAGCCCGTCAGTCTGCTGATGCGGCAACTGAAATCGAGCAACTGGTTGAAGAAATCCAAAAAGGCACGGCAGAGGTTTCTATCGCAATGGAACACGCCATCCAGCAAGTTGCAACAGGAACAACACAAGTTCACGACGCCCGCCAAAACCTCAATGCTATTGTTACCGCGACAGCCCAAATCAGTCAGCTTGTGGAAGGTATTACTCAAGCAACTCAACTACAAACTCAACAGTTTGAATCGGTAACTCAAACTATGACAGAAGTGGCAACTATTGCCAATACCACAAGGGAGAATTCTATCGAGATTTCTACCTCCTTTAAGGAACTTCGGGTCATGGCTCAAAACCTCCAGACCAGTGCTGACCAATTCAAAGTGAATTGAAAGGTTGGTGGTTGGTGTAGGGTAGCGCCCACCAACACTAACAACCAATAAACTAGGGCACCGCCCACCAGCACCTAGATATGATGGGCAGTGCTCATCCTACTAATTCATTAACTAAATATGGTGGGCAGTGCTAATTTACTAACTAAATATGGTGGGCAGTGCCCACCCTACTAATTCATTAACTAACCACTAACTACTAACTACTAACCACTAACTACTAACTACTAATGACCGAACCATCATTTTACGAACAAACTTACCAATATTTCCTTCAAGAAGCACAGGAACTGCTGCAAGAAATAGAACAAGAATTGCTCGGTCTTCGAGAGGGTTATGATATTAATAAAGCTTATAACTTAATGCGAGCAACTCACACTCTAAAAGGTGCAGCTGCAAGCATTAGCTTGGAAACGATCGCAACAGTTGCTCACTCTTTAGAAGATGTATTTAGAGCAATTTGCCAACCCAATTTATTTATTGATTCAGAAGTTGAAGCTTTACTTTTTCAGGGCTATGAGTGTCTTCACCTCGTCTTAAATGCTGAGTTCACGGGTAGACCGATTAATGAGGCGGAGCTTGTTCACCGAACTACTGTTATCCTTGCCCAACTGCAAGAGAAGATAGGAAATGCTTTCGATCCAGAAGCGTATATTCCTAACTCAGAAGAATTGGGCTTTGATTTGACACAATCGGTATTTGAAGTAGGAGTGACCCAGCGGTTAGATGAACTTGCTGCAGTCATAGCTAGTGGTAACCCGGAACACATCACCGCTACCCTAAGAAATCAGGCTGAAATTTTCTTTGGTTTGGGTGAGTCATTAAATTTGCCGGGATTCCAAGCCATTGCTAAAGCAGTACTAACGGCTCTAGAAAATTATCCCAGCCAAGCTGTGACTATTGGTCGTATTGCTTTGGTAAACTTTCAGGAGGCAAGGACATCTGTACTAAATGGCGATCGCGACCAAGGCGGTCAACCCTCACGAGCTTTACAGCAACTGAGTGGGCTGCAAACGTCTTCGAGGGAAACGATTATCAACTCCTATAACGGCAATCCAATTTCAAATTTCCCAATATCAGACCAAGCCACCCAAAACCCCCCTTCGCCCCCTCCCTCCGCCGGAACTGTACGAGTCAATGTTGAACATTTAGAACAACTTAATTATTTCATTGGGGAATTGCTTACCAACCAAAACCGCCAGTTTCTACAAACTGAACAGCTTTGGACTGCAGTTCGAGTACTCACCTCCCGACTTGCAAAATATCAACAACAACTCAATCAATTACAAGATTTTGGCTTGGGGTTGAATGATGAAAATTTAGAATTATTTGAAACAGAAAATTTAGAATTCCAAACAACAACCGCAGTTCGTAACAGATACGCACAAATCGAATTAATAAATAGACCCATCGAGTTGCACGGTACTTCCTTCGAGTTGGCAAAGCTACCCAACTCACTACTTCGTTCATCTGGGGTGAAAAATTCCAAATTAAATGAGTTGCAAAGCTTTATCCAGTCAATTGTAGAAGATTCTTTACAATTAGCAGAAGCTACCGATGCTGTAGAAATGTTCGCCCGCCAATCTAAAGAGTCTCTTGAAAAACAGCATCGATTGCTGACAGGAACCCGTGACTCTTTCATGGAAGCTCGGATGCTACCTTTAGGAAATCTTTTTGAGAGATTTCCTCGTATCTTGGAAAAGTTAGAAATTGTACATAAAAAACAAGTTACGCTGGAGTTTCATGGGGGTGAAGCTCCCATTGATAAAGCAGTGGTTGAGAAGTTATACGATCCCCTGCTACACTTAGTCCGTAATGCCTTTGACCACGGAATCGAACTCCCTGCTGTTCGAGAAAAATGGGGTAAGCCGGAGAAAGGTCTAATTGAAATTCGCGCTTATCGTCAAGGCAGGTATTTGATTGTTGAAGTTCGGGATGATGGTCAAGGATTGGATTTTGAAAAGATTCGTGCTAAGGCAGTAGAAGAGCGGCGGATATCGCAAGAATATGCCACTCAATTAAGTGAGGCTCAACTTATTGATTTGCTTTTTGAACCGGGTTTTTCTACAGCATCTGGTGTAAATGCCCTCTCCGGGCGGGGTATTGGTCTTGATGTGGTTCGCGCTCATTTACAAGCGATTCAAGGTTCGGTTTCTGTCTATTCTGAACCACGCCAGGGCACAATGTTTAGACTGCAAATTCCTCTCAGCCTAACCATTGATAAATTGTTAGTTTGCCAAGCCGGCGATAAAATCTATGCTTTGTTTGCCAATGCGATCGAGGAAATTATTATCCCTACGGCTGACCAAGTAAGATGTTGGGAAGGTGGTAAAGCCCTTCGATGGTGTAAGGAGAGTTCTGAGACCCTCATTCCGATTTACCAACTGGCTACAGTTTTAAATTATTCATCATTAATGGTTCAACCCTCAGTCCCTCAACCTAAAGGTTCTTTTGTTGTCAAGGGACATAAAATGACGCCTGTGATTCTTGTCCGGTGTCAGGAGCAACTTTTAGGGCTCGAAGTAGACCAACTCTTCGGCGACCAGGAATTGACCATCCGTCCTTTAGGAAATGCGATCGTACCACCTCCTTATATATATGGAGGAAGTATTTTAGCTGATGGTCGTCTGACACTTGTACTTGATGCAACTGCACTAATAGATCGTCTATCCAAGCAGCCAACCTATGACAGTACCAGTCATAACTTTGTTAGTTCGGTATCTTCACTCCCAGCGTTAAAGTATCAGCAATTGCAACTACCCATCCAAACTCGTGCTGCTTTAGCGGAATCACCATCACCTAGCTTAGAAGAAAAACTATCTAAAACCATTCTTCTCGTAGATGATTCAATCACTGTACGCCAAACTCTAGCGCTAACTTTACAAAAAGCTGGCTATCAAGTGCTTCAGGCTAAAGATGGTTATGAGGCAATTGAACAACTCCGGTACTGTGCAGATATTCAGTTAGTATTCTGTGATATCGAAATGCCTCGCATGAATGGTTTTGAGTTTTTGAAAACCCGCCAGCAAGACCCTATTTTGGCAGACATTCCAGTCGTGATGCTAACTTCTCGAAGTAGCGAGAAACATCGTTTGCTGGCTTTTAAATTAGGAGCCAATGCTTATATTACTAAGCCTTATTTAGAGCATATGCTGTTATCAACACTAACAGATGTACTAGAGAAAAAATATCAGAATTAAGATGGGGGAGATATTTGTGTATAACGAGATAAATACAGAAAAATTTATTGTTTTCAAAGTGGCAGATTATCTCCTAGCACTTTCGATTAACAATGTCCTAAAGGTAGTGAATTGTTCCGATTTTAACATTAAAAAGCTAACAACAATGGGGCTAGTCCAAGTTGGCAAACATATGATTAAATTATTGGACTTGCACCAGCATTTGAGTTCGGATAGCTTACTTACAATGCCAGATGCATCATTTTTGGTGGTTACTTGCGATTCCCAGGGACAATTGTGTGGTGTGTTGGTTAATGAGCCTCCCGATCTTATAGAGTTACCACTGGAGACAATACGCCCGCTGCCAAAATCCGACAGTTACAGTAACCTAGCTACTGACATGGTCAGTCATGTAGTTGTTTTGTCTCATAAAGAGGCGATTAAAACAATCTTTTTACTTGATTTAAAAGGCATAGAGTCTTCACTACATCCTACCGTTACATAAAACCTACCCAAAGTTACCCATACATATACAGATGTGGACTTTGGTGTTTACTTCCTGCAACATCGGCGAACCGTAGGCCACACTCTGTCCACAGGCTAACCCCCTCATACTCCACATTCTTATCTTTAAGCATTTAACAGCAAACTGTGTTACGATCCGATGGTTGAGAAATATTTTCGGTCATGTAACTGACGCCTTTCCGAATTTAGCTCTCTACATCTAATATTTCTGGAGGTATTCTATTCAGATTATGATGGGCAACCTATCGAAAGACCTCAAACAGGTTTTTCGGAATATAGGTGTGTGAAGAGGGTTGTAGTGTCTGGGACGCAAAACTAGTGAAAAGTATGTAGAGCTATGCCGCGCTTCCCCTTCTTGAGGAGGTGCAATATGTTATTGAAATACCCAAATATCCCAGTTTTTGTTTCATTCTAGTTTCTCCAATTCACAGTGAGTTTTTTATGTTTAACAGTCCTTTACGTGAAGAACCTCGTAATCGTCGAGCCACGGTCATTCGTTCAAGTAATGAGTTTATTCTCATAGAATGGCTGAAATCAAATGGTCGTCTTATGGCGCGTGAACCTCAAGAATCTGAGTATCTAAATGAAGTCGAAGAAATCTCAGACATAATAGACCTTGATGATATCGCCTTCGATGCTGATGATGACAATGTAGGAATAGATTTAGATGACGATTAGAGTCGATCCGATCTGCCGAAGGCAGTAGCGAAGCTATCGCATAATTATCTCCAAGTATAGTGCAAAAATTTACATCGTAGCTACTTAAGCTTTCACGCCAAGTCCCAAAGAGGTTAACAAAATCTTTGCGACTTGGCAATTTTTTAGCTAAGGCATCTCCAAGAAATCACAAGAAATATTGGAGACTTTTTTATTTGGAAGCCCCTAAATTGGGCAGAATTATCTCACCCTTAAATATTTGTATAAAAATTTCATAATTTATTTTCAAATTTAAGTATGTTCGGGGATTCTTCTTTTCTGACAAATAGTACAATTGTTCTAAGAAAGCTTTTGTTCGGCTATCACCTTAACAAGGGTAGGAGTCTCTCACATGCCCAGCCGTTTGACACGCGTTAGTTTATTAGTTAAGTACTACTATAAAACACTTTACTGGTAAACAATATAGCACTTTTCAGGTAAATGAAGTCCATCGGTAGGGGTGTAAGGCTTTGCGCCCTGACAACTGAGTTCCAATAAGAAAACCTAATTATTTAAGCTGGATTATGACTCCAACCCACAGTGCGATCGCAACCCGAGTTAACAAAGCACCTAAAGCAAAATCAGAGTTTGAGCAACAGTCTTTTGAAGAAAATGCGATTAATGGCATTGGTAACGAGAATTTTGGCTTCCAAAGCTTAACTGAAGTAACTAAGGCGATTTTGCATCATGCTTTCTGGTTAGCAGAGCAAAAACAGAATCTGTCATTGAAGGAGTACAAAAAGCTACTTAATGACAAAGGCTGGAAAGGGGAGGAAAAAAGGTACCTCAAGATTGCTACAGCATTCGGGAAATTTTTGCCCGGTGAGTTAGCACACATAGAACCAAGAACCGTATATCAGCTAGCGGAAAATAGTAAGAAGTATCAGACAGTGATAGACAAGCTTCTTGATTTAACTGCAATCACACAAGAGGCTGTCCGTTCTTTGATTCAAGAACAACGTACTCCAAGAAAAACAAAGGCTGAAAAACCCAGTATTTGGCGGCGGACAAGGGATGGTAGAAGATACTGCCAAATACCACCCATTCATGAAGCAGATGAAAAGACTGGTACAACCTTACAAAAGATGATGGATGAAGAAGGGTTAACCGCGCAGCATATTGTAGCTGAAGCTATAGCCTTACGTCAGGCATATAAAGAGGGGCAGTTAATCTTTGCGGAAAATAAAGACACTTAAACTTAAGTAAGTCGGCGAGAAAAAACCAAACTATGTAGCGAAAAGTAAAATCTTTGGATGTGGCTCGTAGTAGCGCTGAGAGCGCATGCGTCCCAACTACAAATCAGTTATGATGATTTACGCCGACTTACTTATGTTGTCAAATATAAAAAAAGGTGCAGAGGGGTCACCTGCACCTGTGTTCAAAACGAACCTGATTTACAGGAGCGTTCTTATTTATTAAATTTAGTCAGATAAAATGAAGATATTGTGAAGAAGATCACTTTTAATGCTTGCAAGAACCCTGTTCGTGCTTGTGCTGACCATGACCGTGACCGTGACCGTGACCGTGAGCACAATTTTGTAAGTCTTGTTGCATTAAAGTTTCACTCACTTCTTTTAAGGATTCATCTACAGGCTTTAAACCAATCCACGAATCAATCAGTGCAACATCAAAACCGACTTCACGGCGATCGCCCACTTCCATTAAAGGGCGACGAATGAGAATAGGTTCTTTAAGCATCAGCAATAAAGCTGTTTCCGCATCCAACTTTTCCGGAACTACCTCACCAGATTGTACCCGTGGAGCTGTGCGATTAAACCATTCAGAGACAGGACGATTCCCAAAAAAGGAGCGCAAACGCTCGGCAGTCCAGGGTTCAGTCAGCAAGTTGTAAGCGATAACTTGATGACCTGCGGCTGTTAGCAGAGTTTTTTGTTTAATACTACCTTTACAGCCCGGTTTTTCATAAAAAATGACTCTTGCCATAGAAATATCTCCTAATTTAGTCATTGTTCATTAGTCATTAGTCATTGGTCATTAGTAAAAACAAAGGACAAATGACAAGGGACAAAAGTTAAAAGTTTTTAACAGTATGCTTGACGGGGTCAAACTCAAAGCGTTCTTGCATACGAGTTTCGCCATAAATATTAAAAGTTACAGTTGGTGTGTCACCGACAGCTTCCACCCTATGAATGGCATTAGGAGTGAAGCTAATAATGTCACCAGGAAATAGAGTTAGCTCTCCTGTTCGGTCAATTTTGTCTTTAAACTCTGAATGAGGAATTCGCTGCCAAAAAGTATTTCTTTCCTCTCCCTTTAACACTGCGACTATTCCCCAGGTACCATGATTGTGGATTGTTGATACAGTTCCTGGTGCAAATGTCACGGTTTGAACGGTGAATGGAAAACCTAACTCATCATATAAGAGTAGAATTGAAGTTCCAGTTTTGGGACAAGGTTCTAAATATCGGCTTTGTACCCAGTATGAGTTAACAATTAACCGCCTAACCAACATACGAATTTCTGGAAGTTGAGCAGTTTCATCCTCAACACCAGTGAGAGCATCTTCCACCTCAGTTAGAAACCGATGCAGGCGATAATTCTCCCTCAGTAAATCCCATGCCCTAACAGATTTACAGACTTGATACTGTCCGTCATCAGTGACAAGCCAATCCCTACCTTTCATAACTTTAAAGAATTAGGTAATTTTAGATTTTGAGTTTTGGATTATAAATGTAAAATTGAAACCACAGATAGACGCAAACAAACGCGAACAATATTCATGTGTCTGTTTGTATCCATCTGCTACAGGATGCGGTTCAAAATCCAAAATTTATCAGTCTTCGTCTTTGGGACGTGTCAAAATATCATATAAAATACCTGCCCCAAACTCATTTTTTTCATCTATTTCTTTCACTTTAGCACTGATTTCTTTAGCTTGCTCGATTTCTCCAAGCTTTGCTAAAACCAAACCAGAGGCAGCATAGGCATTGAGGTATAGTCTAATGCTGGGCTCGTCTTTTTGGCTGGCTAATATTGGTTTAAGTTGCTCCCATTGAGTAGGTAGCTTTTCTAATTCTTTAATTTTATCTATAACTTTGACTGCTGTTTGCAGTGCCATTGTGTAATTGTTTTTGTAAAAAAAATATCTATAAGCAGCCACCAAAACGTCTGTACATTCCTCCGTTTTAGCTAAGGCTTGATTCATATATTTCTCTGATTCTAAAGTATTTTCCCAGTTTTCTGCTGCCAGTATCAATAACTTTTTGATATCTTCTGGAATTTGAAACCAAGAAAATCTTTCCGCTTCGACTTGCATGAAAACCTCCTTCATCGGGAATTGTTAGTAGATAGTAGTTAGTAGGTAGTAGGCATAAAACTCATAACCACTAACAACTAACTACTAACCCTTCTTCCTAAAACTGTGTAAGAATATACAGCAGGGTGAAAAGAACTATCCAAATGATGTCTACAAAGTGCCAGTATATTTCTGCCATTTCAATACCAATGTGTTTGGTAGCAGAATAATGACCGGGACGGCGGGAACGCCATAACACACCCAAAATCAATAAAAGTCCGACAAAAACGTGTAAACCGTGGAAGCCAGTCATCAAGTAAAAGCAGTTAGCAAATACATTGGTAGTCAGACCGTATCCCAAAGTTAAGTACTCAATAACTTGACCGAGCAAGAAAATTGCGCCCATGATTGCGGTGAGTTTGTACCACTTTTGCATTCCTTGGACATCATTTTTCTTGATTGCTGCATCACCTAAATGAATGACAAAGCTACTGGATACCAGAATGATGGTGTTGATTGTAGGTAACAAAAGCTCTACTTCTGTTCCTTCTGGCGGCCAAACCTCAGCACCGCTGCGAAAGAACAAATAGGTGGCGAAAAAGCCGCCAAACATCAGGGATTCTGAGACGAGGAATGCTAACAATCCCAAAACACGTAAATCTGGATGTTCTTCGTGATGGGCTACACTCGTCTTTGTTTCTATAGCAATAGGGTTGTTAATATTTTCTGCTGCGTCCATTGTGAACCTTAATATGTCCAAAAAGAGTGGAGTTGTTTTGTGTTAATGGCTAATTGCTAATTGCATTTAGCATTAACCATTAGCCATTAACTATTAGCCATTAGCTGTTAGCAACTACTGAGCGGGAACAGCCGTTTCACCTGTTTGTGGAGCAGCACTATGACCGTTCAAGCCATAGTCGTAGGGACCTTTTGTCACAACGGGTAAGACTTCCCAGTTTTCAACTAGAGGTGGAGAGGAGGTTGTCCATTCTAAGGACAATGCATTCCAAGGGTTGTCTCCAGCTTTTTGTCCGGCAATCCAACTCCAAATGATATTGAGGGTGAATGGAAGGACTGATATTCCTAAGATAAACGCGCCATAAGTACAAAGCTGATTAATCGTGGTAAATTGCGGGTCATACATTGCAACCCGTCGGGGCATTCCTTGCAAACCCAATTCGTGCATGGGTAGAAAAGTCAGGTTTGTACCAATAAAAGTCAGAACAAAGTGAATGCGACCTAAAGGTTCATTCAACATCCGTCCTGTCATTTTAGGGAACCAGTGATAAATACCGGCATAAATACCAAATACAGAACCGCCAAACAAGACGTAGTGGAAGTGCGCTACAACGTAGTATGTATCGTGAACGTGAACATCAAAGGGAGCGGTTCCCATCGTCACACCACTCAAACCACCCATGACAAACATAGATAGCAAGCCGATGGCGAAGAGCATGGCTGATGTGAAGCGAATTTTGCCTCCCCAAAGGGTAGCAACCCAGCCAAAAATCTTGACGCCAGTGGGAACGGCAACGATTAGGGTAGAGATGGTGAACCCGGTCTGACCTTAAACCCCCTGTCGATGGACAGTACAATTGCAAAGTTCGATTTAACTCTGTCGATGGAGGACAGCGAGCAAGGACTGGTAGCGTGGTTGGAATACAACAGCGACCTGTTTGATGCTAGCACCATTACCCGGATGCTCGCCCATTTCCAAACCTTACTCGAAGGTATCGTTGCCCATCCCGAATATCGGCTTTCCAACTTGCCACTGTTAGCAGAAGCAGAACACCTGACTCTAGTAGAGGAATGGAATCGCACAGCGACGGATTATCCGAAAGATTTATGTATTCATCAGTTATTTGAAGCACAGGTGGAGCGCACACCGGATGCTGTGGCAGTGGAGTTTGAAGACCAACAACTGACTTACTTTGAGTTAAACTGTCGTGCGAATCAGCTGGCGCACTACTTGCATTCCCTAGGGGTGAGACCAGAAGTACTCGTTGGCATTTGCCTGGAGCGATCGCTCTTGATGGTGGTGGGGCTGTTAGCCATTCTCAAAGCTGGCGGGGCTTACGTTCCCCTAGACCCAGCCTATCCCCAAGAACGCTTGACCTTCATGCTCAAAGATGCCCGTGTATCGGTGCTACTGACCCAACAGCATTTGGCTGAGAAACTTCCGGAACACACGGCAAGTATTGTTTACCTCGACAGCAACTGGGAAACCAATGCCGACGACGGTGCTCAGAGCCACACCGACCACAGCATAGAAAACCTTACGAGCAAAGTCACACCCGACAACCTCGCCTATGTCATTTACACCTCAGGGTCTACCGGCACACCCAAGGGTGTGAGGATTGTACACCGGGGAGTCGTGCGGTTAGTCAAAGAAAACAATTATGCCAACCTGAGCGCAGAACAGGTGTTCTTGCAACTTGCTCCCATCTCCTTTGATGCCTCAACTTTTGAGATTTGGGGCAGCCAGCTCAACGGTGGGCGTCTGGTGGTCATGCCTGCCCATATGCCATCTTTGCAGGAGTTAGGGCTTGCCCTGAGGCAATACCAGGTGACAATACTGTGGTTGACAGCAGGATTGTTCCACCTGATGGTAGACGAGCGACTCTCTGACCTGGAGCTGGTAGGTCAACTACTTGCAGGCGGTGATGTTTTATCAGTATCCCATGTCCAAAAGGTTCATCAACTCCTCAAAGAATGTCAGTTGATCGACTGCTATGGTCCGACGGAGAATACAACCTTCACCAGCTGCTACGCGGTACCACGGGGAACTGAGATAAGAAATTCCATCCCTATCGGTCGCCCGATTGCAAATACCCAAGTCTATCTGTTGGACGAACAGTTGCAACCAGTACCGATAGGCGTGCCAGGGGAATTGTATATCGGTGGTGACGGCTTGGCACGGGATTACCTCAACCGCCCGCAACTGACGGCAGAAAAGTTCATCCCCAATCCTTTTAGCTCAAAGCCAGGGGAGCGTTTGTATAAAACTGGTGACCATGCTCGCTACTTACCCAATGGCAACATTGAGTACCTCGGTCGCCTTGACAACCAGGTAAAAATTCGCGGCTTCCGTATTGAACTCGCAGAAATAGAGTCGGTGCTGCAACAGCATCCAGGGGTTCGCGAGAGTGTGGTCATAGCTCGGGAGGATGTACCGGGCAACAAGCGCCTGGTGGCATATGTGGTAGTCAATGAGACATCAGGTTCAACAATTGGGGAACTGCACCACTTCCTGAAAGCAAAGCTACCCGAGTACATGGTGCCCTCTGCCATAGTAATACTAGAAACTCTACCCTTGACACCCAACGGCAAGGTAGACCGCCGTGCCCTCCCGGTACCTGAGACAACTCGACCGGAATTATCAGGTAAGTTTGTCAAACCGCGAACTCCCATTGAGGAAATGCTGGCTGTGACGTGGGCTGATATCCTGGGAGTGCAAAACATAGGTATCCACGACAATTTCTTTGAGTTGGGGGGACATTCATTGCTTGCGACCCAAGTGGTTTCCCGGTTGCGCGACACCTTCTGTGTGGAATTGCCCCTGCGCGTACTTTTTGAGGCACCGACAGTGGCGGGGCTAGCCGAGCACATCGACACAGCACGTCGCGCTTCGGGTGGTCTGCACACTCCGCCCTTGGTACCGATAAAGCGAGACACACACTTACCCCTGTCGTTTGCTCAAGCAAGGCTGTGGTTCCTAGATCAATTAGAGCCAGGTAGCGCTGTTTACAACATACCTGCCGCCGTGCGCCTGAGCGGTTCGCTCGACGTAGCGGCTCTACAGCAGAGCTTTAATGAAATTGTCCGCCGCCACGAAACTTTGCACACCACCTTTATGAGGGTGGATGGGGAACCGATTGTAGCGCTCGCCCCAGTTTCCAGCTTCAAGTTGACGATGGTAGATCTGCGCGAGTTGGCACCAGATGAGCAGTCAACTGAGGTTTCACGGCTGATCGCCCTTGAAGCTCAACGACCCTTCGACCTGAGCAACGGGCCATTGCTACGAGCAACACTGCTGCAGTTGAATCAAACCGAACACGTACTGCTGGTGGTGATGCACCACATTATCAGCGATGGTTGGTCGATGGGAGTACTGATTCGGGAACTAGCGGCGCTTTACGAAGCTTATTCTAGAGAGCAACCTTTGACGTTGCCAGAATTACCCATCCAGTATGCTGACTTTGCTCACTGGCAGCGCCAGTGGCTGAGTGGTGAGGTGCTGCAAGCACAGCTGGAGTATTGGAAGCAACAGCTGGCTGGCGCTCCCCCCGTCTTAGAGTTACCCACCGATCGCCCGCGACCACCGGTTCAAACTTTCCGAGGGGCATCCCAATCTCTGGCGTTGCCCGAACCGTTGAGTCAAGGGCTCAAAGCGCTGAGCCAGCGTTATGGGGTCACCTTGTTTATGACCCTACTGGCGGCATTCCAAACCTTGCTTTACCGCTATACCGGGCAGTCGGATATCTGTGTTGGTTCCCCAATTGCCAATCGCAACCGCAGCGAGACAGAGTCATTAATTGGCTTTTTTGTCAATACACTGGTTCTACGCACTCAGGTCTCAGGCAACGCAAGTTTCTCGGAGTTACTGGCGCGGGTGCGAGAAGTGGCTTTGAATGCCTATGCCCACCAGGATTTGCCCTTCGAGCAACTGGTGGAAGCACTACAGCCCGAGCGCAACCTCAGCCACCAGCCCCTGTTCCAGGTCATGTTTGTCCTCCAGAATGCCCCGATGCCAACACTGGAACTACCCGGTCTGTCCTTAAACCCCCTGTCGATGGACAGTACAATTGCAAAGTTTGATTTAACTCTGTCGATGGAAGACACAGACCGGGGACTGGTGGGGTGGTTGGAATACAACAGCGACTTGTTCGATGCTAGCACCATTAACCGGATGCTCGCTCATTTCCAGACGTTACTCGAAGGTATCGTCGCCCACCCCGAACATCGGCTTGCAAACTTACCGTTGCTGACACCGCAAAACCAGCACCAACTGTTAGTGGAGTGGAATGATAACCGAACTGATTACCCGAAACAGCAGTGTATCCATCAGTTGTTTGAAGCTGAGGTGGAACGAAGCCCCGACAAAGTAGCAGTGGTCTTTGAAGACCAGCAACTAACCTACTCCGAACTGAATCGACGGGCGAATCAGCTAGCGTACTACTTGCGTTCGTTAGGAGTGGGACCAGAGGCACTGGTTGGCATTTGCTTGGAGCGATCGCTCTTGATGGTAGTCGGGCTACTGGGCATTCTTAAGGCAGGCGGAGCATACGTTCCCTTAGATCCCACGTTACCGATAGAGCGGCTAGCCTTCATGTTAGGGGATGCCCAGGTACCTGTCCTGTTGACCCAGCAGCACCTAGTGGCGAAGTTACCTATAGGGAAAACCGAGGTGGTCTGCCTGGACGCGGGATGGGAAGCAAATGCCTACGACTCTACCACCCACTATACCCACCAGAACGAGGAGAACTTGACTAATGACGTACAGCCTAACAATTTAGCTTATGCAATGTATACTTCTGGGTCAACAGGGATACCCAAAGGAATTGCCGTTCCGCATCGGGGCGTGGTACGCTTGGTCAAGCAGACCAACTATGCCGAACTGACTGCAGAAGAAGTTTTCCTACAGTTTGCCCCGATTTCCTTTGATGCTTCAACTTTTGAAATTTGGGGTTGCCTCCTTAACGGAGCACGACTGGTAGTATTCCCCGCTCGGATGCCATCTTTAGAAGAATTGGGAAGGATTCTGCAGCAATACCAGGTGACAACGCTGTGGCTGACAGCTGGCTTGTTCAACCAGATGGTGGAGGGCTATATTGAAGGTCTTGAGCAGGTTCGGCAACTCCTGGCAGGTGGTGATGTTTTATCGGTTTCCCACGTACAGACAGTCCTCCAAAAGATAAAAGGCTGCCGATTAATTAATGGTTACGGGCCAACGGAAGGGACTACTTTCACCTGCGGCTATCCAATCACGACTGCTGACCGGGTTGGTATTTCTGTCCCCATTGGTCGTCCGCTTAGTAACACGCAAGTCTATATTCTGGACTCTCATCTACAACCTTTGCCGATTGGGGTTCCAGGGGAACTTTATATTGGAGGAGACGGTTTAGCGCGTGGGTATCTCAACCAGCCTGGGCTGACTGCCAAGAAGTTTATCCCAAATCCCTTTAGCTCAGACCCAGGGGCTTGCCTTTACAAAACTGGGGATCTAGCCCGCTACAACAGCGATAGTAACATTGAGTTCCTTGGTCGCCTCGACCACCAAGTCAAGCTGAGAGGCTTCCGGATAGATTTGCCAGAAATCGAGGTAACGCTGTCCCATCACCCTGCGGTGCATGAGGTTGTAGTTACAGCTAGGGAAGATGCCCCCGGCAACAAACGTCTCGTGGCCTATGTTGTTCCGAAGCAGGATCGGGAGGAACCCACAATCGCTGAAATGCGCCGTTTCCTGGTCGAAAAGTTGCCTGATTACATGGTGCCGTCAGCCTTTGTACTGCTTTCTACCCTACCTCTGACGCCTAACGGCAAGGTAGACCGCAAAGCCTTACCTTCTCCACAACAAGGTGTGCGCCCTGAATTGACAGCAGATTATGTGGCACCCCAATCCGAATTGGAGCGAACCATCGCCATTGTTTGGCAAGAGGTGCTTCAAGTGGAGAAAGTCGGCATACATGACAATTTCTTCGATCTCGGTGGTCATTCCTTACTTGTCATTCAAGTACATGGCAAACTGCGTCAAGCTTTGGATTGGGAATTATCAATGGTTGATATCTTTCAATATCCAACCATCAGTGCTTTGGCTAACTATTACAGTCAACAGCAAAGCGAACGACCATCCTTTGAGCACACCCAAGAGCGAGCTCAAGGTCGTAAAGACTTAATGAAGCAACAAAGGCAACTCAGACAAAAAAATCGGGCAACGAATAACTTAGCAAGGGGTTCATGATGAGTAGCTCAGACGCATTTAATCACCTCGAGCAAATAGCGATTGTCGGCATGGCTGGACGTTTTCCAGGAGCGAAAAATATTGCCGAATTTTGGCAGAATTTGCAAGATGGAGTCGAATCAATTTCTTTTTTCACGGATGAAGAACTGACATCTTCAGGTATTGACTGTGCTGTATGGAATGATGCCAATTATGTTAAAGCAGGAGCTATCCTGAATGACATAGAGTTGTTTGATGCTTCATTCTTTGGTTTCTCTCCCAGAGAAGCTGAAATGATGGACCCGCAACATCGTCTTTTCCTAGAGCATGCATGGGAGGTTCTTGAAAGTGCCGGTTACAACTCCCAAACCCATGCAGGTCGGATTGGAGTTTACGCAGGTGTAGACCTGAACACCTATTTTTTGTACAACCTTTATCAAAACCGAAATTTTTCAGAATCAGAGACCAGTTTCCAAACGTTGATTGGAAATGATAAAGATTTCCTATCCACTCATGTTTCTTACAAATTAAACCTCAAGGGGCCAAGTGTTACTGTCCAAACTGCCTGTTCTACTTCATTAGTTGCCGTTCACTTTGCCTGTCAAAGTTTGCTGAATGGCGAAAGCGATGTTGCTCTAGCTGGTGGTGTTTCGATTTCTGTGCCCCACAAAACTGGTTATCGTTATGAAACAGGGGGAGTTTTATCTCCCGACGGTCATTGCCGTGCCTTTGATGCCAAGGCGCGGGGAACGGTGAATGGCAACGGTGTAGGTATTGTGGTTTTGAAGCGATTGGAGGATGCGATCGCAGATGGCGACTGCATTCACGCAGTTATTAAAAGTTCAGCTATTAATAATGATGGTGCTTTAAAGATTGGCTATACAGCACCCAGTGTAGATGGTCAAGCGGAAGTCATAGCAGAGGCACTTGCCCTGGCTGGGGTTGAACCCGAGACAATCAGCTATATCGAAGCTCACGGAACCGGAACGGCTTTGGGTGACCCAATTGAAATTGCAGCTTTAAAAAAGGTGTTTCATGCCAGTACCCACAAGAAAAACTTTTGTGCCATCGGCTCAGTAAAAACGAATGTTGGACATTTGGGTGCAGCTGCTGGGGTAACCAGCTTGATCAAAACCGTTCTAGCTCTCAAACATCAGTTGCTCCCACCCAGCTTGCACTTTGAAGTTCCCAATCCCGAAATTGATTTTGCTAACAGTCCCTTCTATGTTAATAGCACGCTATCAGAATGGAAAAAGAGCAACACTCCCCGCCGCGCTGGGGTGAGTTCCTTTGGTATTGGAGGAACCAATGCCCACGTAATTCTTGAAGAAGCGCCCACCGTCGAGACTAGTGAACCTGGGCGGGCACAAAAGTTGTTGGTGCTTTCTGCCAAGACAGGTTCCGCACTGGAAACCGCCACTGCCAATCTAGTCGATTGCCTCAAGCAGCAACCCGAATTGAACTTAGCTGATGTCGCTTATACACTCCAAGTCGGTCGTAAAACTTTGAGTTATCGCCGGATGGTGGTTTGCGAGACAATTGATGATGCTGTTACGGCGCTTGAGACCCAGAACCCACAACGAGTTGTGACGCACTTCCAAGAGCCTTGTCATCGGTCAGTTGTGTTTATGTTTCCCGGACAGGGTGCCCAGTACGCGAACATGGGCTGGGAACTTTATCAAAACGAGCCGACGTTTCGTGACTGTGTCGATCGCTGCTGTGACCTGCTTAAACCCCACTTAGGGCTAGATCTGCGCCAAGTGCTTTATCCTAGCAAGGAAAAAACTGAAGAAGCTGCACAACACCTTCAACAGACTGAAATTACCCAACCTGCCCTATTTGTAATTGAGTATGCCCTGAGCCAGTTGTGGGAAGCGTGGGGCGTGCGTCCTCAGGCAACGATCGGTCACAGCATCGGGGAATATGTAGCTGCCTGCCTAGCTGGTGTCTTTTCTCTGGAAGAAGCGTTGGAGCTGGTAGCAGCCCGAGGGCGGCTGATGCAGCAATTACCCGCAGGTGCCATGCTTTCCATCTCACTGCCAGAGCAAGAAGTTCAACCCTTCCTAAAGGAGAACGTCTCGCTGGCTGCTAGCAATAGTCCCTCTGTATGTGTGGTTTCAGGGACTACTGAAGCAATTGATACATTGCAAACTCAATTGACCGAACGGGGTATAGGCTGTAGCCGCCTGCACACTTCCCATGCCTTTCATTCCCAAATGATGGAACCCATCCTAGAGGAATTCACGAAGCAGGTCAAAAAAGTTAATTTGAAGGTTGCCAAAATTCCCTTTGTGTCCAACCTTACTGGCACTTGGATTACTGCAGACCAGGCAACCGATCCCAGTTATTGGGGGAAACATTTAAGGCACACCGTACAATTTGCCCAAGGAATGGCTCATCTGGTGCAAGAACCCAACCGCATACTGCTGGAAGTGGGTCCTGGCCGGACGTTGAGCAACTTTGCCCTTGCTCAAAAGGTGGACGGTGTGGTTGTTCTTGCTTCGCTCCGCCATCCCAAAGATTCACAGTCGGATCTAGCATTTTTGCTGAATACCTTAGGTAGACTCTGGTTGGTTGGTGTCCAGGTAGATTGGTCTGGGTTCTATGACCAAGAGCGCCGTCATCGGTTGCCCTTACCGACCTACCCCTTTGAACGACAGCGTTACTGGATTGAACCCCAAGCCAAAACAGCCGATGCCACTCATTCTCAAAGCACACTAGGCAAAAAGCCGAATGTTGCAGACTGGTTTTATCTTCCCTCCTGGAAACGATCCATGGTACTTTCACCCAGTGCGGGAGAACTCACACAGCAACAATCGTGCTGGCTGGTATTTGCCGATGCCTGTGGGGTAGGCTCGCAACTGGCAAATCGGCTGGAACAAGAGGGCCAAGATGTCATTACTGTGATGCTAGGAGAGCAATTCATCAAACTCAGCGATCGCGTGTATGCAATTAATCCCCAGCAACGAGAGGATTACGATCGCTTGCTCCAGGCACTTCGCACACTGAATAAAACTCCACAAGCAATAGCTCATTTATGGAGTATCACAGCAGAAACTCGATCGGGAATTGAGTTCTTTGAAAAGTGTCAGAATTTAGGTTTTTATAGTTTGCTTTTCCTGGTGCAGGCACTTGGACAACATAATATTGTAAATAATATCGCAATCACGGTAGTAACCAACAACGTACACGAGGTGACTGGCGATGAGAGGTTGTGTCCTGAGAAGGCAACTGTGTTAGGAGCTTGTAAGGTAATTCCTCAAGAATATCCACATATCACCTGCCAGAGTATTGATGTGGTTCTTCCCGAATTAGGGGCTGACCACAGCAACCAAATTATAGACCAACTCATTGCCGAACTCTTTGTGCCGCCATCTGGTTTAGTTGTCGCCTACCGTGGTCATCATCGATGGGTGCAAACCTTTGAACCAGTTCACCTGGATGAAAGCATCACCAACAGGAGGCGATTGCGAGAAAAAGGTGTATACCTGATTACAGGTGGACTCGGAGGCATTGGTCTACAAGTTGCAGAGCACCTGGCTCAAGCAGTACAAGCCAAATTGATTCTTATTGGACGTTCTGCTCTGCCTGAGAGACAGGAGTGGGAACAATGGCTGGCAACTCATGGCGATCGAGATGACGTTAGCCGCAAGCTCCGCAAAGTGCAGGAGTTAGAAGCATTAGGTGCAGAAGTCTTGGTTATCGGCGCTGATGTGACCGATGAAAATCAAATGCTCGGGGTCATCGCTCAAGCATCCAAGAGCTTTGGTGAGATTCATGGTGTAGTCCACGCAGCAGGGCTCAAGTTAGTTGGAAATATTCAAGCGATCGGTCGAAGTGAATGCGAGGAGCAATTTCGACCAACAGTGCAAGGGCTCTTTGTCTTAGAAAAGGTTTTGCAGGGGAAAAATTTGGATTTTTGTTTGTTAGTCTCCTCATTATCCTCGATTTTGGGGGTATTGGGCATGGCTGCCTATCCTGCAACACACCTCTTCACGGATGCCTTTGTTTACAAGCATAACCAGACAAATTCTCTACCCTGGCTTAGCGTCAACTGGGATAACTGGCTGACCGCCCAAGCAGCTGAATTGGCTGTAACACCAGACGCGATCCCAGAAATTACGTCAAAAGCTGCAGAATTGGTCATGACAGCCCAAGAAGGGGTGGAAGTCTTTAAACGAGTTTTATCCTTGGATAGAGTGACTCAGATAGCAATTTCAACGGGAGACCTACAAGCCAGAATCGACCAATGGATTAAATCTCAATCTTTACAAAAGCCAGAACATTCAAAGCAAGTAGGTACGCCTTCACTCCACTCCAGACCTAACTTGCAAAGTACCTATGTTGCCCCCAGAACTGAGGTTGAGCAAACCATGACTGATATTTGGCAGCAATTACTGGGTATCGAGCCAGTGGGTATTTATGATAACTTCTTCGAGTTGGGTGGGGATTCGGTTCTCAGCATTCAGATTATCGCTCGCTCAAATCAAGCAGGTCTGCAGTTTACCCCCAAGCAGGTATTTGAACACCAAACCATTGCCGAGTTGGCAGCAGTGGTAGACACCATCGACACTATCCAAGCGGAACAAGGCTTGGTGATGGGTTTGCTACCCCTAACACCCATCCAGCATTGGTTCAAAGAACAAAAGCTAGCTGACCCCCACCATTGGAACCAAGCAATGTTACTGAAGGTGGGACAACCTATTGACCCCACGTTATTGGAGCAAGTGGTGTGCTACTTGCTACAACACCACGATGCCCTCCGCCTGCGTTTTGTGCAAGAACAATTGAGTTGGCAGCAGGCGATTGCTGGCTCTGGTGAGACAGTGCCTTTCTCACGGCTGGATTTGTCAGCGCTACCAGAAGTAGAGCAAGAAAGAGCGATAGAAGCTGCTGCTAACGAATTACAAACTAGCCTGAACCTTTCCGAAGGTCCACTGGTGAGGGTTGCCCTTTTTAACCTGGGAGGACAAAAGCCCGACCGACTGCTGGTAGTCATCCACCATTTGGCGGTAGATGTGGTCTCTTGGCGGATCTTGCTTGAGGATCTTCAAACCGCTTATAATCAGCTGAGCCAAGGTAAAGCAATTCAGCTTCCACCCAAGACAACTTCCTTTAAGCAGTGGGCTAAACACCTGAAGGTGTATGCTCAGTCACCCGTATTGCAACAAGAACTGGATTACTGGCTTACAGAGCCCCGTAGATGGGTTTCCCCTTTACCAGTGGACTATCCTCAGTGTGCTAATACCGTAGTGTCGGCTCGGACTGTGTCTGTAGAACTCAGTATTGACGAGACCGAAGTTCTGCTGCAGGAAGTTCCAGCAACCTATCGAACACAGATTGACGGCGTGCTGCTCACAGCCCTAGTGCAAGCTTTTGCCCGATGGACGGGAGAGCGATCGCTACTAGTTGATTTGGAAGGTCGCGGACGAGAAGTCATCTTCCCAAATATAGATTTATCACGGACTGTAGGCTGGTTCACCACCCTCTACCCCGTACTTTTGGATTTAGAAGACGTTGCCCATCCCGATGCCGTGTTGAATGCCGTCAAAGAGCAACTCCGCTGCATTCCTAATGAGGGCATCGGTTATGGCATACTGCGGTACTTAAGCGAGAATGGGGCAATTACCGAGAAATTGCGTTCTCTTCCCCAAGCAGAGGTGAGTTTTCTGTACTTGGGTCAGTTAGATCGAGGGATGCCCAACTCTTCTCTATTCGTACCAACCGATGAGCCCATCGGTCTGCTCCACAGCCCACGGGGAAGCCGGAGTCATCTGTTGGAGGTTAATGGGTTTGTGACTGGAGGTTGTCTGCACTTGAATTGGACGTACAGTGAGAATTTACATCAACGGGCGACAGTCGAGGCACTAGCACAAGATTGTGTGGCGACACTGCGAGCGCTCATTGCCCACTGCCAATCTCCTGAGGCGGGGGGCTACATACCTTCCGATTTCCCACTTGCGTTGCTGGATCGGGATGAACTTGACAAAGCATTTGGAAGCATTGAGTTTGAAGAGGAATAAGCAAGATGATCTCTAAAAATATTGAGGCTGCCTATCCTCTATCTCCCATGCAGCAAGGTATGCTGTTCCATACCCTTTATACTCCAGAGTCTGGGATGTATTTCCAGCAGTTGAGCTGCACCTTCTATGGAGACCTTAACGTTTTAGCGTTTCAGCGAGCTTGGCAAATGGTGGTAGACCGACATCCAGTCTGGCGCACCGCCTTCGTTTGGGAAAATATCGAAAAGCCGCTTCAGGTGGTAGGTAGACGAGTGAAACTGCCGTGGGAGCAGCACGATTGGCGTTCTTTGTCCCCAGTAGAGCAGCAAGAGAAACTCGAAGCCTTCCTTGAAGCACACCGGGTACAAGGCTTCAAATTGTCTAAAGCACCCCTTATGGGTATAGCTCTGCTCCAGATGGACGAAAAAACTTACCAATTTGTCTGGAGCTACCACCACCTGCTGTTGGATGGATGGTCGCTGTCTTTGGTGTTCAAGGAAGTCTTTGCTTTTTACTCGGCATATTGTGAAGGTAAGGATTTACAACTGAAACGCAGCCGTCCCTACCAGGACTACATTGCCTGGTTGCAACAGCAGGATTTAGCCAAGGCTGAGGCGTTCTGGCGGCAGACACTTAAGGGTTTTACCGCGCCAACTCCGTTAGGAGTCGATAAAGCATTGGGGAGCTTGTCCACTGAAGAGGAAACCTACGATGACCAACTGCTCCAGCTATCGGTAGCTCTCACCTCCAAACTGCAGTCCTTTGCCCGACAGCATCAACTGACGCTAAACACCCTGGTACAAGGAGCTTGGGCTCTACTCCTCTCACGCTACAGCGATCGCGTTGATATAGTTTTTGGAGCTACCGTCTCCGGTCGTCCGGCACATTTAGCAGGGGTCGAGTCTATGGTGGGGTTATTTATCAACACCCTACCAGTACGAGTGTTGGTGTCGCCCAGGGCTGAGTTGTTGTCCTGGCTCAAACAGCTGCAAGCTCAGCTTTTGGAACAACGCTCTTACGAATACAGCCCACTGCTGCAGGTGCAGGGGTGGAGCGATGTACCCCGAGGGCTGCCCCTATTTGAGAGCATTGTGGTATTTGAGAATTACCCGGTAGATGGTTCAATGCAGGAGCTCTGCGGCAGCTTACAGTTCGGTAATATTCGTGCCGTTGAGCGAACAAACTATCCCCTTACCTTAGTGGTACTGCCCGGTGAGCAATTGTCGCTGCGCCTTTCCTACGATTGCCGTCGCTTTGATGCGACTGCTATCTCCCGAATGCTGGGGCATTTGCAGATCTTGCTAGAAGGTATGGTCGCCCAGAGGGGTGGATGCCTTGCTTCCTTGCCAATGCTTACACAACGAGAGCGCCAGCAATTGCTGGTGCAGTGGAATCGCACGGAGGTGGATTACCCAGAGAATCTCTGTATTCATCAGTTGTTTGAAGCTCAGGTGGAACAAACGCCAGATGCGGTGGCAGTGGTGTTTGAAGACACACAACTTACCTATTGGGAATTAAACTGCCGTGCGAATCAGCTCGCCCACCACTTGCGATCGCTGGGAGTGGAACCGGATACTTTAGTCGGTCTGTGCGTGGAGCGGTCAGTGGAAATGGTAGTAGGGATTCTAGGCATCCTCAAAGCGGGTGGTGCATACGTGCCCTTAGACCCAGCGTATCCCCACGAGCGTCTGGCTTTTATGTTGGAAGATTCACAGGTGTTGGTGCTACTAACGCAGACACAGCTATTTGAGAAACTTCCGGAGCACAGAGCGCGTGTAATTTGCCTGGATACAAACTGGGAGGTCATTGCCAAACAGAGCAAGGAGAACCCGGTAAGTAGAGTGACCCTCGACCACTTAACCTATGTCATCTACACATCAGGTTCCACAGGTAGACCGAAGGGGGTTTTAATTACGCACCAAGGACTGGTCAATTACCTGCACTGGTGTAGCAATGCTTACACAGTAATAAAAGGGCAGGGTTCTCCAGTACATTCCTCCCTTGCTTTTGACCTCACCGTCACAAGCCTGTTTTCCTCGTTAATCGTGGGGCGCAGCGTGCTGCTCATTCCTGACGATAAGGGCGTCGAAGCCCTTGGGGCTGCTTTACAAGCTGATGGTGATTTCAGCCTCATTAAGATTACTCCAGCTCACTTGGAAGTCGTCAACCAGCAGCTGTCCCCAGAGGTAGTTGCGGGGCGAACAAGAACACTGGTCATTGGTGGCGAAGCGCTCTTTGCACGAACCCTTGCTTTTTGGCAAACCAATGCCCCTAGTACCAGATTAATCAACGAATATGGACCCACGGAGACGGTAGTGGGCTGCTGCGTTTATGAGGTTTCGGCTGAAGTCTCTGGAACTGGTGATGTACCAATTGGTCGTCCCATTGCGAATACGCAGATATACCTACTGGACGCCCAGCTGCAGCCCGTGCCCATTGGCGTCCCTGGTGAAATGTACATTGGTGGTGCTGGTGTAGCCAGGGGCTACCTCAACCGTCCGGAACTCACCGCACAAAGGTTTATCCCCAACCCCTTCAGCCAAAAACCGGGAGCACGCCTTTACAAAACTGGTGACAATGCTCGCTACTTACCCAATGGTGACATTGAGTATCTCGGTCGCCTTGACGACCAGGTGAAGATTCGCGGCTTCCGCAAATATTGGAGAAATTTTTGTGCTAATTTATCTGGTACTTCTTCGCGCCAAACAATGATGTAGGGCAGATTTAAAGAAGCTAATTCCCTTGCTAAACCCAGACCATCACAAGAATTGAAAATAGCTAATTTTAAACCTTTGTTAATTGCTGCTTTTAGTGTGTTTTTGATTTCTACCAAACTTAAACTATCATTGCGATTAATATTGATGACACCTGTTTGACCATCATTTTTAGTTTCGCTATGACCAGCAAAAAACAAAATATCACAGGGTTCTTCCCAGAGGGCGTTAAAATTTGAACGATTTGGTTCAGTAAGAACTATTAATTCTGCCGCTCGTTTCTTCAATTTTTTGAGTAATTCTTTATCAGCATTGGTATCAATGTTTGTACTATCTCCAAAAATACTGATAATTCTAGCTCTTCTAATTTTACCAGTCGTCAATGATTTTTCAGATGAGGTAGTACTTGCAACAGAAGAGTAAAAACAAACAGCCGCTTCATAGGAGAACTTTTGAGCAAAAAAATTCCATTCCTGCCAAGGTAGTCGATGTAAGATGTCTTTAGTTGCTAGAGATGCAATTTTCTCAGTGTGGATAACCAAACGAATTTCTGGGCGGGGGGCTTGTGGCAACACTCGTTCTAATTTTAACTGAACAGAGTGAAGCCACTGATGAAGTTGATCGCGCAAACGCACAGCTGAATCGTAACAATCTGTTTTTGATACATTCGTGACTTGGTTATTTTTAAAACGACCTCTGGAATGGTTCAGTAACAAGTAGTATTGTTTTCTCCAACGTTCATAGAAACCAGGAATTTCTGCATTTGGGGGTAATTGCACTTCTAGTTGTGTGATGTTACGCTGTCCGTTTGCTATCTTCACCTTAAGATTGATGTTGCTAAACCCGTGCTCAAAGTTCCCATCACCAAACTCTAAGTTTACCCATATTTCCATAGACTACTACCCTACATTAGTTCACCAACTCCATCACCATTTTTTTTAATAGGTTCAAACAAATGCAACTTATGCGGTTTTAAAGAAGAATGACAATAAAGCTTTAGGAAATCATTAGTTTTAGTACATAATTACTATTTTAACTCATTGGTTTTTTCAACACAACCAATGACTTTACAACTGTTTTTTTGGTACAACTGCCAACAATATCTGTATAAGTTTCAAAAACCGAAACATATATATATTATGTAGTTCTCCAGAACATTGATAAGAATGGTCTCTGGTGAAGAGCTTCGCTGTTTATGCCCCGTTTGATGAGAAGCAAGGTAACATTAGAAACTATGATAGCTCCGTCAAGATACTGGACAATGCATATAATTGATTCTCCTACAGTAAGCAATAATAAAATAAAGGGAGGCTACAAAACCAAGCAAATATTACCAGCACGGGAGTTTTTTAGGATACATTTTCCTCAGTTAGCCAATCAACCCACACTATCGCCAGAAGAAAGCAGACACATTCAAGCTATTGTGTGGAAGCTTTTTCACTCAGCTCCCAATATCCATGCTCGCGCCCTTGCTGGTCTTTGTTTGAGATGCTACATATCTCAGAAAATTCTCATCACCTGTAAAAAAATCCCTCACACCTGTCAACCTGAAGTTGAAAAGCCTTTTAGCTATATCGATCTGCTGCCATTCGTTTTAAACGACGATGGTAGAGAATTGGTGATTTTGGATAGTGAAGCTCAAAATCAACTTATCTTGAATCATGATGATTCAACTCGACCAATCCCTAAAGGAGGAGAACTTTTTAGCGTAGAAATTTTGCGAAGCTTTAACCCAAACTTAAATTCTAGTGAAAGCTTAGATAATTGGATTTGGAGGCTAACTCAACAAAATCAAAATTTAAAGTCATTTTTATGGGACTTCGGGGTAAGAACTCCCAGTGACTGGTCGTTACTATGTAAGCATATTCCCCGTTCTCTGGATACGCGTCTTGAACAAGGAGACCGCGAAATTGTAGAAGTCTTTCATGCAGTCTATCGCCGAGACAGACGCAATTCAGATAAAAAAGGACGTTGTTCTGAACCAACATCAAACCAGCTGCAAGAAATGCGCGATTTATTGCAGCAACGAAATATTACCGTAAGTTCTTCGAGAGAACTCATTTGCCATTTCAAAAGAATCGCAGAAATTTTACGTCAGGATACGCTTTCCAGAAGGACAGGTAGCCCTAAAACAATACCTTTAGAGGTATACGATCGCTCAACTAATCATTATGTGCCTAATTTAGAATTAGACTATTATGACCCAGATATCGAGGAAGTTGAAATAGACAAACTCCAAGAAAATTTTCATACTTTATTTGAAAAGATGTTATATGAAGCAATAGCGGAAGTCATTGACCAGCATATTGAATATTTGGCAAACAGTAAAGGGTACAAAAGTTTTGCTCAACGATTTCATGAAGGTTTACAACTTTACTACCAAGAAAATAAGACTTTAGGAGATATTGCTAAACTCTGGGAGATCCCTTGGTCTAAAGTTAGACGTATATTTATATTAGAAAGTTTGATGAAAAAAATTCAATATCGAACAGAAGAAAAATTTTTTGATACAATTATCAAGACATCTAAAATGTTTTTGCAAACAACAATTTTTAGCGAACCAGAACGTTTAAAAAATGTTGCTGAATCAATAAGAGATTACGCATTGAATAAAACATTTAACGATGCATATGCGGAAATTTTAAGTGGAAAAAGACAGAGAAGAAACAGTTTATTTGCTCAAATGATATGTCGTTATATTAATCATTCACTCAATCACGCAGCATGATGAAATTTATTTACCAGAAAAGGCTCGATTTTTTTATCAAAGTTTACTGCTACTTAAGGAGGTAAGATATGAGAAACGTTTCTATTTATTCACAATATATGAGATGGAAATCTTCACCAGAAGTTATTTACTTGGAAACAGAACACTTTGAATTAGCCAAAGAAATTAGCAACCAAAATTTAAGTGAAGCACACCAGTGGAAAATCTATTTAAATGCGCTAGCACTACTTGGTTTTGAACAATGGCTGAGAGAACGAGTTCCAGATCTCAAAATTAATCGCGATAAGGATTCGATATTTCAACCTAACGGTACTAATGCGATTGATGATGTCAGTTATCTCAAATTGGGTGAATTTCACCTTTGCCTAATTATTGTAGATAATTGGATTGATGATTTTATAACTCTACCAGAAGCAGCCATCAATTCACCAAAAAGGGCGGCACATTTCTATATATTGCTTGAAGTTTTGGAAGAGGAAGAACAATTGAAGATTTTTGGTTTTTTGCGTTACGATCAACTCGTTAAATCTTGCCAATCAATTAATTTGGAGGGAAAAGCTAACAATTGCTGTCAGATACCGCTTTCTTGGTTCGATCCTGAAGTAAACAATCTATTGTTATACTCACGTTTCTTGTCGCCAACTGCTATTACTCTACCATCAGTATTTGAAGTCAATAATACAAAAATACAAAATCTTACTCCCACTACAAGCATTGCGACGAAAGCACTAGTCAACTTAACCAATTGGTGGCATGAAGTTTTTGCAGAAGGCTGGCAATCTGGAAAAAACATTTGGAAGACAGTTGATAGTAACTATGCTTGGGGATATGTAAGAAGCCAATCACTATCTGATTATTATTCCGGAGCTAAAAAAATAGATTTTGGACTATTACTAAATGGTCAATCAGTAGCTTTAGTTGTCAATATCAAAAGGTTAGAAAATGATGAAATTGATGTGCTGGTACAGGTTACTCCTTGTTATGATGAACATCGCAATGAGGAATGTCTACCGTCTGGTTTGAAACTGAAAGTCACTCTTAATCCCAACACCTCTGAGTCAGAAAGTCAGGAAGTTACTGCCAGAGAAGCTGATAATGTCATTCAGTTAGAATTTAGTGAAGCCCCTGGTAAACAATTTAAGGTAGAAGTCACTTTCAAGAATGCTGTAGTTACTGAGGATTTTTTGTTGTAAATTTTATCACTGCTGTTGACCCTAAAGCTATCTTACTTAAAAGAGACAAAACTTTACACACTGGCATCGCTACCAGTATTGGCACATTTCTCTTAAAATGACTCCCTTTCCGGTACAAAACTACCTATCTTGAACCTTGGTGGTCTTGGCGTCTTGACGGTTTTTCACAGGTAATCGTCTGGCGGTTCGGGAGTCAAGAGCGATCGCACTAAAAGCTGCCTTATATTAGTAACAAAATTCACTGTGAGTTATGAATCAGATTCAACGGGTTGCAATTGTAGGTGGAACGCACGGCAATGAGTTAACGGGCGCGTATTTGGTCAAAAAGTTTGAACAATTCCCTAACTTAATCAAACGGTCTAGCTTTGAAAGCATGGCACTATTGGCTAATCCTCAAGCATTTGCAGCCCGAAGACGATACATCGACCGCGACTTGAATCGCTGTTTCACAACTGAAAATCTGAACAACCCGACACCCGAGAGTTACGAAGAAAGCCAAGCCCAAGCTATTAATCACATTTTAGGACCAAAAGGTCGCCCTAAAGTTGATGTGATTGTCGATTTACACAGTACGACTGCTAACATGGGCTTAACTATTATTCCAGTTGACGCTTGTCCGTTTAATCTTCGATTAGCTGCTTACCTCACTTCGAGAAATCCACTTATCAAGGTTTTCCGTTGGCAACAATCCGGACAAGAAAGCCCTTTTCTCAGATCCATTGGTGAATTAGGCTGTACCATCGAGGTAGGTCCAATTGCTCAAGGTGTGTTGGATGCAAAATTATTTCAGCAAACTGAAGAACTCACTAATGTAGTTTTGGATTATCTGGAAACTTACAATCAAGGAACATCTTTATCAGTTCCTGCCACGCTGACAGTATATCAATGCGTGGATACCGTTGATTATCCGAAAAATCAGCAGGGTGAATTACAAGCCATGATTCACCCACAGCTTCAATTTATGGATTATCAACCCCTCAATCCCGGTGACCCAATGTTTTTAACCTTTGACGGTCAAGTCATCCCTTACCAAGGCAAATCAACTGTTTATCCGGTTTTCATTAATGAAGCAGCCTATTATGAAAAAGGTATTGCAATGTGTTTAACAGAAAAGCAACAATGCTCTACAGATGTCAATTAAACGAAAACAACCATGCCACAACTGATATCTCAACCGAAGCGCATTGAAGCAGCTGGCAATAAGCCAAAATTAATCGACGAATATATTGGTCGCGTATCAACTCAAACTGAAGCTGTCAGTATTGCTCACATGCGATCGCCCAGTGGTTGGCTTGAACCGGGACAAAAACCCGATTTTGATGAATTCACTATTGTTCTTAAAGGCACACTTCGAGTTGAGTATTCCGATGGTTACATGGATATTCAAGCAGGACAAGCTGTAATTGCAAGAGCTGGTGAATGGATTCGTTACAGCACTCCCACAGAGGAAGGCGCTGAGTATATTGCCGTTTGTCTTCCTGCTTTTTCACCGGAAACTGTGCATCGGGAAGTAACAGCCAATATTTAACAACAATCATTGTAAATGGAAAAAATTCAATCGTTTAAAGATAGCAGCGACAAACCGTTAAACTTATTTGAATATGAAAAGTTAGCCGTTGAGTGCATATCTCAAATGGCTTTGGACTATTATGCAAGCGGTGCTTGGGATGAGGTTACCTTACGAGATAACCGGGCGGCTTTTGAACGCTACAAGCTTCGTCCGCGAATGCTGGTGGATGTGAGCAAGCGCAATCTAGCAACTCAAGTTTTGGGTCAACCCATCCAAATGCCTCTACTGGTTGCGCCAATGGCATTTCAGTGCCTAGCCGATCCTCAAGGAGAAATTGCTACGGCAAAAGCGGCGGCATCAGCTGGTGTTGGGATGGTGTTGAGTACTATGTCAACAAAAAGTATCGAAGAGGTGGCGGTTGCTCCTGACGGCACTCTTGCTGATACTCCCCAATGGTTCCAGCTTTACATCCATAAAGACCGAGGGCTGACTCGTGGGTTGGTAGAAAGAGCTTACCAAGCAGGTTATAAAGCACTTTGTGTCACTGTAGATGCTCCTGTTTTGGGGCGGCGGGAACGAGACAAACACAATGAGTTTGCTTTGCCACCAGGTTTGGAACTGGCTAATTTGGTCAATGTATCCGGGCTCAATATTCCCCATCAAGAAGGAGAATCTGGGTTATTTGCCTATTTCGCCCAGCAATTAGACCCGGCAGTCACTTGGAAAGATTTGGAATGGTTGCAGTCTTTGTGTCCCCTTCCTTTGGTTCTGAAAGGGATTTTACGGGGAGATGATGCGGCTCGTGCGGTAGAATATGGGGCAAAAGCAATTGTTGTTTCCAATCACGGCGGGCGTCAATTAGATGGAGCGATCGCGTCTTTGGATGCTTTAGTGGAGGTGGTAGAAGCAGTTGATGGTCGCGCTGAAATACTCATTGACGGCGGTATTCGTAGAGGAACTGATATTTTAAAAGCTCTAGCATTGGGAGCCAAAGCCGTACTCGTGGGTCGTCCTATATTGTGGGGATTGGCTGTGGCAGGACAACCGGGTGTTGCTCGCGTTATTGAGTTGTTACGGGATGAGCTAGATGTAGCTATGGCATTGAGCGGTTGCGCTAGTGTAAACGATATAGATATCAGTCTTGTGGTTTCTGACAAAAAACGGTCTTAACTACTCCTTGGACGCTCTAAAATTAGAGATTTTTGTAGGTAGGGCTATGCCACTCAGCAGCCAACGGTGGGCAGTTCCCACCCTACGTCTGACAAATGACTTATGACTTATGACAGTCTTAACTAGTTAACTTTGATTTGTGAAGATTTATTTACTTACTTACACAAAATTTTGTTTTGTCTGTGTTATTTATTGATTTTTCTTAACCGAGGAGTGTCTATATTTTGTCAACTATCCTAGTAGTGATTTAAAGATTAAGACAATATGTAACTATAGTAACGTTTAAGCATAAATACTTAAAAATTTTGTTTACCCATATCAAGCAGGTTTTACATTTATGCAATCTTTTCAGCGTCGTCGAATCTTGGTTGTAGATGATTTTGCACTGAATGTATCTTTGCTTCAAACAGCGTTAGAAGCTGAAGGATATGATGTTGATACAGCAACAAATGGTAATTCGGCTTTGGCAAAGATTGAAGCATCACCACCCGATTTAGTGGTGTTAGACGTTATGATGCCTGGGATGAATGGCTATGAACTCACACGATGTATCCGTCAAAACGATAAATTACCCTTTATTCCCATTCTGCTTGTGACAGGTTCTTCCGAAGAGACTGAGGTTATAGAAGAATTGAATATAGGAGCAGATGACTTTATCCGCAAACCCATTAATTTTGATAGATTGCTAGCTAGAGTAAAGTCATATTGCCACAATTGATTTTGAGGGGTGTTAGTGGTGAGTCTAGAAATCAAGAAATACCAATCACGCAATCTAACTACTAACTACTAACCACTAACTTTTCTAGATATCAACACCACTCGAACCAATTTCCTTTTGCTACCCTAGCAAAAGTGACGACAAAGGAACGATTATGCGCCAAAAGCGCCAACGCTTGTTAAAACAAATAGTTTCGGTTTTTGGAGTATCACTGACACTCTTAATAACAGGGTGTGAGGAAGCTATTGAGTATTTGCCTCCTTTACCTAGAATAGAAGTACCATCGGATAAACCGCCGAAACCTCCTATTCTCGCTCAAACTCCTGCAACTGCGGATATTGAAGCAGCTGTGAGGCAAGATATTAACAAACAGCGTGTTAAGCACGGATTAAAACCATTAAAAAATAACGAAAGGCTAGCGCAAGTTGCCCGTCGGTACAGTCGGTACATGGCTGAGAAAAACTTTTTCAGCCACACGGGGGCAGATGGTAGTACTCTTTCCCAAAGAGTACGCGTAAGCAAAATTTCTTACTGGGTGGTAGGTGAGAATTTATTCAAAAGTACAAATATTCCTCAACCCGTACCGGTTGCGGTAGAAGGTTGGATGAAAAGCCCCGGACATCGCGAGAATATTCTGCGTTCAGTTTTTCAGGAAACTGGTGTAGGAGTCTGGAAAATTGGTAAGACTTACTACATTACACAATTATTTTTACGCTCTTAAAATTGGTTGTAACGCAACCTACAATAACAACTCCTAAAGATGTAGGTAGTAGGTAGGGTGGGCACTGCCCACCAACAGCCAACAGATATTCCGCCCAATGTTTTTGCCGCAGGAAATCCTTGTAGAACGATCGAAGACATATAAACTAAGTGCATAAGAATTCGCCTGGAACTGCGATCGCTATAGAGCTAAAGTTAGTGTTAATGCAAATTTCATAAATTTTTCAGTATTTTTACTGGAGTGAGATGGTGTAAATCTATTTATATTGGGTGTGAACTTTAACCATAGATGAGGGTTATAGCTTTTGCTTATTGAAAGTAAGTTTAACAACAATACAATTTTAATTGTATGTATTTATACTAAATTTTAGTCTATTCTCTATTGAACAAGGGTTTCAGAGAGCTTGTAGCCTCCCCTAGGGAACGAGGAGAACTTATTCCGCGTTGGGAGTGAATTTGGTTCTCAAACACAAGAAGAGTATACGCAAGAACTTAAGAGCTTTGAGATGCTGTAACCTAGGTTTTTTGTTTTCTTAGAAAAACTAAAAAATCTCCAAAACCTTTGCTATAAAGCATTTTAAAAATAGTATGGGTTTACCCTAATATAACTTGAGTTTTTTTGCGTAAAAGTGAAAACTTCAAGTGAAGTAAAGAATAGCAGCAGACAGCACAGGCAAATTCTTGAGTTAACTATCTCAAAAAGGTGTTTTCAAGGAAAAACTTGACTGCTACCTTAGCGGCTTTTTGTTTATAACAAAACTACAAATTAAATGAAATGACTCCAGAGTCTTCTTTTCAATTTCTAAAGTTAATGCCAAAACATTGTGACAAGAGTTTTGGTGTGATTCAAACAGTGCCAAAAAGCCTAATTCTGCTTTTCATTTATTTCTTGGCGAAATGAGATTTTATTTTTTACAAAAAATGACTTGTCAAATAATGAAAGAAAAGATTACAGTGATGTTCAGAGAGTTTACTCCCTTCCTGCCAGAAGCTTACCTATTAAAACCTCCAAGAAGAAGCGATGTGTTGGGCGGACAATGCTCAATAGTATCGTAACTGCAAATGCCTTGAACTCCAAGGTTCAGTATCGGTAATTTTATACTGAGAAGAGAGTAGTCACTCTAAATTCAACTCTTAATAGTAATCTCTTCGACCAAAATAATGAGTCTACCTAAACCATAATGCCAGATTTTCATTCCAAGCTTTACAAAGGTTTGCTATATCTGCATACCAATAATGAAGTCTCAACTCTTAAATTGTTGAGTTGACAATGACTGTCTTATTCCAGCCCTTTCAATGGGAGAAAATACTGAATTTCGTTTTCTGTAAATCCTCAATCGAATTGTCATGAATACAGAATTAGTCGATGTTGAGTCCATTTTAACGGACGGAACAAAACGAAAAAAAGTGGTTGATAACCCTTTTATTCACCGCCTCCAAAAGAAGCACTTTATCCTCTTTCAAATCTTGCCCCTTGTAGGAACTTTAATAGCTTTGCCGTTAATTCCTTATCTTCCTTTTGGACAATTTGAAATATTCCTTTTTGTTCTATTCTGGTTAGTCACAGGATTTGGAGTATCCTCTGGCTACCATCGCTTATTTACCCATCGTTCCTATAAGGCTCATGAGGCAGTCCAAATCATGCTCGCTATTTGCGGTGCAATGGCAGGTCAAGGGGGTGTCATCTCATGGGCAGCTTTACATCGTCGGCACCATGAATTGAGCGATAAATCAGGCGATCCTCACTCACCAAATCTTCACGGTAGCGATTGGCGATCGCGCATTCAGGGCTTAGTACACTCCCACTTTAGCTGGATGTACAAACATGAATATCCCAGTGTTGTCCACTATGTCCCCGATTTAATCAAAAACAAAACCCTTCTCAGAGTCGATCGCCATTACTATCTATGGGCTTCTCTTGGCTTAGTATTGCCTGCCCTCCTAGGAGGTTTGTACCACTGGAGCCTAGCAGGAGCGTTAGCAGGATTTCTTTGGGGAGGGGTGTTTAGAATCCTTTGGGGAGGACATACTATTTGGTCAATTAACTCCTTCTTGCACTGCTTTGGGGTGAGCCGCTTTGAGACCGAAGAACACAGTCATAATTTTGGACTGGTTGCCCTATTGACCTTTGGTGAGTCATGGCACAACAATCACCATGCATTTCCCGGTTCGGCTTCCTTCGGTTTAGAGTGGTATCGCCTAGATCCTGGGTACTGGTTCATTCAGTTACTGGAAGCTTTACACCTCGTTTGGGATGTTAAAGTTCCTACGACAGACAAAATTCAAGCTCGAGAACTTCACTCATAATTCATTTAGAACTTCGCTCACAATTCATTTAGTACTTTACATAAGGAGATGTCATGAAAACTAAAGAACAAATCAGCAAGTGGATCGCAAACTATTTAGCAGATATCCTCGAAGTAGAGCCAGAAAAAATTGACCAAAACTATGAATTTGAACGGTTTGGAATCAATTCTTCAGCAGCTGTCTCGTTAGTAGGTGACTTGGAAGAATGGTTAGGTTTTGAACTCAGCCCTTCTCTGTTTTTTGAATTCAGTACAATTACTGAAGTTGCTGCTCATCTAGCCAATATGGTGCAAGAAGGAGATGTGAGTGCTAATGTCTAATACGGTAAAAAGCCTAAGCAACCGGGGCGGTAGTGCAGCAGCCATCCAGCACCACTACGATGTCAGTAATGAATTTTACGCTCTTTGGTTAGATTCTAGTCTCACTTATTCTTCTGGGTTATGGGACGGTTCCACCCTGGACGACGACTTAGAACAATCTCAACAGAAAAAAATTGATTGGCATCTCAATGCTTCAGGCGCAACAACTGGCAAAAGACTCCTAGATATTGGTTGCGGTTGGGGAGCATTAATGCAGCGCCACGTCAGCTTAGATCCCAGTTATTCTGCTACAGGACTGACATTAAGCCACAATCAATACCAGCACATTCGCTCTCTAAATATCCCCAATATCAAAGTCTGCGAGGAAAGCTGGATTGTTCATCAGCCGACAACACCCTATGATGCGATCGTCTCTATTGGAGCTTTTGAGCACTTTGCCCAACCAGAAGCCAAGCTAGAAGAAAAAGTTAGTGTGTACCGGGAGTTTTTCAGCAGATGTCAAGAGTGGCTAAAACCTAAAGGTAAGTTATCTTTGCAGACGATAGCCTATGGCTCCTTAAGTGCCGCAGATAAAAATTTATTCACCCAAACAGAAATTTTTCCTGATTCTGAATTACCTCGTCCCGGTGAGATTTTTATGGCATCCGATGGGTTATTTGAGATTAAAACTTACCGCAACGATCGCCTCCATTATGGTAAGACTTGCGATTTGTGGCTGAGAAATCTCCGCCGTCAAAGATTACCAATTGTAGAGCAGTTTGGTGAAGAGCTCTATCGCAAGTACGAACAGTATCTTAAGCTAGCAGTTGCAGGTTTTTACTTCGGACAAATCTTACTACTGCGTTTTGAAATGCAATCCTTAGCTAAATAAAGCTGGACTGCTGGATAGCCTGTTCATATCTGCTCACAAAGACTCGTGTCTAAAATGATAACTACCCCTCAGTCTCCCGTTAATTTTAACCCCTTTGCACCCAGTTTCAGGGAAGATCCTTACGCCACTTACCAGCTATTACGCCAACACAATCCGATTCACCGTACCTTAGATATGTGGATCGTGACCAAATATAAAGATGTTATCCAAGTCTTGAACTCGGATGCGGTCAGCGTTAACTATATTCCCCAGTACGTAGTGCAACAAAAGGTTGGTGATATTCCAGGTTTGGTGGAATTGGGCAAAAAAGCGATCGTCTTTACCGATCCTCCCAATCATGGGCGCTTGCGTAAGTTGGTAGGACAAGCCTTTAGCAACACTAATATTAACGCCTACACTGCCCACATTCAGCAGTTAATTGAGCAGTTAATTGCTCCAAGCATTCAAGAAGAAAATTTCGATTTCGCTCAGATTGCCCATCAAATCCCCTTGTATACTCTTGCCCATCTGCTTGGCATTCCTGATGAGTATATCAAGACAATCGATGAGTATATACACCGCGTCCGGTCTATCTTAGAACCAAGTTTGTTGACCAAGATGCGTATACGTCGCATTGAAGAAGATTTGCAATCTTGTCTAACCATTTTCCAAGAAATCATCGCTTATCGCAAAACCCATCTGGAAGAAGATTTACTAAGTAAATTAATTCAAGCCAGGATTGGAGAAGATCGGCTTTCTGATAACGAGCTAAGTATTGCCTGTACTATGACCTTTGTCGCCGGTCATGAAACCTCCAAGGGATTGATTACTAATGGAGTTCTAGCCTTTATTAACCACCCCGAACAGTGGCAAATTTTTCGAGAGGGAAGGGCTACTAGCAAACAAGTTATTGATGAAATTCTGCGCTTCGATCCACCCTTACAGCAAACGGTACGTCTAGCGGTCAGCGAGTTACAACTTGGCTTCCAGACTATTGAAAAAGGCGAAAAAATACTACTCTGTCTTGCTTCTGCTAACAGAGATGAGGAACAATTTTCCAATTCTCATGCTTTTGATATAACCAGAGACGCAGCTTCGCAGATTGCTTTTGGGCATGGTATACACAATTGTTTGGGACAGATGATTGCTCGATTGGAAGGTAAACTTTTGTTTAATTACCTCTGCGAACAGGTACGGGAAATCAAATTAGCCTCCTCTGATTATCGTTGGAGTACAGAGGGATTTATTACCCGGACTTTAACCTACTTACCTGTTACTTTAGTACCTGCTAATTAGGTAATTTAGAGCCATTTTACCTCACACAATTTGAATGTTTTTAGCCCTTTTAACTACCTCAATTTTGTTAGCAAAAGGGCTTAACTAAAACTACTATTTGCTACCTGTCACGGGAATTACACCCTGACTCTAAGGAAAAAACTGATGCGTTCTTGTCACTTGAATAGTTTGATTGACAAATTGCTCTTAAGAGCAGAAAATCAACCCCATCAGCCCCTCTATTACTTTCTAGATAGTAGAGGTAGGGAATATGCTCACCTCACCTATGCTGGTTTACTAGCATCAATTCAAAAGTTAGGGGCATGGTTAATTGAAAAGACTGAAAGCGGCGAGCGCGTGGCAATTCAGTTACCTACTAGCCCTGAATTTGCGATCGCTTTTTTCGCTTGTCTTTACACCAAACGTATTCCAGTTCCCCTCAGTTCACCCAACCGCAAGCATAATTGCGAACACTATCAACGGATTTTTAATGATTGCGATGCTCGTCTAGTCATCACTGATTCAAGCGTCCAAGACTTATTTGAGAAGGAGAATTTGACAGCATTGCATCAAATCGAGACCTTTCCCTGTCTGGAAAATCTCAACCCTTTGCTTGCTCCCGTTGACAGTTCAAATAACGAACTTGCTTTTTTGCAATATACCTCTGGCTCTACTTCTTTTCCTAAAGGTGTGATGGTGAGTCATGAGAATATTATTGCTAACCAAAAAATGATTCAGCGAACCTTCGGTCACAGCAGCAGCAGCATAGGGTTGGCTTGGCTTCCCCTATTTCACGACATGGGACTGATTGGCAGTATCTTTCAGCCTTTATATGTGGGTTTTCCTTGTTATTTAATGTCTCCAATGACTTTTCTCCAAAGACCTAAACTTTGGTTGAAAACAATCTCAGACAAAAAAGTTACAACTACAGGAGGGCCTAATTTTGCCTACGATCTTTGTGTTAAACGCATCGATCCCGCTTCATTGGAACAACTATCCTTCTCCTCTTGGGATGTAGCTTACAATGGAGCTGAACATATCAAACTAAGTACCCTAGAACAGTTTAGCGATACCTTTGGTCCCTACGGCTTTAAAAAATCTGCCTTTTTACCCTGTTATGGTTACATCACCCTATGTATGGGGATACTGTAAATGCAATCTCTATTTTAGGCGGTGCAGGAATTGAGCTTTTTATTACATCTCAAAACTTAGTTGAGTTTTGGCGAAGTGCTACCCGCCCAGTAAATAGAAACGGCTTAGGCTTAACTATAGCGGAAGCCTCAACAGAATTACAACGTTTAGAAATGCTATTTCCCGTACTGCCCGATGTGCCTGAGATTTACCCTGAATGGAGACGAATTGTTTTACAGTATGGGGTAATGGGCGTAAATGTTCACGATGCCCGTCTTGTTGCAGTCATGCGTGTTCATGGGCTAACCCACATTTTAACTTTTAATACTGGGGACTTTACTCGATACTCTGGTGAGATTACCCCTATACATCCAGCAACCGTTACGCCTTAATAAGAAGCGATCACCTAGGTGAGTGCTGTTTTACTGAGGCGATGAAGTTCTACAGCATTAAGAAATATAGTAATTAATTTCTTACCAAGTCTTGTCATAGCTAAGAAATAGCAAGGGATTTGAGAGCCAGTACTGTTCAGGGGTATTGCGCGGTATTGGCTTTTTGCGTGGTCGGGGACTTTAACGAGTGATAAGGGCGGTTTATCGGGTGCGATCGGGGTCACGAAAAATGGTAGTTTGAGTCATGTATTCCACCAAATACGCATATTGTGGAATAGGTGACTCAAAATACTAATTTACCGTTGAAGCAGGTTTCATTGGGAAAGCTTACGGGGTAGCCAAGATGCTCAATTCTCAGAACCAATTAACTGACATTGTGTCACAAAACAAAAACCCCGTACTGAGGTAAGTAGTACGTGGGTGGAAAGAATAACAGTTAATTGACTTTTGATTACAAATTTCAACTTAGATTAACGAGAAAGGCATTCTTGCTCCCTTAACAATTCACCCTTAGCTCCGTAAATGTCAATTCTCAGCGTTGTCCTACCACAGGCATTATAAGTGAGTATGAGGTAAGACAAAGCAAATGCCCCTACACCTAAAATAGGTGCCAATTTCAAACGTTTGATCATATAATTGACCTCTTAACTATGATTGATCAACCTCCTGGTTTTCAGGAGGTTTTTTTCCTCAAAGTAAACGACACAGCATTGAAGTCGCGTTGAGTAAGTAAAGTATAAATGTATAAACTCAAGTTAGGAAGTAAAAGTTTTATTTATAGTAGAACAAAATTACTAAATCAAACAGATACAAGCAATTCAGTGCTCTTAGCGTTGTCTGTGACTCTCACAGATTTTTGAATTGTTAAATACTAGCAGTGCTTGGGAATACTGAGTCAAGCGCAATGGTTGGTGGTTACGCAATGCTTGCTAATTAACCATAGCGCTGCTGATGATTTAGTAACTGGGAGGGAATTGTGAGTTTAGCGGTGACAGCAACATTTGTACTTGCTGATTGGATTGCCAAAGGGCTGGCAAATGGAACTTTAGAAAGAGTTGGAGGCGTGATTCGGTATGTGGCAACAAAACAAGTTGCCGCTTGGTTAAGGGATGCTCAACCAAGTTCGTCTCCTTCCTCGAATAATTTACTAAACTTAATATTCTCTGGAGCAAATGCAGTTGGTTTAGTCGCTAATACAGCGATTACGGGCAAAGGACTTTCTGAAGTCAATCAACAACTGATTGGAGTAGAGCAAGCAAGTTTAAATAATCTTCTTGTCTCAGGAGGAAACTTAGTGACAACCGCTGTTGGTGCGGCTGTGACGGGAAAAGGACTTGCTAATATCAATCAACGCTTGGGTGGAATTGAAAATCAGTTAGGGCAGTTAGAGCAAAACCTGCAACTTACTCAAGGGATTTTGCAGGTAACGACTGCTGCAAGTATTCTTAACCTTGGCGTTTCTGTGATGGGTTTTGCTGTCATAGCACAGCGACTTAAAGAATTAGAACAACGCTTACACCAAACACAAGAACTTTTAAACAAAATTAACCGTAAAATTGACCTTGGCTATTATGCTAATTTTCGCGCTGCCCTAGATTTAGCAGTTAATGCTTTTACAATGAGCAAACCCGAAAATCGCAGAAGCAGCGCCCTACAAGCTATTAATCGTTTCTTAGAAGCCGAACATATTTACACCGACTATACAGATATAGAACTTGAGCAAAAGAGCCAAATTGCTGACGAATATCTGCTGACTTTATCGTTAGCTTACCTTGCTGAGGCACGTTGCTATTTGGAATTAGAAGAACACGAAACAGCGCTTCATCGCTTCCAAGAAGGGGCAACAGTTTTGCGATCGCGAATTCAAAAATATGTTGAACTTTTGTTAACTTCTAATCCAGCAGCATATTTACAGCCAAAGTTTAAAGGTCAGATTGATTTACGTAGATTAACTCGTATTTATCAATGGCTCGATCCTACGTTAGATGAAAATGCTGTATTTGATATGCAACGTGAAAATCTGGTTAAGCTCGTGCAAGACCCCAATCAATGGATAGACTCGCTACCAGCAGCAATTTTGACGCCTGTTGAAGTTAAAGGAGGTTGGTTTGGTCCAAATAAAGATGATTTGAAGCAAGAAGCTTGGAAACGACTTCCTCAAATTTTGGAAGTTGTAGAATCTATGGTTGAAACAAATCGCCGTTTTGAGGCGTATCAGTTAGAAGTACAAGCGATCGCGCAATTAGGAATTAGTTTCCATGAATGGCTGAAATTAACTCCACCTACAGAAGAAAAACCAGACAAAGCGAATTTAATGTTCATTATTCCGGACAAGCCAACAAACTTGAAACTAGCTATATAAAGCTTTTCGCTCTTTCTTCCCTTAGCGTTCTTAGCGTCTATGGGCTAGAGCGCCAGTATCCCCCCGAACTCAGTTTTTTGTCTAAAGTCCAATATTAGTTTCAATGTTTTACAGTCGCCGCTACTTCAGATATATTATTAGCCTCATTTCTATCTAAATGCTGATTTCGTTGTTTAAACTCTGACAATAAATTAAAAAACTTTTCAAAACCCGCCTTTTCATCGTGACAGTAAAGCATAATCATTTTCGCCCATGAGCTTACTGTTGTTATTCCTAGCTTTTTCTGTAACCAAGGCTGAAACTCTCCATAAAAATCTTCCTCCTCCTCAGTATTTTCAATTCCCAATTCACTACGAGAACATTCATAACCTACCAAAAACAGATCGATCAACCCTTGGTATAGACAAAATTTTTTCTTTTAATTTTAACAGTAGCGGTAATTTAGGCAGTATTATCCTTATAATAACGTTATTAAAATTACTTTATTTTTAATTTATCAGTAATTTCCGCATAATATTAACCGCCTGACACCGCTTATCACCCTGTTAACTACTCATGTTTTGCACTTCCCTTCTAGAATCAAACAATCTGGAACAGGTCATTACTTTTAACCCTCTGATTGTTACCACCGATACACTTGTAATTGATGCGATCGCGCACATGAATGATGCACAAGCAACGAGTATATTAAAAAATACAAAATTTGATATCAATTACTTATTAACTGATGCTCGCGCCAGTTGTGTATTGGTTGTGGAGGCAAAGCAACTGGTAGGCATTTTTACCGAACGGGATGTGGTACGTCTGATTGCTGATGGGCAAAAGATTGCAGGAGTCGCGATCGCTGATGTAATGACTCGCTCTGTTGTCACCCTACAAAAGTCAGAATTAAGCGATATTTTCGCTGCACTAAACCTATTTCAGTGCCATCGGATTCGTCATATCCCCGTTCTAGATGATGGTGGCGCAGTCGTTGGAGTGCTCACCCACGAAAACTTGCTCCAATATCTGGCAACTCAAGTGGCGAGGGAAACCCAGCAAGCCAACTCTCCAAAATGCTGTGAACAACAATTGGCAGAGCGACAACAGATGGAGCAGAAAATCAAGCTGCTTTACAACATCACCTCAGCAATTGGTGAAGTCAAGGATTCTAATGCTGCTCTAGAAGTCATTTTGCGTCAAATTTGTGAATTCACTCACTGGTCTTTTGGAGAGGTGTGGCTTCCTTCTCCAGACAATACCCATCTTCAACTTAGCCCAGCTTGGTACTGCAGCAATCCTGACTTAGAGTTCTTTAGGCTTGCTAGCAACGCACTGACCTTTGCTCCAAATCAAAGCTTACCAGGGCGGGTGTGGGTGTCACAGCAACCCGAGTGGATCTGCAATCTTTCCGAAGAGTCAGCAGAGAAATGTTTTAGGGTTGAAGTAGCCCGAGAATGTGGGCTGAAAGGGGTATTTGGTGTCCCGCTTTTGGCAAAGGAGAGGGCGATCGCAATCTTGGTATTCTTTGCCGATGAACAGTATGAACTCAATAAACGCCTTTTGCAACTCATTACTTCCGTCGCCGTTCAACTGGCTCAGCTCGTTTGGCACAAGCAAGTAGAGGAGGCTTTGCGTCAAAGCGAACATCGGTATGCGTCTCTAGCATCTGCTGCTCCTGTCGGTATTTTTCGTACCGATACCGAAGGGCATTGTTTATACGTGAATGACCGTTGGTGTGAGATTGCGGGACTAACACCGGTAGAAGCGATGGGCACTGATTGGGTCAGAGGATTGCACCCCGATGACCAAGACCTTATTTTTGAAGAATGGAATCGCTCTGTCAAAGAAAAAGAACCCTTTCGTTTGGAATACCGATTTCAGCGCCCAGACGGTAAAGTCACTTGGGTGTTTGGTCAGGTTGTGGCAGAACAAGGAGCAGATGGGGAAACCACGGGATACATCGGTACAATTACTGATATCAGCGATCGCAAACAAGCACAGATGGACTTACAAAGCTTGGTTGAGGGAGCGGCATCTGTCACAGGTCAAGACTTTTTTCCAGTTCTTGTAAAGTACGTAGCACTTGCCTTGGATGTGGCTTATGTGTTAGTTGCCAAACAAGAAGGCAATTTCCTAAGCAGTTATGGGTTCTGGGGAAACGGACAACTTCAGCCCAACTTTTCTTTCTTGTTCGAGAATACTCCCTGTCATATATCGATGACAGAAGGAATGTTCTACTGTACTGAGGGCATGCAACAAAGGTTTCCCAAAAACGAATTTTTATCTACCTTCAAAATTGAAAGTTACTTTGGGACTGCCCTGACCAACATTCACGGTAATGTTATTGGCAGTTTATGCATTTTCGACAAGAAACCATTAACAAATATCCCGCGAATCGCGACAATACTACAGATTTTTGGAGCCAGAGTTAGCGCTGAACTGGAACGTCAGGCAGCAATGGAAGCTTTGTGTCAGCTCAATCAGGAGCTTGAACTGAGGGTAGAACAACGTACCTCTGCTTTACGTGAGAGTGAAGAACGCTGGCAATTAGCACTTCGAGGCAGCAATGATGGCATCTGGGATTGGAATCTTCAAACCAATCAAGTTTTTTTCTCACCCCGATGGAAAGAGATGCGGGGTTTTGCAGAGGATGAGATTGGTAACGATCTTGAGGAATGGTTGAGCCGAATTCACCCCAACGATCGCGATCGCGTCCTTACAGCTTTTGCAGAACATTTTGCCCGCACAACTCCCTTTTTTCAACAAGAGTACCAAGTGCAACGGAAAGATGGCTCCTATATGTGGGTGTTGGATCGGGGTCAAGCATTGTGGGATGAGACAGGCAATGCTATTCGCATGGCTGGTTCTGAAACTGATATCACCGAACGCAAGCAAGCAGAAGAAATCTTGAACCGGCAGCTTGCAGCGATTGAAGCAGCCATTGATGGCATTGCTATTCTGGAGGGCGATACCTACACTTATTTAAATAAGGCACACCTGGAACTTTTCGGCTACGAAAGCGATGAAGAACTCATAGGCAGTACCTGGCGAAAATTGTACTCTCCTGAAGAAATCAACCGTTTTGAACAAAACGTGTTTCCCATCTTAATGCAGCAGCACTACTGGCAAGGAGAAGCAACCGGAACCCGAAAAGACGGCAGTACTTTTGCAGAGGGACTGTCTTTAACGATTACAGAAAGTGGGGATTTAATTTGTGTGTGCCGCGATATTAGCAAGCGAAAGCAAGTTGAGAAACAGCTCAGGCACATGAATGAGCAATTGAGTTTAGCAAATGCTGAATTGCATCAAGCAACCCGCCTCAAGGATGAGTTTCTCGCCAATATGAGTCACGAACTGCGGACTCCCCTCAACGTTATCTTGGGGATGTCAGAAGGGTTACAGGAAGAAGTGTTTGGGACGTTGAACCCTCGCCAGCAACAGGCAATCGCCACCATTGAACGCAGCGGTAAACACCTTCTGGAATTGATTAACGATATTCTCGATTTGTCGAAAATTGAGTCTGGCAAACTAGAATTGCAAAGGACTCCTGTTGCCGTTGGCTATCTGTGTGAATCCAGTATGGCATTTGTGAGGCAGCAAGCAATTAAGAAGAACCTTCAACTTACTATAGAAGTCCCAACAGGGCTACCCGAAATTGTTGTGGACGAGCGACGCATCCGCCAAGTGCTGATTAATTTACTCAACAATGCGGTGAAATTCACCCCCAATGAAGGCAGTGTCAAGCTTGTGGTGCAACCCAAGCAGCAGCAAGAAAAGGAAGTTCTTTGCTTCTCCGTAATTGACACTGGAATTGGTATTGCTCAAGAAGAGATGAATAAATTGTTCCAGCCCTTTGTTCAGATTGACAGTAGCTTGAACCGCCAGCATACGGGAACCGGTTTGGGTTTAGCCTTGGTGCGCCAACTGGTAGAACTTCATGGAGGTACGGTAAAAGTGACCAGTGAAGTGGGTCAGGGGAGTTGTTTCACGGTTTACTTACCTTATGCTACCTCACATACCCCACCTATTCCCCAATCAATGAACCGGAGTGTCATGTCAGATGATAACTCACAGGTGTTGATAGTTGAAGATTCCAGTGTCGCAGCAGAACAAATCGCCCGGTATTTGAGGGAACTGAATATGCACGCTGCTATTTATCCTAAGGGCGAAGGGGCGATCGACGCAGCACTCCGCATTCAACCAGCACTCATTTTTTTGGATCTCCTGTTGCCTAACTTATCTGGATGGGAAGTCCTCAAACAACTCAAAGCACATCCACAAACGCAAAACATTCCTGTTGTAGTGATTTCGGTGGTGGATGAGCGATCGCAAGCGTTATGCTTGGGGGCAAGTGAATATTTAGTTAAACCAATTACTCGTGAAAAGTTCCGCCATACTCTAGACAAACTTCAGCACCCAGAACAGTTCCCAACAACTGCGCTGATTATTGCTCCAAAAGTTTCCCCCATCGAAGCCACTGCTCCTGCTTTAATCTTACTAGCAGAGGACAACGAAGCCAATATTGCCACAACATCCAGTTATTTGAGTGCTCGTGGATATCGCTTACTATTAGCAAGGAACGGAGAAGAAGCCGTGTCCCTTGCCAAAGCGCAATGCCCCGACCTCATGATCGTGGACATTCAAATGCCTGGAATGGACGGGTTGCAAGCAATGCGCCTTATTCGTTCCGATGAACGGTTTATTCATACTCCAATCATTGCCATGACTGCATTAGTTATGCCAGACGATCGGGAAAACTGTATAGCCGCAGGAGCAAATGATTATTTAGCCAAACCTGTAAAGCTGAAACAGCTAGTAGAGAAAATAAAACACCTATTAAATAAAGAGTAATTCTTACTCATTCTAATTATGGGAACTGCACCTACCATTTTGATTATCGATGATGAACCCGATAACTTTGATGTTATTGATACATTATTGGATAACGAAGGCTATCAATTAAACTACGTCTCAAGTGGGAAAGAAGCCCTTGCTCTGCTAGAAGCGTTTCAACCCGATGTCATTTTGCTAGATGTGATGATGCCTCAAATAAATGGCATTGAATTCTGCCAGAAATTTAAGTCTCATCCTCAATGGAAGCATATTCCAGTGATTATAGTAACGGCTCTTACTGCTAAAGAAGATTTATCCAAGTGCCTCGCATTAGGAGCCGACGACTTTATTAGCAAACCCCTGAATGGCATAGAACTGCGATCGCGAATCAGAGCAATGTTGCGTATCAAGCAACAATACGATGCCCAGCAAGAAACTCTGCGGTTGAGGGAAAACCTCTCCGAGATGATCGTTCACGATCTGCGTAACCCCCTCAGCACAATTATAATGGCTGCAGAAATTTTAGGAAACACTAACTTTTCACCCGAACTCCAGCAACAGAAAACCAACCAGATTGTTAGAGCCGGACGACAATTGCAATCCATGATTGATAGTTTGTTGCTCATTGCGAAATTAGAATCTGGCAAGATGGTTCTTCAACGAAGAGATGTCGATTTGTTTGCCCTTTGTTCTTCAGTCATTTCCGATATCGAAATATTTGCAGTTCAAAACAAACTACAATTGCTGGCAAATCTACCAGCACCTGGTGGTAGTGTCAGTCTGGATGCCAATCTTTTCCGTCGAGTTCTTGATAACCTACTGTTTAATGCTATTAAATTCTCACCTGCAAACAGCCAAATTGTGCTGAGCGCTGAGTATCCAAAACCGGGACGAGCAAGAATTCAGGTAGCTGATTCGGGACCGGGAGTTAAAGAGGAATTGCAACAAATTATTTTTGAAAAATACCAAGTGGGCACTCCCATCCAAGAAACACCTCAGATTGGATTGGGTTTAGCTTTTTGTAAAATGACAGTCGAAGCTCATGGGGGATACATTAAAGTAGAAAACAACAAGCCACAAGGAGCAATTTTTACTGTTGAGATTTAATCTGGTTGTTAAACAAGGATGCAAGAATGGCAACATCTGCGCTCGCTTTATCTAAAATATATTTAATTTCAGACGTATAAAATATGAAGCGTTTACGAATTTATGTTGATACTTCAGTAATTGGTGGTTGTCTGGATATAGAGTTTGCAATAGAATCACAACGGGTTATAGAGATTATTCGTAATAAAACAGTAATCATGCTTTTGAGTGATTTAGTCATTATTGAGCTAGCAAACGCTCCACCAGAAGTTCGTAATATACTTACTACAATTCCTACTGAGGTTATCGAAAACGTTCCACTAACAGAAGAAATCATAGCCCTCAGAGATACTTATATAGCTAATGGAGTTGTTACATCTAAATCTATTAATGATGCTACTCATGTGGCTGCGGCTACGGTAGCCAGAGCCGATGCGATTGTATCTTGGAATTTCAAACACATTGTTCGACTTGATAGAATGAGGGCATACAACCAAGTTAATTTACTCAACGGCTACGGAATTCTAACTATTGTTTCCCCCAGAGAGGTTACATTCGATGAATCAAACGAAAATTGAGAAAGATTTTGATTGCCTTGAATTTAAACAGCAAGCTCAAGAAGAAATTTCAGAAGATATTAAAAGTCTTACTCCCAAAGAGCAGATTGAATATTTTCGTCAAAAGGCTGAATCTAGTTCTCTCGGTCAATGGTGGAAGTCTATCAAAAACAAATCGCACTGATGAAACTTTGTAAAAAGTAGCGATCGCTATTTACTATTTGACTGCCTAAACTTGTAGGAACATACCACGACAGAGTAATGGATTGACAAATTATATACAAAGTCAAATTTTCCACTCCAAAATTACCGATTTTTGTAGGGTGGGCACTGCCCACCAGCTGTTAACGTGCGGCATAGCCCTACCTACATCTGTAGGTAATCTTCTAGCGGGAAGGGAGTAAGCGTATTTACATAAATACAGAAATAAATTAGTTGTGTAGGCATTGGGTGACAGCTTCTCTAGCAACACGCAAAATGGCATGGTAACCCCTTTAAGCAAGACCTAACTCTTGTTTTAATTTTTCTGGCAGGATTGCGGTTTCTAACCCATGTACATCCTTCCAGTTTGTCGTCTCATCCCAAGTAATCTCTCCATAGTTGCCTTCGAGGTTAGCGCCTTCGAGGTTAGCGCGAACGAGGTTAGCGCCTTCGAGGTTAGCGCGAACGAGGTTAGCGCCTTCGAGGTTAGCGCGAACGAGGTTAGCGCGAAAGAGGTTAGCGCGAAAGAGGTTAGCGCGAAAGAGGTTAGCGCGAACGAGGTTAGCGCGAAAGAGGTTAGCGCGAAAGAGGTAAGCGCGAAAGAGGTAAGCGCCTGAGAGGTACGTAGACATCGGGAATTTTAAAGGGTTCATCAAAGACTCTCCACTTGTCCTCTCGCAATGAATCGCTAGGATTGGGAGATATCTGTTCAAGTAAGTAAGCTTCGATACTACCAAATGTTTGAGTTGCACCAATTTCTTGGGCTGCTTTTATGTACGGTTTGACTTGAACAGCTATATTCCTCTTGCTTGATTCTTCATAAGCTAAAAGTTGTTCAATCTTTGCTCTGGTTCCCCAAGCAACCCATCCAGTCACTATAGGAATGGTATATTGGTCTAATCCCACTTGCTTTAAGTAAGCAGATAATTGATTATTGAGCGCAAGTCCCAACAGCGATTCTGGAAATTTCGTTAAAGCCTCTTGAACGAGTTCCTGAGTTAATTCAACTTCTCCTAACTCATCATCAAAGTGCTGCTTAATTTCTTGACCCGATACGCCAGCACTCATCTTCTGTCTTAACCATTCATTTTTTTGAACCAAAGCATCAAAACTTTCTATATAAGCTAGAGGAAATGCAATTGCGACCCACTCCTCTAAATCTGGTTCCTTATTCTTACTTCGGTATAGGTCTATCCCTTTGTTTGTTAATCCAACAAACGCTAAAGAAGCAGCAATCGGCTGTGCAACCGGAATTACAGCAGCACTTAATACACCTACAGCCATTGCAAATTCTAAGGTAGCTTTAGACCCCTCTGCTCCAAATTCTACAATTTTCCCTAAATCTTTTAAGGACTCTCGTATCTGCTTCAGCTTTTTCATTCACCCCAATTCCTTTAACTTTACTTTTTCTAGCAGAAATGACAGGTCTATTATCTGCGATCGCAACTCTAAAGGCTAAGCTGTACCATTTAATTATGTTATTGGTATGGGGCGGGCGATCGCTACTACTCTGGTCTACTTAGATGGTTCCAGTGGTAATCCAAGTATGGTGCAAAATTCCTCACTGTACTTTGCTTTCTCCCAATTTCTGCCTTATAGTCTGGCTGGGTAAGGAAGAAAACCGTGGTAATAACACACGTTCACTGTTGTGCGGCAGTGCCCTACCTACTAGCGTGTCTAGCCTAATTTGTTGGGTAGGAATTAATCAATTGGTTGATGATGAAAATTTAATTCCTACTAAGGTGTCACTGGATAAGATTATTCTCCCCTCTAGTCAACCTCGACGTTATTTCGACCTTCAGGCATGGGATATTTTTTCAGTTAAAAGTTTTTTATCTTGGGTATTCCTGAATAATGAAAACTTGTCTGCTGGATTTAGGCTGATTCTGCTTTTTGACGCGAATCAGGCGATTTTGCAGTATCACCTCAGTGTAATGACCTTGTAATTCTATATCTTGCAGGTTGGCGTGGAGGAACTGAGCTTGTCCTATGTAGTCTCTATCAGTTTTGCAGATAATAATTCCGTTGTGAGAAATACTGCTACGATGTAGGGCGATGAAGTCGTCACGGTTGAGAGTGATGACAACTCTCTGGTTTTGAGTGGCAAAGGTAAGAACTTCCTCATCAGGGATGCCTTGATTTGCTTGCCCTGCTTCGTAGGAAGTCAGGACATCACAGCCAAACTGTCTCAGTTCTCGCACTATATCCATTGGAAAGTTCTCATTAGAATAAAGCTTAATCATCTTCATCCTCTGTGAAAGTGATGATTGCCCGATCTAGTTGTTCGCGGTGCTGTTCATAGTATGCCCATGCAGCTGTTAGATCATCAGTGGTAAGGGTAGGGTAGTTTCGCAGTAACTCTTCGTCATCTGCTCCCTGTTGGCGAAAAGCAACCAGTGTCCACACAGGAATGCGGGTGTTGCGAATGCGTGGCTGTCCAGCGCAGATCCCAGATGTCACTTGAATTGGCTTGCTGCTCAGTTGCTCTTGTAAAAAGATGCGTTCCTCTGGGGTGAGGGATTCGATTATTTGTATTAGTGAATCGACCAATCGCGTGTTCATGGAGTCTTTTATCTTAATAGGTATAAGCAATTAAAGCACCAATAATATTAACCATTTGTTGACAAAAGCCATCTACATCACAAAATAGGTTCTCTAATTCCATACACATCAACCTGGTATGTGTTGCTACAATCTTTACCTGCTTGGTTTTCAGACTTTTTCTTACGCCAAACTCAGGTTAGTTAAGGATTTTTGGTGGGATTCCGCGATGTGTAGAGACTAAGCATGGCTAGTCTCTACATTGAGGTTTTAATACCAAATCCGGGTTAGCTACCCCCTTTATCTTCATTTGTTTTTTCTTGGCGTTCTTCGCGTCTTGGCGGTTCCATAAAAAAGGGGTTTATAAACCGGATTTAGTATAGTAAGGGTTTTGGTCTAATCTGAACCGTATTAAACTATAAACTCTACCCTGCTGAGTTTCGAGCATTTTTTATCGAACTCAGGTAATCTTAAACACCGACTCAACAGTTGACCGAATAGAATCCCGTGCATCCTTAAAAGTTTGCACTATGGGGCGTTGTGTCTGCAAAAAGACTCGCGCACAATTGCGTCCCGGCATTCCTGAAATTGAACCACCCGGATGAGTTCCCGCACCTGAAAGGAACAAACCTTCAATTGGTGTTTTGTAATTCGCGATTTCTGGCAAAGGACGGAAAAATACCATTTGATCCAAAGTCATATCAATGTGGTAGTAATTCCCCTTATACGCGCCCAATCTTTCTCCTAGTTCCGCAGGGCTTTCTACACGACGGGCAATCATTGCATTTTTCACGTTTGGCGCGTAGTCTGCTAGTTTGTCAATCACCTTATCTGCAACTTGGTGCTTGAGTTCATCCGTCCAACCCGTACCGTTCAACCCCGTGCCATTTGCACCTGCAACTTGATATGGCGCAAAAAACTCAATCCACACGGTATGCTTTCCTGGGGGTGCCATTGACGGATCTAACATTGTTGGCACGACCACATACATGGATGGGTCGGAATCTGGAATTTCTCCCAAGGTACATTTACTATGAGCCTGTTCCACGTGAGTGATAGAATCTGCAATTAAAACAGAACCAATCAGATATTCATCCCTATGTTGGTGGTGTTCAAAACGCAGAGGCTCATTTAAAGCTAAGTCTATCTTGAGGATAGTTTCGTTGTTGTTAACAATGCGCCGTTCTAATCTTTCCCTTAAGTTTGGGTCGGCAGCATCAACATCGCTTGCATCCATTAATTGTAGAAACAGTCGCTTGGCATCAATATTAGAGATGACTCCATACTTAGCACGATATTCAGTACCGTTGGCAACCTGCACGCCAACTGCACGACCATCATCTATCAAAACTTTCTTAACTTGTTGATCCGTTAAGATGGTGCCGCCTTTACTGGTTACTAAATTTACCAATGCCTGTACCAATGCCCCAGTCCCGCCACGGGGTCTTGCCATACCTGGGTCGTGACGCATTGCCATCATAATTGCCCCAATGGAAATGGTTTTTTGTGACGGTGGTGCGCCCAGTTCTGCAGCAAGTCTTGCAAGGGGTGCTTTCAAAAATTCTGAATCAAACCACTCGTTCAGAATATCCTCAGCGCTGGTCAACATATTGCGGATAAAATCCAGCGTTTTGTTGGGAGAACCAATGACTGAAAATAAATCCTTTAGCTTTGCAATATCGTAGTTGCCAAGAATATCTAAAACAGACTTTGGTGGTGCATTAAACATGGGGATCATTGCACCAAGCGCTCGCTGCCAATAGTTTGTAAATTCTGCGTACTTTTTAGCATCGCGATCGCTGTAACGGGCGATTTCGGCGCAAGTTTTTTCTAAAGATTTATGTCCTAAGAAGTACTTTCCATCGGGATGGGGACAGAAAACAACTGGATCGCACTCCAAATAT
>NZ_BAAFZH010000084.1:0-136231 GCF_054684315.1 Scytonema sp. NUACC21 | reverse complement strand
ACGACCAATTGCTCCCGTTGCACCTGCAATAAAAATTTTCATATCTTGACTCCTGTAAAACAAGCATTGGTTTTTCGTTGATACTTTAAAGTTAGATCTGATTTTGGTTTGACTGAAGATCCAATTTTTATAAACTCGAGTAGTCCAATTCAGCTTGAAAGGTCATGGAGTTCCATCTAACACATGTAGCGAAATGTCAGCTAATAGCAGCGTTTTTCATCTAAAAACCTCCGCTCGTCGGAGAAACCTTTGAATAAGATTAAATTAATAATAAAAATTCGCAATTCGTAATTAATTAATACTTAATTACGAATTACGTTCGCGATCGCAAAGCGTGTGCCTTGCACATAGCGGAAGGGAGACATACTACCAACTATGAGTTGGAAGTTAGGGTCTTGGCTGTTGAGACCGTAGTTTGCTCGGTACACAAACCTACAACATAACCTTGCCGTTCTTTAATAAAAGAAGAAGAGGGGTTTTCAATTTCAAAGAGGGTTTGCAGAGCATCTGACCAAGCATTAGGAGCTTCATTATTTTGAGCAACTTCTTGTTTGATATTGTAATTGAGAAAATAATCGGCTTTTTTAAGCGCAATCTCTTCTTTAGAAGCTTTAGAAGCTCCTAGTTTTTGCTCTAAAGTTTGCAAATCCGTTGCGATTTTTTCCCGCTCGGTTGCAGGCATGATTTGAAACGTTGTCCAGTTGTTGCGATCGGAACTAGAAGTTTTGGTTCCCAACAATTGCCATTGATAAAGCTTGCCCGGTTGCAAGGGTTCTTTACCGTTGTAGCTCATTTGTCGATCGCTACCTTTAAGAGCTTGCGTCCACAGCACGGTTTGAGTTTCGCGATCGCGGACGCTAATTTGAGTGCCTTCACCGTGCCATATAAACAGCGGGCGTTCGTGCCAGACAACGTAGGTTTCCAGCAAACCAGGTGCAATGGGGCAAACACCACTGCGTGCGCCCAACCGATGACGGGGACGCCGCTGCCAAAATGAGCCGATCCAAGTTGTCAAATCTTTCCTGACAGCTAGCTGAGAACCTTGAAAATCTAGAGCAGGATAGTCACTACTGATACTAGTAGTCGTAATAAACAAAGGGATAACAGCATAGCTAAACAAAAGTTTGCGACGCTGGAAATTATACATATTTCCTCCTTGTAGCAGGTAGAACGTAAGCCAAAAATACCAGAGATGGCAAGAACCAGGGAAGTAGAACTGAGGCCGAAATATAAAGTTGTAAACCAACGATACCGTAAACCAACGTTCCGCCCATCGCAGCAGCAACGATTTGCAGGCGACTCTTAGAATTCCAAGCCGCCCCGCGACTACTCACAACCAACACAACGACTTTACCAAGGATGACTGCAACTCCAATCATCCAGGCGTCGGGTACGGGAACCACAAAGTGCCGGGTGAGAAAATGATGGGTCATGTATGCCAAGGATTCACCCCCTGTCAGCCAAGGCTGCTGCGTCCAGTAGTTCATGGCAGAAGGAGTTGGGAAGCGATCTGGCTGTCCCGGTGCGATCCCCAAGCGTTCGTCACTTCCTACTGCAACCAGCACAACCTGTTGGGAGAGCAGTGGAAACTTGTTAGCATCCCCAGTTTCAAGTAATTGCCAAGCGGGAATGCGCTGGTAGACACGGTCAGGAGGAAGAGAGAAATCAATGACGGGCTGCAATCCAAAGGGAGGATACCAGTTAAAGGGAGGAGGTAAATCGCGAATTTTGGGGGCTTTCTGATTAATGGCATCCATCAATTGGGTACGTAAGCTACTCACGCGACTCGTATGTGGCTTTGGTATGTCAGCAACCGAGGAGCGAGCTGTTTGGACGAGGGACATTAAATAGGCAATGGGGCAAGCTTGGCGACAATCTTGGTCTGGAAGCGGAATTTCCACAAAGTGGGGATCGACAACATCAATATATCCTTGCAGGGTCCAATGTTCACTGGCAATTGAAGTGGTTTTGCTAATGCTCAACTCCCGATCCGATTCCATAATAGCAGCTAAAACCAACCACATATTTTGGTCAACCGCCTGTCTTACGGCTTTTGCCAAATCTTTATCCCCATATGTGTTACTTTTTTGTGGCGTGTCTAGTACTACATCTAGCCCAACAACGGAAGCATTTAATTTTTGCAAGCGTTCAATTAACCTTGCTATGTAACCGCGATGGATGGGGTTTAACTGGGAAATGCCACTGCGATAAATTGACTCAGTATCAATTTGTACGAGGGCAACAGGGGGAGCTTCCTCTGATGGGACTTGTGCTGTTAAATTGCGATAAATTGACTGGGTGAATGTACGTCCGTCTAAGAGGGAGGCTGCAAAGGGAGGAATGCAACTTAGGGCAATACTTGCACAAACTGCGATCGCCTCCAGTCGAGTTGGTAGGATCTGACTTAGGCGCTGTTTCCAATGAAAAGGAGGGATGCGAAACAGGGAGGCTCCTGGATGACAAAATAACGAAGGAACCAAGTATGATGAGGGGTAGGTGTGGCTCTTTTCCATCCGCAGAGATTGACGTGCTGCCATCATTGATTCGTACACATCCAAGTGTTTCGCTAAGCCTTGTAAAAATCTTACCAAAAATTCCTGTGCCACGCGGTTGTGGATTGGTTCGCGCATTACCACAACTTGGCTAAAACCAATATCAATTAATGCATCTGCAATACTCAACCCACTACAGGAGTTAAAAATAGCCACCTGAAGCCCGCGCTGTTTTGCAGCCATCAGTTGCTGTGCAATCTCGCTAATGGAAATCGATACCCCAGGAGCGATCCCCAACTCACCCCCTGTCATTTCTGTTTCATTGCTATGTCCGGCAAAAAACAGCACATCCCAACCTTGTTCTGATGCGATCGCTTGAGTGATTTGCTCAATGGCTTGGCTCGGTGTTTGCTCTGGTTGCCAACCAACAAACTGGACATCGGCAATGCGGAGGAGCGATCGTACCGCCTCCCGGTCTGCTTCAAAATTTAAGCCTGTCTCGTCACCCAAAATAGCCAAAATCCGGGTACGCCCCCGTTGTGGTTTCTTCAAATAGGTTTGGTTTGCTGTGGCAATATTCAAAGGAGAGCGAATAATCCGAATTGCTCCAGTTGTGCCAAACTCCGTACTCAGTTCCCACGCCTCCCAAGGAAAACGGTCTAACTCAATGGGCGCACAGGTCAGAAAAATTTGTACTGCCTCAGTTGTTTCCGGGTTTTCCTTGACCAATTCCTGACTTGCCTGAGCAATTTGCGAGCGAATATCGTATAATTCGGCACTGCGTAACCAACGATTAAACTCAAACATCAGTTTTGTTTCTGCTTTGACAAGTTCCGCGTGCCAGTCCACAGTTAAAGCGACAATCCCGCCAGCAACCGTCCGCCCCCGCATATGTTCTGACTGATAAAAGCTCAAGTAAGCCCGCCGCCATTCTTCATAAAGCTGAGTTAGGGCAGTTGGGTACTCAAGCTGTACGGTTAAACTTTGTCCTTGTCCCCAAGACAACTCAAACAAACAGATTTGCTCAATTTTTTGAACTTTTAGGTAAAAAAGAGGTAAATGAAGTTTCATGTTGTCAATAAAGATTAAGGTTTATAGTAAGTCCTAATTTGATTTGTGAACTGATTTTTTTACAAACCGCAAAGGGCTCAGAAATATGTGTGAGTCAAGTTAACTGGTTGGGCTCGTCCTTTGTTCCTGGTCATTAGTCATTTGTACAGAACAAAAGACTAAGGACAAATGACTAATGACTAATGACAAACAACATAGTTATATTGAATTCTCCCTACTTACTTTTCCAACTCAAAACTAAAAGGTGGAATGTCAAAAACGGCTTCATCATCAGCAGTCACCGTTACCCAAAATCGTTCTCCCCAATTTCCAATAATTTGAGCGTAAAGGATACCGCGATTTGTATCCTCTTGGGTCTGTTCAAAAAGTATTTGTGTCTCATCTTTCACCTCAAGCTTAAGGCGCATAGGAACTCGCTGCTGTGGGTTTAAGGCAATAAGTAACATCCACTCTGGAGAATTTGATTCTTCCGATAGGTCCCACGTTACAGCATACAGTCGTAAACCTTTCTGTTGAAAGCGCAAGTCGCGGTAAGCCCCTCGTGCTCCAGAAGGAATACGAACGCCTTGCTGTTCTAAAGCTGCTCGGATTTTCTGAAAATCCTCTTCCTGCAAGCGCAGTGCAGACGCTGTTAGGGATGGCAACAGCATCCATCCCAATTCTTGAGCTACTGTATCCAGTTGATTGCGGACCCACAAACCAGCATTGATGAGGGGTTGAGACCGTGGTGGAGCGGAAAGTTTGTACACCCAGTTGACAAGATTGGGGTTTGCTAACAGCACCTTGCCTTCTTCCGGTGTCAGCAATTCCCAAAGCGGCTGGGTGGGAAGTTGGGATTGCAGTGCTGTCAGCTTTTGCCGCAGTGCTGCTTCGCTGTGCTGTTGCACGGAAGGGGTTGCGGGTAAAACGATCGCATTTGGTTCCAAGCAACGAAGATTTAACAAGAGTGCATTGGGATCGGAATTAAACCAGCTTAGGGGTAGAGTATACGTCCAATCTCGGTCGAGTTGGAGTGACTGGGCTGCTTGATACCGACGGTACTGCTCGTAGTTTAAGAAACCAGCTACTGCCACCTGCTGTTGCTCTTCCTCAACCTGAATTGGGATGTAGAAATGAGCCGCAAAATCTGGGATGTCGAAAACTGCGTTGGGGAGGCTCACTTGGTCGTCGTCCAGGGTACTGCAAGCACCAATGCAAAGTTTAAACGACCCAACATGGAAGTTACAAACCGCTGCCATCAAATTTGCATAGGGGGGTTGCCAAATTGAAGTATTTGTGGTAATATTTTTTAAGTCGGGGGCGCGATCGCTCAGCCATTGCTCAAATCCCAATGCAGCCAAAGCAGTTAGGTAGACTTGCCAGCGTTGCTCCGGCAAACGAATTGCTTGACTCAGACGCGCCGCCCGTTGTATGTGTTCTGGTAGTAGCTCAGTTCGCTCGGTATTGAGCGCTCGCCAACCGAACAGGTCTGTAAAATCTGGCATAGATGTAGGTTGGATCATGGTTAAGTCTTCCTTAAATTGAGATAACGGCAGAGGCGACGTGCTAACAAACCGCGCAGGGGTTGATTGCGAATCGGGTTCTTTGCCTCGGATTCTGCTTCCTGGATGATGCCCGTAATTTTTTCGTCCAGAATCAATTCCACCTGCCGATCTAAAGTTTGCAAGCGTTCGGGATCGACATAGAGCAAGGCGCGATCGAGAATGCGATCGCGTAACATCAGGAGCAATCGCTGACGGATATCAGCACGTATATCGTTCAGTTTTAATAAACGAGTGACTTCATACTGTTTTTTAAATCCAATTTGTGGCGCAATTTGGCTCATGGATTGACCTTCGCAATGGAAAAGATGTAGAGCAGTCAAAAATTCTTGCTCTACTGATGAGCGCTTGCGTTGCAACTTGGAAATAAAATCACCAATGACTTCAGAAATCGCCCGATCTAAACATTGAATAAATTGGTCTTGATAATATTTAAGAAATTCAGATATTTCTTCATCTTCTCGTTCTGCTGGCACACGGTCTACAAACGGTTGTATCTCCGGTTGGTCGAAGGAAATAGAAGGAACCGATCCCCCTTGTGTCGAAATCCGATACTGCCGTAGTTTAGTTGCAAGAGCATTTAACTGCCGCAAGACAGCTTCAGGGTTGAGGGTACGGTTGGTGCGAGCTTTGAGATCCCCAGCAATGCGAACCAACTGTTCGGGTGTTGGTGACTCACAGGGCTGTTTCGATCCTGAAATCCTCTGTTGCAAGCGGTCATCCCGATAAACTGCATGGAAGCTTTGCAAAAGGTCGCAAGTTTGCTGAATTTCGATTGGGGTTAAGTGATACACTTCAGCAAGAATTTGTTGCAATCGCTTTACGGTCGTATCGTTGAGTAGCGCCCAATCGCTCACCAAAAAAACACCATGCTGTAACAAGAACCGCTTGAGTTCTGGATGTTGCCGAACATAGCGTGTGACCCACGTGCTCAGGGTTCCTTTAGCTGGGTCAAAGGTTTGCAAAACGGTCATTGCTAAAGAACGATAAGCAACGCCTCGATCTGAATTTGATGGCAGCGTTTGTCCGTCATCATCCAACACCAAAGGTAATAAATCTTCATAGGTAAAACCGTTGCGGCTGCCAAACTTAGCCCCTAAGCTCAGACATGCGCGATCGATTTGGTGTGATATGTAACAACGCAAACAAATTTCAGCTAAAGAACCGTTGTCGCTATCAACCTTCCCCCGCTGACCCATTTGCTGCCAAAGTTGCCGGTGAACTGTTGTATCAGGAAGGTTAGCCTGTTTAGCCCAGTCGGGAAATTGGTTTTGGAAATAGGTCTTAGCAGCGTTGATCGTTTCCATACGACGCGAACCAGTCGAATCTAACTTGATGAGTTGCCAGTAATTTGATGCAGAAACCACAGCGTTTTACTTAATCCAAAGCCAGTTTCTCTCAATTTTTTCACCTCCTTAAATTAAAGTCACTATTTTTACCGTGATTTTACCTGTACTTTTCTCTAGTTCTGGCTTAGGTCAACTCATGCAAAATGCCGTTGCGAAATAAAAGATTTCCCAGAAAGATAGCGATTCTCAGTTGGAACTTTTTTACAGGGTGGGCAGAGTATCAACCCAAACTGGTTTGTACAATAATTTGATTGACGCGCTCGGGAGTTAAATTGGGATTGGCACTTAACATCAACGCTGCTACACCAGAAACATAAGGTGCAGCCATCGAAGTTCCCTGCTGAAATTCATAATTATTATCAGGAAATGTGGAGTAAATATCAACCCCAGGGGCTACTACATACTTTAGATTCGGATCGGAACCTGCCAAGTTAGAGAAATCAGCCATATACCAATCTGAATCCATTGCGCCTACTGCAATTCCCCATTTGGTTGCCAATCCAGCTGGATATACAGGTTTTTCTCCACTGTCATTTCCTGCCGCCATGACAACAACAGCACCCTGTTGCGTTGCATATTGGATTGCCTGTTCAACCTCAGACGAATAACCACCACCCAAGCTGAGATTAATGACATCTGCGCCATTGTTAGCCGCGTAAAGAATTCCCTGTGCAATATTCTTATAGGAACCACCTTTGTCTCCCATGACTCGGATTGGCATAATTTTGGCATTGTAAGCTACACCCTGAATCCCTGCGCCGTTTTTCTCAGCAGCAATAATGCCTGCAACATGAGTTCCATGTCCTTGAGTATCCATTGGGCTGTAATCATTGTCTACAAAATCCCATCCAATGGCATCATCAACATAACCGTTGCGATCGTCATCAATACCATTCCCAAAGACTTCACCAGAGTTGACCCAAATATTGTCATCTAAATCCGTATGAGTGTAGTCCACTCCAGTATCAATCACGGCAACAACAGTATTCTTACCTGAATATCCTTGTGCCCATACTTCCGGCATGCTAATTGCATCTAACCCCCAGCCATAATATCCAATCTCATCAGGAATACTGGCAAACCGTTTCTGTCCGAGTGCTTGCGCTACCGCCGCCGCCGCATCTACAACTCCGTAACCATACACCTCACTAAATTGCTTTGATTGAGCCGTAGAATCCGACATTGGCAAGATTTCTACATTCTCCTCATAGGCTTCTGTTTCCGTTTGAGAAGAGTTTGTTTGTGTGATGTCGCCATCATTCGATTGAGAAGAGACGAGAAGCTGTTGGATTTGACTTAAAAGCTCTTTATCATCACCTAGAATGTCTGTATTGCCATGAATGATTGGTGAATGAGTATTGAAATCGTTAGGATGTAGATAGTTGTCAACCTCTCCTGCAATAGAAGCCCCTATTAAGTCATCATTCCCATAGGCATATTGCTGCACGGAGTTGCTATCATTTGTAATATTTGAAGAATCAACAATGTTAACCCCTTCGGGAACAGTGTATCTATCTACAAATAGACTAGAGCTACTATGAGAATTTCTTAAAAGAGAATTGACATCGAATGCATTCTCAAATCCAAGCGTTGTAAACAGTCCAGAAGAAATATTTGATAAATCAAGATAACTATTATCTATTTGTTGATTGTATAGCATGGTACGATAATCCAATAGATTTTCTTCCTGTTAGAGATGATTTATCACGTAGGTTGGGTTGAGGAACGAAACCCAACACCCAACCACATGATTAGGTTAAGGAACAAAACCCAACATTTCATCGCATAGTTAGGTTAAAAGATGAAACCCAACATTTCATTGCATAGTTAGGTTAAAAAATGAAACCCAACCTACACAATATGGCAATTGAAAATTTACTTGATAAATAACCTCTTACACTATCTTCTATTTCTTCAAAGAATAGACATATGCAAAAAAGGCTGAAAGTCGTTTGTCATTGGTCATTGGTCATTTGTCATTGGTAGGAACGAAACCCAACACAATCGGTCATCGGTAGGTAAAGTTGAAGAACGAAACCCAACGGTCGTATTGCTCAACCCTGAATGCCTACGCTTCATTTACCAGGGCTTTGTTTGCAGAAATTTACAACAGTCTCACCAATTCCTCACGTTGTATGTGTATTCTCAACCTCAAGGTTCTAATTGAGACAAAGTCATGCATCGGGAAAACAGTTCAAACCACAAATATCACACAAAACACATAATCGATTTTTTGACAATACTTAATTTCTAGAAAGATCGCGTCTCTAAATATAAGCATACAATACAGTTAAAAACCACTCAGCTATAAGATATGACCTGCAGTATCTATGCTCTGCTAGTAGGTATTGATGAATACATCAATCCTGTCCCACCTTTGAATGGTTGTGTGAATGACATCCTGGCAATACAAGAATATTTACAAGGACGGGTCGCTAAAGATGGATATCTACTTCATATTCGCACACTTTTAAATCAAGATGCTACCCGTCAGGCTGTCATTGATGGTTTTCGGCAGCATTTGTGTCAAGCTAGTGGTGAAGACGTTGCCTTCTTTTACTATGCAGGACATGGTTCTCAAGAGCAAGCCCCACAAGAGTTTTGGGCTATCGAGCCAGACCGACTGGATGAAACTTTAGTATGTTATGACAGTCGGCGTGTGGGAGGCTGGGATTTGGCAGATAAGGAGTTAGCAAAGCTAATCGCTGAGGTAGCCGAAAAAAAACCTCACATTGCCATTATCTTAGACTGCTGTCACTCCGGTTCTGCCACCCGTGGCGATCTAGAAGGAGAAACAGCAATTCGTAAAACTTCCGGCGACAAACGCAAGCGCCCCTTAGATAGTTTTATTTTCTCCTTGAATGAAGCCAATAAACTTTCAGCTACCCTTAGCCCGGAAAACAATCCAAGTGGTTGGAATTTCCCAAAAGGAAAACATATCGTCCTGGCTGCTTGTCGGGATAGTGAGACGGCGAAAGAATACTACGTGGATGATGAACCGAGGGGAGCATTTTCTTACTTTTTAATAGATACCTTAAAGAAAGCCAATGGCAGCCTGAGTTATAGAGATTTATTTAAGCGTACCAATGCCCTAGTTCGCAGTTATGTCAGCGCACAATCTCCGCAAATCGAAGCCACGGAGTTGAGTGACTTAGAGCAACCTTTTTTGGGAGGTGCGATCGCTCACCATGCACCTTACTTCACTGTTTTTTATGATAAAAACTACGGCTGGGTAATTGATGAGGGTGCAGTTCACGGTATTTCTCAACCAGTTGGGGATGAGACAACAATCCTTGCCTTATTTCCCTTTGATACCCCCTCAAAAGAACTTCGCCAATTGTCAACGGCGATAGGTGAAGCCACAATCAAGGAAGTGATGCCGCAATTAAGTAAAGTAAGAATGAGTGGTATTGGGGATTTAAATCCCGAAATGACGTTAAAAGCAGTAGTCACCAGTTTGCCCCTACCACCCAAAGGAGTTTTGTTAGAAGGAGAACAAGTAGGGGTAGAATTAGCGCGTGCCACCTTGCTCACCTCTGCACGCGATCGCCCCTCACTTTACGTCCGGGAAGTCGCAACACACGAAACTGCCGAGTTTAAATTACTTGCCCGTGATGGTAAATATTTCATTACACGACCTGCGGATGACCGTCCCTTAGTAGCTCCAATTTCAGGTTATACCAACACCACCACTTTGCAGGCGGTTCAGCGATTAGAACACATAACCCGTTGGATGAATATAGCTGAACTTTCCAGCCCAGCCACCAGTCGGATTAGACCTGATGCCGTAGAAATACTGATTTACCAGCAAAATGGACAACAATTGTCAGACCTTCAGATTCGCTTGGAATATCAACAAGAAAATGGCCTGTGGCGACAACCCGCATTCAAAATCAAGCTAAAAAATACCAGTCAAGAGCCGCTTTATTGCGCCCTGCTTGATTTGAACGACCGTTATGCAGTCTCAGCTGAGTTGTTAGACGGAGGAGGAATTTGGCTGCAACCAAGCGGACAAATAGGAGATGAAGCATGGGTGAATCGAGGAAATCCAATTTATCCAGCAGTTCCAAAACAACTATGGCAGGAAGCAGGGATTACAGAAGTTAAAGATATTCTCAAACTTATTGTCTGCACGACGGAATTTGATGCAACTTTGCTCGAACAGCCGGAACTTGACCTACCTCAACGTATTGCGCCTACACCCCGTCGCGGTCATGGTACCCTGAACCGCTTAATGCAAAGGATTCCATCTCGTGACCTTAAAAGCAGACCAGAAGAAGACGAAATATATGACGATTGGGTAACTAGCCAAATTAGCATCACTACCGTGCGTCCTCTGCACGTAACTCCTATTCCCAAAGGGGACGAGTCAGCTTTTCTGGGAGCAGGTGTCAGATTATACGCACATCCAGAATTCAGAGCCAAGGCTCGTTTGACCACAGTCACCCAATCAACCCGCGATTTAGGCAACCACATATTACCAACAATACTGCGGGCAGACCGTCCGGGAATTCAGCCTTTTCAATTTACCACCAGTCGGGGAACTGACCCCGGTTTGAGTGTGTTGGAATTGACAGAGGTTCAAAATCTATCAACCGTTACACCCAACAACCCCCTAAAAGTCATCGTCGATATACCCCTTGCATCTGACGAGCAACTGTTACCCATTAGCTACGATGGGGAATTTTTCTTGCCTCTAGGACGCGCTCGTACAACCCCAGAGGGCAAAACAGAGATTTTACTGGAACGGTTAACCGAACCAATAAGTGAAGGTAGCCGCAGTTTAGAAGGTTCCATTCGGATTTTCTTTCAAAAAGTTGTGTCTCAACAACTGGGATTGGAGTTTAATGAACCAATTTTGGCAGTAGCAGATGTCACTCCAGAAGGAGTTTTAAATTATACAACACAAATTGAGCAAGTCAAGATGCGAGTCGCCCAAGCCAAGCGAATAGTCTTGTATATCCACGGTATTATGGGCGACACTCAAACCTTGCTTCAAAGCGTTTGTTCGGCCAAGGTTGAAGTAGATGGAATAGAAAAACCCCTTTCTGAGCTATATGACTTAGTTCTTACCTATGATTATGAGCATTTAAATACATCAATTGTAGAGAATGCCAGATTTCTGAAGCAGAAACTCCAAGCTATAGGATTAGGGGACATCCACGGGAAAATTTTCCACATTGTCGCCCACTCAATGGGAGGGTTGGTTTCTCGTTGGTTTATTGAGCAAGAAGGAGGTAACCAGGTCGTTCACCATCTAATTATGGTCGGTACACCCAATGGTGGTTTCTCTTGGTCTGCAATTCCAGATTGGGCATTAGCTACCTTAAGCATCGGTTTAAATGGTCTGTCAGAATTTACTTGGTCAGCATCAGCTATCGCAATGTTGCTCAAGGCTATTAACAGATTTGCCGATGGGATTGAAACCATTGATATTTCCCTAGACCAGATGCATCCCGATTCTAAGTTCTTGCAAAAATTAGCAGCCAGCCCCGATCCCAAAATACCTTACTCAATTATTGCTGGGAATACATCTATTATTCCCGCCGCCCTGAAAGCAAAAGCCAACCAAACTTCCAGTCCCCTAGAACGGCTCATGGAAAAATTATTTCATCAAGCCGTAGCGGTGCCCTTTTTTAGTGAACCCAATGATATTGCTGTCACAGTACAAAGTATAAAAAGCGTCAGTATGGAGAGAAATCCACAGCCGCAAATTCAAGAAGTTGGCTGCGATCGCTTCGGTTACTTTACCGAGCCAGTAGTGTTCAACGCGCTCTCTCAAGCGGTGATTCAAGCCCTACAAAACACATCTGACTTTGAAAGTATAAATGCTGAAGTTGTAGATTCTGGAGTTAATAATATTACTAAAGATTCTTTAGAAAAGAAAACACAGAACTGGTTGATTTTTGGGGTGATTGGGGCATTAGCTGTAGGTATTCTTAGCTTGCAGATATTAAAGCAATCAAACAACACCCAACCGATGAATCAAACTCAACCCACCCATAATCTATAGAAATGATACCAAGTTAGCGATCGATACACATAAGTAGCATATTCTGTCATCTACTTATTAGCAGACTAGTTAAAGTCGGGCTGAATTTGAGTCAAGAGGTTATCTGAAGAAAAAAGGAGCAACCAGCATGGCAGAGTTTGCACGCAATTTGGCATTTATAATTGGTATCAAATATTACATTAACGGCATTTCTCCCCTACAAAATGCTGTTAACGACGCTAAAAAACTGGTGGAGATTCTGCGAGAACAACACGGATATCGGGTATGGGTGTGCTTAAACCAAGTTGCCACCCTGCAAAACCTCAACAAATTACTGAAAGAAACTCTCCCACAACAAGTGACAAAGGATGACCGGCTCTTATTTTACTTTGCAGGTCATGGAATTGCTCTCAACGGCGATGATGGTCCAGGTGGTTATTTAATTCCCCAAGATGCCAAGCTCGGCGACACCAACACTTACCTACCAATGGTTCAGTTGCATGAATGTTTAAGCCAACTGCCTTGTCGCCATTTTCTGGGAATCCTTGACTGCTGTTTTGCAGGTGCTTTCAAATGGTCGAGTACCAGAGATTTGTTAACGGTTCCAGAGGTGATCCACCAAGAAAGATATGACCGCTTTGTGACTGACCCCGCTTGGCAAGTCATCACGAGTGCTGCTTATGACCAAAAGGCATTAGACGCATTCAATTTTAATACAGAACGCGGCTCTTATGGTAACCATTCCCCCTTTGCAGCAGCCTTAATCGAAGCGCTGACAGGGAAAGCTGATGTCTATCCGCCTGCGACTCACGGTCAACCTCCAGGAGATGGGGTGATTACTGCTACCGAACTCTACTTGTATTTGCGTGATGCCGTAGAACCAGCCACACAAGGACAACGCCAAAGGCAAACACCAGGGATTTGGCCTCTGAAGAAGCACGACAAAGGGGAGTATATTTTCCTGGCTCCAGGACATCCCCTCAACTTACCACCCGCACCACCGTTAGATGCGTCCAAAAATCCCTACCGAGGTTTGGTATCATTTGAGGAAGAACACAGCCAACTGTTTTTCGGGAGAACTCAACTCGTAGAAAAGTTACAGAATTTGGTCAAAACGCAACCCCTAACAGTAGTGTTGGGTGCTTCGGGTTCGGGTAAGTCTAGCTTGGTGAAAGCAGGATTAATTCCCCAATTACGGCAAGATAAGAGTGAACGATGGTATATTTTGCCACCCATCCGTCCTGGTGAGGCTCCTTTGCAAGCGTTAAATCATGCTTTGAAAATTGCTCAATTACCAGAAGTAGCAGCCCAAAACCCACAAAAAACTCTGGCTATGAGCATTGATGTTTGGGCGAAAAATTACCCCAACTCTAAGTTATTACTGTTTATTGTGAGTGGAAAGGCATTGAGCACCACAAAATAAGATGGCACCATGTACTCGGGCAGTAGCTGTTTGAGGAAGGAGCGCAACTCACCAATTGCTGGTGTTACCTGAGCCTGGGGTACCACGTAACCAACCAAGCGCTTGTCGCCCCCAATCTCTTTGGCGATGACAATAGCTTGTTGTACGGTTGGGTGTTGGCTCAAGATTGACTCAATTTCACCCAATTCAATGCGGAAACCACGCACTTTGACCTGATGGTCAATACGTCCGATGTACTCGATGTTACCATTACTCTTGTAGCGGACTAAATCTCCAGTTTTATAGAGCCTTTCACCGGGCTGGCTGCTAAAGGGGTTGGGAATGAACTTTTCGGCGGTCAACTCGGGGCGGCTGAGGTAGCCCCGTGCCAAGCAATCACCGCCAATGTGCAATTCCCCAGCCACACCCACCGGTACTGGTTGTAAATTGGCATCCAGGATGTAGAATTGGGTGTTGGCGATCGCTCTCCCAATGGACACCGCGCCAGAATCGGGGTGTACCTGAGAAACGGCTGACCAGATGGTGGTCTCCGTCGGACCGTACATATTCCACAAGCTATCTCCACGTTCAAGCAATTGCACTGCCAGTTCGCGATCGAGAGCTTCACCACCACAAAGGATTTTCAATTGCCGATTGCCAAGGAAGCCTGCTTGCAGGAGCGCTCGCCAAGTGGCTGGGGTACCTTGCATAATTGTAGCGCTGGATGTTCCCAGAGCCGCAGTGCTTTGACCGCCATCGGCAATCAAATCGCGGGTAAGAACAAGGCGTGCGCCTTTGCTCAATGGCAAGAACAACTCCAACGCCGCAATATCAAAGGTAATGGTCGTCACCGCTACCAGCACATCTTCTGGCACTATCCCCGGTTGAGCCGACATTGAGTTTAAGAAGTTCACCACAGCCCTATGGGGAATTTGCACCCCTTTGGGTCGTCCGGTGGAGCCACTGGTGTAGATGGCGTAAGCTAAATTATCGGCGCAGACATGAATGTTGGGGTTGGATGAACTTTGGTGAACCGGCAAATATGAGTCTAGGTAGACAATATGCCCGTGTATCTCAGGCAGAAGATTTGCTACCGTTTGTTGAGTCAGCAGTACTTTGACACCCGAGTCTTCCAGGATGTACGTCAATCGCTCTGATGGGTAGATGGGGTCGAGGGGGACATATGCCCCACCTGCTTTGAGAATTGCCAGCAATCCCACCAACATCTCGATTGAGCGTTCGACACAAATGGCAACCAACTCTTCTGGTTCTACACCTAACTCTCCTAGGTGATGTGCGAGTTGATTGGCTTTGGCGTTTAACTGACTGTAGGTGAGTTGTTCGTTTTCAAACACCACTGCTACAGCGTCTGGTGTTTTTTCAACCTGTTGCTCAAACAAGGAATGCAGACACAATTGTTTGGGATAGTCTACTTGAGTCCCGTTCCACTCCACCAGTATTTGCTGTTTTTCTTTGCCTGTAAGCAGTGGGAGTTCCGATATCTTCTGATGGGGATTGGCAACCACTGCAGATAGTAGAGTTTGATAGTGCTCTACCATCCGCGCAATGGTCGCTGCGTCAAACAGGTCAGTATTGTATTCCAGATAACCAATCAATCCAGTGTTTGCGTTCTCTAGTGATAAAGTCAAATCGAACTTGGCTGTGAAGCTTTCGATGGGAAACGGAGACAGCGTTAAGCCTGGAAGTTGCAACTGTGACGTTGGTGCAACGAGAAGCACAAACATCACTTGAAACAGTGGTGTGTAGCTTAAAGAACGCTCTGGCTGCAATTGCTCGACTAACTGCTCAAAGGGCAAGTCTTGATGGGCGTAGGCATCAAGGGCAACTTGACGCACTTGTGACAGTAAATTGCTAAAACTGGGGTTACCAGACAAATCGCTCCGCAGCACTAAAGTGTTGAGGAATAACCCAATTAACCCCTCGATTTCCTTACCATTGCGGTTGCCAATGGGTGTGCCGACGCAAATATCAGTCTGGTTGCTGTAGCGATACAGTAATATTTGAAACGCTGCCAGTAACGTCATGAACAGCGTCACTCCTTGTTGCTGACTCAGGGCAGCTAACGCCGAACTCAGTTCTTTTGTAAGCGCGAATTTCTCGGTTGCCCCCCGGTAAGTTTGAACCGCAGGTCGCGGTCGGTCGGTGGGCAGTTCCAATAAAGCAGTCGCACCCGCCAGTTTTTCCTTCCAGTATGCTAGCTGCTTTGTCAGCTCCTCCTGTTGCAACCACTGCTGCTGCCATATAGCAAAATCAGCGTATTGAACCGACAACTTTGGTAGCGCGAACGGCTTTTGACTGCATACAGCTTGATAGACTGCTGCTATCTCACGGATAAGTACGCCCATTGACCAGCCATCTGATATAATATGGTGCATCACCAGTAGCAGGACGTGTTCTGTCTCTGTCAGCTTGAACAAACTCGCCCGCACCAATGGGTCAGCTGACAAATCAAATGGGCGTTGGGTTTCTTCTATGGCTAGTTGCTGGCAATAGCTTTCTAGTTCGCGTTCAGATTGCAAATCCACAAGAGTGAGTTTCAAGGAACGCCTGGGGTGGATGACTTGAAAGGGCTGCCCGTTTACCTGAATAAAGTTGGTACGTAAGGTTTCGTGACGGCTGATGATGTAATTGAAACTGTATTCTAGAGCAGTGACATCGAGGTTCCCTTCAAAACGCATAGCCGCCGGAAGGTTGTAAAAGCTACTATTAACATCTAGCTGCTGTAGAAACCACATACGCTGTTGGGCAAAGGACAGCGGTATATGTTCGTTCCGTTCCATAGGGCGCAGAGCAATGGTTTGATCGGTTTCGGTGCCCTTTTGCAGCAGCAGTATAATTTTTTCCTTAAAACGCTTAATATCGTTTAATAGTTCTGGGGTTAATACATCTTGAGGACCTCGATAGCGCAGTTTACCACTATCGACCCACAATTCTACACCTTTTGCCGAAAGCTCTTGTAAAAACTCAACTAAATTCATAGTTCCCCCTCTATCCAATTGTCCTGGCTTGATTTAGTTGCTGATGCAAGAGATGCAAAGGAGGTAGAGTGGTCTTCTATTGGTAGTTTGACTTCCAATTCATTTTCTAAGGGAGGGGGTGCTGGCGGTGTGTTTGCTATGGCTAATTCCTGCAGTAATAGTTCTGCTAGTTCCATAATGCTCTTGCCATCAATGATTTTTTCTACAGGAGCATTCACCTCAAGGTCGGTGGCGATCGCATTTTTGAGTTGAACAGCCATCAAAGAATCAAGACCTAATTCCAGCAAGCCTTGGTGCGGATCTAAAACTAACGATTCGTCAAACCCCAACACCTTAGTTATCTGCTCTTGTAAGTAAACTACCAAAAGATGCAAGCGATCGCCACTTTGAGCTTGCAACAATCGTGGTAAAATATCAGATTGTTGCACTAACGACTGCTGTCGCCCGTTCGGCGATTGTCCCGCAAGCAGTTCTAGGAGTGACCGTTTTCCCCTAGCTTCATATACCTCTTTGAACAAACTCCAATCGACATTAGCCACCGTTGTCTGAACAGACCCCTCTGCCATCAGGTATTCCAAAGCAGCGATCGCATTCTCCGGTTGCAATCCGTTTACACCCATTCGAGACATCCACGTCTGGAATTCCTCTACTGCCATACCACCATCAGCCCAAGGTCCCCAATTCACCGTTAATGCAGGCAATCCAAGTCCTTGACGGTGATGAGCCAACACATCAAGGAAGTAATTTGCTGCTGCATAGTGAGCCTGTCCCTTAGAACCCCACACTGATGCAATGGAGGAGAAGTTGACGAAAAAGTCCAATTTCATGTCCTGCGTCAGTTGATGCAGTACCCATGTTCCCAACACTTTGGGACGCAGCACCGATTCAAAGGTGTCCGAATCCATATCTTTGATGGGTTTGTAACCAGAAACCCCCGCAGCATGAACAATTCCTCGGAGAGGTGGCATCGATGCGTTGATTGTTGCAAGCACCCTCACCATATCCGCTTCATGAGACACATCTGCTTGAGCAACAAAAACCTTGGCTCCAAGTTGTTCGAGTTGCCTGAGGGTTGATTGCGCTGCATTTGAAGCCGCAGTTCGTCCAACCAAAACCAACTGTCTCGCCCCCTGAGACACCATCCAACGGGCTACTCTCAGTCCCAAAGCACCCAAACCTCCGGTAATTAGGTAAGTGCCATCTGAGGGGAGAGCTACTTGTTTGAATTCTGACAGTTGCTTGGGTACTAAACGGGGAACATACCGATCGCCGTTGCGAAAGGCAATATGGTCTTCCCCAAGAAAATTCTCAATTTCTGCTAACAGTTGTGTTGCTTCATCACCATTAGCTTCCGGTGCTAAATCGAACATTCCGCCCCAGAGTTCGGGATATTCTAGGGCAATGACTTTACCCAGTCCCCACAATGGAGCTTGAGCAACTGCTAAGGCAACATCGCCTTTGACTGGTATCGCCCCCCGAGTCACTAACCAAAATTGGCATGAGGCTAACCCATTGTGCTGGCTCAGGGTTTGCACCAAATGCAATACGCTAACGCAACCAAAGTTTTGAGCCGACTCCAGAGTTGGGAGAGTCAGGGCATCTGGTAAAATCGCCTCTAAACTCCACAGATGGACTATTCCCTTTAAGGGTGGCAATTCAGCCCTTAAAACCTCTTGAAACAGACACTCAAAGTCCTTAGGGCTGGTGGGGTTGATACTCCAAATTCCTGGTTTGAAGTTTTGATAGGCTTCTCCATTGTAAACTAGAATACAACTTTGTCCGTGCTGTTGTAAAAGTTCTCCCAGAGCTTGTCCCACACCACTAGCGTCGGCAAAAACCACCCAAGTTCCCGGTGCCTGTTCTCGGGTTTTCTGTTGTACCGTTTGCTGCGGCATCTGCTGCCACTCTATTTCGTAGAGCCAATCTTTGATGGCGGTAGCTTGTATTTCTTGTTGGTGTTGTTTAACCAAAACTTCCAGCATCTGGGGCAGTATTTTCATCTGCTCTTGTGAGAACTTACCCGCCGCCTCTAGCTGCTTTGTTAACTGTTCTGTATTTCCTTGCTGGAGAAGGTTAACAATAGAGGTTTGGATTTTTTGTTGAGAGGAGAATTCTGCTGGTTGACGCTCGCTTTCAGCCTTTTGTACCCAATAGCGCTGTCGTTGGAAGGGATAGGTGGGCAACATCATCCGCCGACGCTTGTAGTCCCGGTCATAGCCAGACCAGTCTACCTCTGCTCCGCGCACGTACAGTTCACCCAAACTCTGGAGTAATACCCGCCAATCTTCCTGTCCCGGACGTAACGAAGGCAGCCAAACTCCTACCTTTTCTGGTAAGCAATTGCGCCCCATCCCCAACAATGTTGGTTTTGGCCCGATCTCCACAAACACCTCATATCCCTCCGCGTGGAGTGTTTTGAGACTTTTGGCAAATTGTACCGGATAGCGCAGATGGCGACACCAGTAATCAGACGATATCTCCTCTGGAGTCAGTCGTTCTCCCGTGAGATTGGAGATAATGGTCAATTGAGGAGCAGCATAAGTGACTCCCTCAGCAACCTCACGAAATTCAGCCAGTATCGGTTCCATCAGTGGTGAGTGGAAGGCGTGGGAGGTTTGTAGCTTTTTAGTCGATATTCCTGCTGCTTCTAGGTCAGCACAAATTGCTTGAACTGCTTGTGCTTGACCGGAAATTACCGTGTTTGACCCTCCATTAAAAGCAGCAAACGATACTTTTTTATTATTTATAACAGTAATTTTATTTATACAAGCTTCATCAGCAAACACTGCCACCATTTCACCACCGGTCGGTAGAGCCTGCATCAAGCGGCTTCTGTTGGCAACCAGCTTTAACCCATCTTCCAAACTCAACACTCCCGCTACTGTAGCGGCAACGTATTCCCCGACACTGTGACCCATGACAGCATCTGGGTGTATTCCCCAGGATTTCCACAATTGCACCAAGGCATATTCTATGGCAAATAGAGCGGGTTGGGTGTAAGCGGTTTGGTTAATTGGTGAAGTCTGGCTTGGTTCCGGGTAAAGAACAGATAGCAGGGGTTTTTCCAGATAGGGACGCAAAATTTCATCGCAGCGATCGAGGGCGGCGCGGAAAACGGGCGCTGTTTCGTAGAGTTGGCGTCCCATACCCACATATTGAGACCCCTGACCGGTGAAAAGAAAAGCTACTTTCGGTAAACTATTGCTCTGTCCCTGAAATACCTCTGCTGTTTCCTTTCCGGCAGAGAAATTTGCTAGCTTTTCACGCAACTGCGCTCCAGAGGAGGCAACCACACTCAACCGATGGGTAAAATGAGTTCGACCTGCATTGGCAGTATAGCAAATGTTTCCTATGTCTGAAGACGGGTTGGCAGCTAGATAATTCTCATAACGAAGTGCTAATTGCTTTAGTGCGCCTTCAGTCTTTGCCGATAGTGTCAGCAGATGTACCGGGCGTTCTACTTCCGCTCTAATAGGCTCTAATATCGGTGGCTCTTCCAACACAATATGGGCATTCGTGCCGCTCATACCAAAAGAACTGACTCCTGCCAACCGCCGCTTTTCTCCTGAAAACCAAGGTGTTGGTGAGGTTGGTACCACCACTGGTAGTTCATCCCAGTTGACGTAAGGATTGGGCTGTTTAAAGTGCAGGTGTGGTGGAATCTCGTTGTGTTGGAAAGAAAGCACCACTTTAATTAAACCTGCAACTCCTGCTGCTGGTTCTAGGTGACCGATGTTGGTTTTTACCGAACCAATTATCAGAGGGTTGTCTTGACGACCTTTGCCAAAGACAGCCCCCAAACTTTCCACTTCAATGGGGTCACCCAGTGCCGTTCCCGTACCGTGAGTTTCTACATAACTCACTTCAGAAGGTTCTATCTTAGCATTCTCCAGAGCCTTAAGAATGAGTTTTTGCTGAGCCAGTCCATTGGGAACTGTCAAACCGCTGCTCGGTCCATCGTGGTTGATTGCTGAACCTCGAATGACAGCTAAGATGTTATCTTTGTTGGCGATCGCATCCGAGAGGCGCTTGAGCACCACCACTCCGCAGCCCTCACCCCGACCAAAGCCATCGGCAGCAACATCAAAGGTCTTGCATCGACCGTCTGGGGACAGAGCGCGTGCTTTAGAGAGAAAAATGGTAGTTTCTGGCGATAATATTAACTGCACGCCGCCTGCTAACGCCAAATTGCATTCTCCCGCACGCAGGCTTTGACAAGCCAAATGAATGGCTACTAACGAAGAAGAGCAAGCGGTATCAATTGCCATGTTGGGACCTTGCAGCCCCAGAACGTAGGACAACCGACCAGAGGCAAAGCAAAAGCCGTTTCCAGTACCGCTGTAAGCGTTGATTCGTGTCGGGTCACCCAACTTTATTTGCAATTGGGCGTAGTCATTTTGTCCAATGCCCATAAAAATGCCGGTTTGACTGCTACTTAACTGGTTCGATGGCTGTCCGGCATTTTCCAAAGCTTCCCAGCTCGCCTCTAGTAGCAAGCGCTGCTGGGGGTCTAGGCTGACTGCTTCCCGAGGGGAAATCCCAAAGAACAAGGGGTCGAACTGGTCTACCTCATCTAAAAAACCCGCAGTCCGAGCGTACATTTTCCCCGGTGCATCGGGGTTTGGATCGTAATAATCGTTGATGTTCCACCTTTGGGCTGGCACCTCAGAAATGGTGTCTGCACCTTCATGCAATAACTGCCAGAATGTATCCGGGTCATTAGCTCCCCCAGGAAAGCGACAACTCATGCCGATAATGGCAATTGGCTCTGTTTTTGCATTCTCAATCTCAGCAATTTTGGATTTTAACTTCTGCACTACAAAAAGCGATTGTTGCAGTGCAGAAAGTTGGCTAGTATCTGACGGCAACTGACCCATATCAACAGAAAATCTCCTTATCTATACGCTTCAAATTCTTGAGCAATTAAAGCCATAACCTCCCTTTCCGAAAGTTGTTTAATTTCTTCCAAAGAAGCGGTCAGTTGTTCTTGATTTTCCAGTACATCCTGACCTGTTTGAGCAGAAATCTCTAGAGAAAGAACATCTTGAGATAGGTATTGGGCAAGGGCATTAATGTTGGGATAGTTAAAGGCTAAAGTTGAGGGAAGGAATTGCCCTAAATTGTTTTGCAACTGGTTTTTAAGCTCAACTGCTATCAGAGAATCCATACCCATATCAAAGAAGTTTTGTTTTGGATCGGGCAATTCAGATGGTGGAAGCCCCAGAACCTTGGCGACTTCTCCTTGAATGTGGGCAGTTAATAGAGAGAGGCGTTCGTTTGCCGCAGCCGCCTGTAATTTTTGTAGAATATTGGACTGGGGCACCGATGACTGAGAGCTTTCTGTCCGGTCTTCTGTTTTAGCAAATTCAACGAGTAACGATGGCAGTTGACCCCTAACCCTTAATTGCTGTCCCAAAACCGACCAATCGATTGGTAGCACCCCAATCTGTGATGTGGCTTGTCCCAGAACTTGTTCTAGAACTTGCAATCCTTGCTCTGGAGCGATGCTCTCTAATCCCATCCCAATGACAGCCTGGTGACGGTTTGGTAAATTAGCTGCCATGCCCGCATCAGCCCAAAGTCCCCAATTGATGCTTAATCCTGGTAGTCCTTGGAATCGGCGATGATGAGCTAGGGCATCCATGAAACTGTTGGCAGCAGCGTAATTTCCTTGACCGGGCGATCCTAATAATGAAGCTGCTGAAGAAAATAGAACAAAGAAATCTAGCGGCAGACCTTGGGTCAAAGCATGTAGATTCCATGCCCCTTTGACTTTTGGAGCCATCACTTTACTATAGCGCTCCCAGGAGTGCTGTAGCAAGATGCCATCATCTAAAACTCCAGCAGCATGAACAATTCCCCGCAGGGGTGGCATTGATGCGTTCATTGTTTCAAGCAGCTGCACCATATCCGCTTCATTAGACACGTCTGCTTGAGCAACGAAAACTTTGGCTCCAAGTTGTTCGAGTTGTGTGAGGGTTGATTGCGCTTCAGATGAAGCTTCCCTCCGTCCGGTGAGTACCAGTTGTCTTGCCCCCTGTGCCACCATCCAACGGGCTACTCTCAATCCCAAAGCACCCAAACCCCCGGTAATTAGGTATGTGGCATCTGAAGGGAGTGCCACTTGTTTGAATTCTGACGGTTGTTTGTGTACTAAGCGAGCAACATAGCGCGTGCCGTTGCGAAAAGCGATATGGTCTTCCCCAAGAGAATTCTCAATTTCTGCTAACAGTTCTGTAGCTTCATCACCAGTGTATTCCGGTGCTAAATCGAGCATTCCGCCCCATAGTTCGGGATGTTCTAGAGCCACGACTTTGCCCAATCCCCATAAAGAAGATTGCGCCACCCCAGGAAGTTCTGAACCGACTGGCACTGCCCCCCGTGTCACCAACCACAATTGGGGTAGGGGGGAAACTGATGCAGGAAAATCACCATTCTTTTTAGTCTCCAGTCCTTTGATGAGAGCTTGCAGCAAATGCAATACGCTACCAACACCAAGGGTTTGAGCTTGTTCTAGAGAGGAGATTGTCAGAGATGAAGTTAATTGCGCCTCTAAACTCCACAGGTGGATAATTCCCTGTAAAGGACTCTCTAGAGTTTCTAAAACTTCTTGGAACAGACATTCAAAATCTGCTGGGCTAGAAGGGTTGATGCTCCAAGTTCCGTCCTTTCTGAAATTATAGGTATTTCCCGGATGAACTAAAATACAGCTGTGACCCTGCGCTCGCAAAAGATTGGCTAGGTTTTGTCCCACACCCTCCAAATCAGCAAAAATTAGCCAAGTACCGGTTTTTTGAATTCCGCTTTTCTCTTGAGCCTTTACCTGACGCGGCAACTGCGTCCACTCTACTTCATAAAGCCAATCTTTGATAGATGCTGCTGCTAGCAACTGTCGGTCTTGTTTGACTAACAGTTCCAATAGCTTTGGCAACACTCTTAACTCGTTTTCTGAAAGTTCTCCTGCCTTTTCTAAATTTTGAACTATGTGTTGGATATCTCCTTGGTTTAGGAGTTTCATGATGGGGCTTTGAATCTTGTCTTGGGATAAGTCGCCTGCTTGGAAAGCATCGTTTGCGACCATTTCCACCCAATAGCGCTGTCGTTGGAAAGGATAGGTTGGTAATTGCAGACGACGACCGCAGTCCCAATCAAAGCCAGACCAGTCTACCTCTGCGCCACGCACGTATAGTTCTGCTAAGCTCTGGAGTAATACCTGCCAATCTTCTTGCCCCGGACGTAACGAAGGCAGCCAAACTCCCGCCTTTTCTGGTAAGCAGTTGCGCCCCATCCCCAACAATGTTGGTTTTGGCCCGATCTCCACAAACACCTCATATCCATCTGCATGAAGTGTCTTGAGACTTTTGGCAAATTGTACCGGATAGCGCAAATGGCGACACCAGTAATCAGCTGATATCTCCTCCTGAGTCAGTGGCTCTCCTGTGAGATTGGAGATGATGGTTATGTCGGGAACACCATAGATGACCCGATTGGCAATTTCACGAAATTCAGCCAGTATCGGTTCCATCAGTGGTGAGTGGAAGGCGTGGGAGGTTTGTAGCTTTTTGGTGGGTATTCCTGCTGCTTCTAGGTCAGCACAAATTCTTTGGACTGCTTGTGCGTCGCCGGAAATTACCGTGTTTCCCCCTCCATTAAAGGCAGCAAATGAGACTTTTGTATTATCTATGTCAGTGAAAAAACGGATATATTTTTCATCAGCAAACACTGCTACCATTTCACCGCCGGTCGGTAGGCTCTGCATCAGGCGGCTTCTGTTGGCAATCAGCTTTAACCCATCTTCCAAACTCAACACTCCCGCTACCGTAGCGGCAACGTATTCCCCGACACTGTGACCCATGACAGCATCTGGATGTATTCCCCAGGATTGCCACAATTGCACCAACGCATATTCTATGGCAAATAAAGCGGGTTGGGTGTAAGCGGTTTGGTTAATTGGTGAAGTCTGGCTTGGTTCCAGGTAAAGAACGGATAGCAGGGGTTTTTCCAGATAGGGACGCAAAATTTCATCGCAGCGATCGAGGGCGGCGCGGAAAACGGGCGCTGTTTTGTAGAGTTGGCGTCCCATACCCACATATTGAGACCCCTGACCGGTGAAAAGAAAGGCTACTTTTGGTAAACTGCTGCCCTGTCCCTTGAAAACTTCTCCTGATTCTTGTTTGGTGCAGAAGTTTGCTAGTTTTTTTCGTGCTTGTACAGATGAAGAAGCCATTACAGCAAGACGGTGGTTAAAATGCGATCGCCCCGTATTAGCCGTATAGCAAACATCAAACAGCGATACTTCAGGATGAGACGCAAAGAAATTTACATACCTTTGTGCCAGTTCCACAAGCGCCTTCTCGCTTTTTGCCGAAAGCGTTAAAAGGTGTGGGTTGCCCTCTGTGGATTTTGGATTGTTGCCAGCATCCTTCAATCTAAAATCGACAGGTGCTTCTTCTAGAATGACGTGACAATTTGTACCACCAAAGCCAAAGGAGCTTACCCCAGCCAAACGGTGCTCTGTACCAGCAACCCAAGGCTGGCGTTCAGTAGGGATAGAAAAAGTTGTTCCTTTGAGGGAAATATAGGGATTTAACTGGACCAAATGTAGATTCGGTGGTATTTCCCCGTGTTGCAGTGAAAGTACCACTTTGATGAGTCCAGCAATTCCAGCCGCCGCCTCTAAATGACCGATATTGGTTTTAACCGAACCAATCCAACAAGGTTGGTCTGGCTGACGACCCTTCATGAGCACGGCTTTTAGGGATTTAAATTCAATTGGGTCTCCTAAAGAGGTGGCACTACCGTGAGCTTCAACATAGCTAATTTGCGCTGGTGTCACTCCCGCATTTTTCAAAGCTTCACGGATGACCGCCTGTTGGGCAAGCCCATTGGGTGCTGTCAGCCCATTGCTCAAACCATCTTGATTAATTGCTGAGCCTTTGATAATTGCTTGAATATTATCTTTATCCCGAATTGCGTCCTTTAAGCGTTTAAGAATAACTACGCCGCAGCCTTCCCCCCGTACATAACCGTCAGCCTTAGCATCAAAAGTTTTACACCGACCATCAGATGCCATCATCTGCGCTTGAGAGAAAGTTATGCCCATCTCAGGGGACAGAATCAAGTTTACCCCACCAACCAAGCACATACTAGACTCGCCATTCCGCAAACTTTGACAGGCGAAGTGAACTGCGACCAAGGACGAAGAGCAAGCAGTATCTATTGCTACACTTGGACCTCTTAAATCCAGCATATAGGATATACGGTTAGCTGAAATGGAGGAAGCAGTACCTGTGCCGCTATATGCATTTATGCGGGAATAACGTTGGTAGAGAAGCCTGTGATAGTCAGCGTTGCAGATGCCAATAAAAACTCCAGTCTTGCTGCCAGCTAACTTTTGCGGTGCAATCCCCGCGTTTTCTAAAGCTTCCCAAGCAACCTCCAACAACAGTCTTTGTTGGGGGTCCATCGGTTCTGCTTCACGAGGAGAAATGTTAAAGAAATTGGGCTCAAATCGATCTACTTGCTTCAAGAAGCCACCCCAGCGGGTGTTCATTTTTTCTGGTGTCGCTGGCTTTGGATCGTAGAGTGCATCAATATCCCAACGCTCTTTTGGTACTTCAGTAATGGCATCTACCCCGTTACCCAAGAGTTGCCAAAATGCTTCTGGGTTGTCAGCACTGGGAAAACGACAACCAATACCGATAATTGCTATGGGTTCCATTTCCGTTACGTATCATTACTAATGTGTCAGCCAATGAATTACGGCTTACACCTACACCTTGACTACGACTTCCTCAAATAAATACTGCGCCAGAGCCTTAATAGTTGGGTAATCGTAGAGTAGAGTAGGATCTAGTTCGCATCCAAGCCACTTTTCTAAGTCACCAGTCAAACTGACTGCTGTTAAGGAATCCACACCGTACTTTTCAAAGGGAATTGTGACATCAATCTGATTTGAGTTAATTTTCATCTGTTCTGCTAAACGGGAAACAAGCCAAGCTTGAATCTTTTTTACAGTTAGTGGCTCCTTTTGTGCATCCTTTTTAGGAGAAATCGTCATGTTCTCTTTAACTTTAACATTTAGCATTTCCATCGCTCGTGCCTCTACAAATTTAACTAAAACGTTTTTTCACGGGGCGTTTGATATAAGAATCCAGTTTGATTATTGAAAAAATCTTAAATATTTGTAGGGTGGGCTAAAGCCCACCAAATCTAAGTTGTGGTGGGCTTTAGCCCTACCTACGTGTATTTCAAAAATCAAATAGTAATCCTATAGATATCTCACTTTTACAAACTTTGATGTCCTAACATGATTCTTATTGCTTAGAAGCTTGCAGTTGTTGCAATAGTGATTCAATTTCAGTATGCAAATGCAAGAATTTCGTTTTGCTCTCTGGGTTCTCGCTCCAATCTTCCAAGACATTCAAACTTCCACTGAGGAACTCAGATCGACAGGTATTCCGTTGTATTTTACCACTCGAAGTTTTAGGGATACTCCCAGTCTTAACCAGTACCGTAGCATAAACCTGTAGACCGTGTTCCGCCGCAACAGCCTGATTAATACTTCCAACTACCTCATTCACATTGAGTTTTCTCAAATAATGACGCTCTACCTCTTGAACAACGACCAATCGCTCTTCACCCTTAACCTCGACTGTAAACACCGCCCCACAACCAGCGCGTAGTGCCGGATGGCTCTTTTCTACCGTCAGTTCAATGTCTTGAGGATAATGGTTTTGCCCTCGGATGATAATCATAATTCTCAAGGGCAACAGCATATTTTGGCATTAGCTAAGTATCGACAAACACAATTGGCTGAGGCAAGATTGCAACAGGGCGATCGCGCTGGTGCTGCTACAATGCTGCAAACTGCTGCTAAGACTGCCCTGCAAATGGGAGATACTAGCGCTGCTACCGTCTTGCAAACTTCTGCTACCCGCCTGCAAGCAGGAGAAGACTTATCGGAAAGCGATCGCAAGAAAACTAGAATTGTTTCCAAGACTGTTTTGCAAGATTCCTAATTAGGTTATAGTGTCTGGGCTGTGCTAGCTGGTGTGTCATCCTTTCCATAATGTAGGTTGGGTTAAGCGATCGCGAAACCCAACTGAAGAAGGATAAATTATGAAGGATAAATTATGAAGTATAAAGTATAAAATAAATCCATAAATCCATGAATAAATTGAGGGAGCAGTGCGTTGGCTTTCTTTTCAGAGCTTAAACCAACTCCTCTGGTCAATTATCCATCTATTAACCCATTTTTCATCCTTTATCCTTCATACTTTATCCTTTATTAACTATCATGAAAACCACTGGAATTCATCATGTAGCCATTATTTGTTCGGATTACGAACGTTCAAAAAAGTTTTATGTAGAAGTTTTAGGTTTTCCTATCATTAAAGAAACCTTTCGCCCTCAGAGAAATTCTTATAAATTAGATTTACGGGTAGGAGAAAATAGCCAAATAGAGTTATTTTCCTTTCCCAATCCTCCTGCAAGAAGTAGCAGACCGGAAGCTTGCGGATTACGTCATTTGGCTTTTAAAGTCGATGATATAGAGCAAACTGTTAGCTACTTAGAATCACAAGGAGTGGAGGTAGAAAATATTAGAATTGATGAAATAACAGGTAAGAAATTTACCTTCTTTCAAGATCCAGATGCTCTACCTTTGGAAATTTACGAAAGTTAATAGAAGAAAGGTATTGGAGGTAGGAAATCTTAACAAATAGAAGGTGTTGAATTGGATGGTAAGATGTTTAGAATTATTCTTAAAAGAAATTAGCAGCGTAAGACCAATTGGATGTCAGGGCTGGTGTCCTTACACCCCAACCTCTGTATCAAGTTCGAGAGGGACAATTGGATAAAGTTGTTATAATTGATTCCTATAGCTGGGATCTCCATTTTCATCATTGAGAGAACGAATTGAACTCAATTGTTGAGCGTATGATTTGGATGGGGGCGACGACAGATGTTGACGATTTCCGCTTACCGCATCGTGGCTCAGCTCTATGAAAGCGTCAATTCTGTGATTTATCGAGGTCACCGGTTGTCCGATGAGCAACCTGTTGTGTTGAAAATGCTCAGAGATGCTTATCCCACTCCAGAACGCATTGCTTGGTTTAAGCGAGAATACGAAGTCACCCGTAACTTAACAATACCGGGGGTGGTGGATGCTTACGCCTGGATACGCGATCGAGAACGCCCGGTAATGGTATTGGAAGATTTTGGGGGCGACTCCTTAGCTTTGTTAGGAATAGCAGGTCAAGTTGAGTTATCTAAGTTTCTGAAGTTGGCGATCGCGATTGCCGAAATTTTAGGTCAAATTCATGCTGCCAACATTATCCACAAAGACATCAACCCCAGCAATATTGTTCTCAATCCAAGCACAGGGCAAGTCAAAATTATCGATTTCGGGATTTCAACGGTACTTTCACAAGAAAATCCCATAGGTCACAATCTCAATGTCTTAGAAGGCACACTCGCTTATATCTCGCCAGAACAGACAGGACGAATGAATAGAGCGATAGACTATCGCACTGATTTTTATTCCTTAGGTGCCACCTTCTACGAATTGCTGACTGGTATTTTGCCATTTGAGAGTTCAGATGCATTGGAATTGGTACACAGTCATATTGCCAAACAGCCCATACCACCGCACGAACTTCCGGGGACGCACGGCTGTAAGCCCGTACCCCCCATCGTGTCTGAGATTGTTATGAAGTTAATGGCAAAAAACGCTGAAGAGCGCTACCAATCAGCTTATGGTCTCAAGACGGATTTAGAGATATGCCTGCACCAGCTACAGACAAATGGACAAATAGATCTCTTCCCCCTTGGGAAACAAGATATTTCAGATCGCTTTCAAATTCCGCAGAAATTGTATGGCAGAGAGCAAGAAGTTAAAACTCTCCTAGCAACTTTTGAGCGCGTAACTTGTTCGGAAAACATAGAAACCGCAGATGGGGGAGAAGGTGAGACAATTTGCCAATCCAAAATCGAAATGGTATTAGTCGCAGGCTATTCCGGGGTAGGCAAATCCGCCTTAGTGCGAGAAATCCATAAACCGATGACTGCCAAACGCGGAAATTTTATTTTCGGTAAATTTGACCAATACCAACGCAATACCCCTTACCACGCTCTCTCCCAAGCTTTCAATGATTTGTGCAATCAACTGCTTACTGAAAGTGAAGCGGTATTAAACGAGTGGCGGGAGAGAATCTTAGCAGCAGTTGGCAATAACGGACAAGTCCTAATCGATGTCATTCCTAATTTGGAACGAGTCATTGGTTCACAGCCATCTGTCATTAAAGTTGGACTATCTGAAGCACAAAACCGTTTTAATTTGGTCTTTCAACACTTTATCCAAGTCATTTGCCAGCCCTCCCATCCGCTAGTTATATTCATTGATGACCTGCAATGGGCAGATAGAGCATCACTGAGCTTGCTCAAAACTATTATGAGCGATGCCAATATTCAATATTTACTCATCATTGGCGCGTATCGGGATAACGAGGTGGACTTTCACCATCCATTGATGATGACTTTAGAAGAAATCGAAAAAGAACAAGGAGCTTTGACATTTATTCAGTTAGACAACTTGCGTCCACAGGATGTCAACGCTCTCATTGCAGAGACTTTGGCTTGCTCAACCACCTCAACGCAGGTGCTAACAAATTTAATCTATGATAAAACACAAGGTAACGCCTTTTTCACCACAGAGTTTTTGAGGTCGCTCTACAGCGAAGGGTTATTAACCTTCAATCAACAAACCCGTCATTGGGATTGGGATGTTGCACAAATCCAAGCTAAGGATATCGCAGATAATGTGGTGGAATTAATGGCGGGTAAGATTGGCAAGTTAACCGCCTCTACTCAAACGGTCTTACAATTAGCGGCTTGTATTGGCAACAGGTTTGATTTATCCACTTTAAGCATTATATATCAACATCAACCTGTTAAGGTCTTGACTGATTTGTTTCCAGCAATGCAAGAAGGCTTAGTGCTTCCTTTGGATAACAATTACAAATTAATAGAAGCGGAAAATCATTTTGCGGCAAGTGAAGTCAGTTTTAAATTCCTGCACGATCGCGTACAACAAGCAACCTATTCCTTAATTGATGAATCGCAAAAAACAACCATTCACTTACAAATTGGTCGCCTCCTATTACAGAATACTTCACCAGAAACATTACCAGAAAGGATATTTGAGATAGTCGATCACCTCAATATAGGTGTAAAGACTTACCACCTCTCGTCTCTACATCAAGAAGAACGTTCAGAAATTGCCAGACTGAACTTAATGGCGGGTCAGAAAGCAAAGTCAGCAATGGCTTATGAAGCAGCAGTTCAGTATTTGAACATTGGGCTGGATTTATTAGCAGAGGATAGTTGGCAAACTCAGTACGACTTGACGCTGAATTTATATGAAGCCGCTGTATATGCAGAATATTTAAATACTAATTACGAACGCACGGAATTGCTATCGAATGTTGTTCTACAACAAGTTAAGACAGTGCTTGAAAAAGCTAATGTGTATGAAATAAAAATTCAGATTTATATTGCTCAAAATCAGATGCAAGCCTCAATAGATATTGGGCTGCAATTTTTGAAGATGCTAGGCATATCTCTGTCACAATCACCGCCAAGCAAACTGATTGTTGAGGATTTGTGCAATCTTCCACCAATGACCGCTCTAGATAAGCACATAGCTATGCGTATCTTGAAGACGATATGGTCTCCGGTGCATACAACCAATTCTTCACTGGCTCCATCGATTGTTTTTACAATGTTGGAGCTATGCGTAAACTATGGAAATTCATCCTTTGCTGCTTTTGCCTGTGTTTTATATGGCTTGCTTCTTTGTAGGACGCAATACAACCTTGATTTGGGTTACCAGATGGGCAAACTTTCGTTGAAAATGTTGCAGCAATTTGATGCTTCAGAAATAGCAGGTAAGGTTCACTTAATGTTTAACTGTTGTATCAGACCTTGGAAGGAACATAAACGTGAAACTTTAGAAGCTTTGTGTGAGACGTTTGAAGTATTAATTGAAACCGGAGACATAGAATATGCTTCCTATGCAGTGATTAACTACTGCTCCAATTTATTTTTAGTAGGAGAATCTTTAGAATTTGTCAAGCAAAAGTATAAATATTACATCAATGTACTTCAAACCATTCGACAAGATTTCTCGCTACATTATGCTAAAATATGGAATCAGTTAATCTTAAATTTAATTGAAGATTCTAGAGAACCCAATATGTTGGTTGGAGAGCATTTTAATGAAACTGAAATGCTTCCCATTTTACAAAGAAAGAATAACCATCAATCTTTATTTGTCATCGCTCTAGCAAAAACCAAGCTCAGTTATTTATTTAAAAATTATACTGCAGCAGTTAAAAATTCCGAAAATGCAGTTACCTATAAACAATCTTTGGAAGGTCTATTGGCTTCTGCCGAACATAATTTCTATTATTCTCTCTCTCTTCTAGCCAATTATTGTCACCAAGAAGAGCGAGAACGAGAACAATACATACAACAAGTGGCAGCTAACCAAAAGGAAATGAAAACCTGGGCTGACCATGCGCCAATGAATTTTCAGCACAATTACGATCTCGTAGAGGCAGAAAAGGCACGAGTTTTGGGACAAGTTGTTGAAGCAATGAAACTTTATGAACGAGCTATAAAAGGAGCAAGGGAGAACGGATACATTCCAGAGGAAGCATTAGCTTATGAGTTGGCGGCAAATTTTTATTTGGCGTGTGGAATGGAGGAATTTGCCAAACTTTATATAAAAAAAGCTCATTATGGCTATGTTTGCTGGGGTGCAAAAGCAAAGGTTAAGGATTTGGAACGGCAGTATCCTCAGTTTTTGGCTCAAAGGTCGTCTGGGACGGGCGAACAGCCGTTCATTCCTACTTCAACCACTGATTCAACAACACTCACCAATCTCGATTTAACGAGTGTTCTTAAAGCATCTCAAACTCTATCAAGTGAAATTGTGCTGAGTACCCTGTTAGAAAAAATGATGAAAATTCTCATCGAAAATGCGGGGGCACAGAAAGGTTATCTCATTTTGGACAAACAAGGGCAATGGGTGATTGAGGCATCAGGAACAGTTGATAATAATGAATTCAAAGTTTTACCGTCCATGCCGATGGAAACGGTAGATGGTAGCAACGGTATCTCAATGGTATCTCTTGGTATAGTCAATTTTGTTATCCGTACCAAAGAGAGTATTATTTTAAATAATGCTTGGCAAAAAGGAAATTTCACCCGTGACCCATATATCGTGAAACACCAAACGAAATCGGTGTTGTGCGTGCCACTGTTGAATCAAAGCAAACTGGCAGGTCTCCTCTACTTGGAAAATAACCAAACCACTGGAGCCTTTACGCCTGACTGCTTAAAAGTCTTAAAGTTATTAACGACCCAAGTATTAATTTCAATTGAAAATGCAGAACTTTACACTCACCTACAAGCTTATTCTAAAGAACTTAAGGTGAAAAATACCGAACTGTTAGGGGCTAACAGGCAGCTAGAAGCTGAAATTGGCGAACGTAAACAAGCGGAGTTGGCATTGCGCCTGAGTGAAGAACGATTCCGACTGGCGATTGAAAATATCCCCGATACTTTTGTTATCTACGATGCTCATCGGCGGTTCCACTTTGTCAATGCTTTCGGAGTTAGGCGCAGTGGTCATCCTATAGAGGCACTTATTGGCTATAAGGATGAGGAGATATTCCCGCCAGAAGTGACGAATTCGTATCTACCACTTCTTCAGAAAACTGTGGAGACACGCACCTTACAAACTGGAGAATGCCAAATCAGTTTGCCCGGTGCCGATCCTTTCACTCTAGTTGTTACCTACGTACCGTTGTTGAATGAACGCGGAGAAATCCATCAGATTCTCGGAATCACCCATGACATTACCGAACGGAAGCGGGTAGAGTCACAATTGCACCATGATGCGTTCCACGATACATTGACGGGTTTACCAAACCGTGCTTTGTTTATGGAGCGGTTGAAATGTGCTGTCGAACAGGCAAAGCAGCAGGAGGATTATCTATTTGCTGTGCTATTTCTGGATTTGGATGGCTTTAAGGTGATCAATGACAGCTTAGGGCACCTTCTTGGAGACCAATTCCTGATTGCTATTGCCAGCAGGTTAAAAGTTTGCCTGGGACCTAGGGACACCGTTGCACGTCTGGGGGGAGACGAGTTCACAGTTCTGTTGGAGGGGCTTCAGGATGTTCGTGATGCCCTCTGTTTTGCCGACCAAATTCAACAAGCGCTGTCGTTGCCTTTTTATTTGGATGGGCAAGAGGTTTTTAGTACTGCAAGTATTGGCATCGCCTTGAGCGAAATCGGTTATGACCGACCGGAAGATGTCCTGCGCGATGCTGATACAGCGATGTACCAAGCAAAGGCGCTGGGCAGGGCACGCTACAAGCTGTTCAACTCCGATATGTACACTAATGCTGTAGCGAGATTGCAGTTAGAAACCGATTTGCGGCGTGCCATTGACCGCCAGGAATTTCGGGTTTATTATCAACCGATTATTTCCCTCGCTAGCGGCAGGATGACAGCTTTTGAGGCATTGCTCCGGTGGCAGCATCCAGAGCGCGGTTTTGTTTCTCCATTAGATTTTATCCCAGTGGCGGAAGAAACTGGGCTCATTGTCCCCATTGGCTATTGGGTGCTGCAGGAGGCATGCCGCCAGATGCAAGCTTGGCGGGTGTACTATGGTACCAACTCGCCCAGGAAAATTAGCGTCAATCTTTCAATCAAACAGTTTTCCCAGGCAGATTTGATTGAGCAGATAACGAATATTTTGCGATCGACTGGTCTTGATGCCTCTTCTCTGGTGCTGGAAATTACAGAAAGCGCCATTATGGAAAAGAGCGATCGCACCACTGCCGCACTCTCACAACTTCAAGCTCTAGGTATTGAGTTAGCAATTGATGACTTTGGGACTGGGTATTCATCATTAGGTCGTCTCCACAGCTTTCCAATTTGTGGCTTGAAGATTGACCGCTCCTTTGTGAGCCCAATAAACCCCAATGGCAGGAATCTGGAGATTATTGAAACAATTACTACACTCGCACAGAAACTCGGTGTGTATGTTACTGCCGAAGGGGTGGAAACTTCCGAGCAACTGGCACTTTTAAGAGAGTTGAACTGTGAATACGGTCAGGGATATTTTTTCGCCCGTCCCTTGGATAGCTCTGCGGCTGAGGCGCTAATTATCGCCAATCCTCAATGGTAAGGGAGGGTGCCGTTAGGTGGGGTATTTTTTTCACAAGTCTTTAGGGATTGGACTTTGGACAAAAAGAAGTTAGTTCGCGATCGGGTTCTAACCCAGTTTTATGAACAATGTCCAAGACTTTGCCTTTAAATTCATCTCCGAAGCCCTCAAGCGCAGCATCTAATCGACTCTTGTTGACTGACTTTTCACCCGATCTCTCAAACCTGTAATCAAGACATTCTGAAACTAAGATTATTTGTAACCAACCGTTAGACTGCGCTGCATACTATGAAAATTGCTAAGGTTGTGAGCAAAAACATTGAAGTTTCTGAAAAAGCATGCGTTGGCTCGGGAAACGCCAGATTGCAATTTTCACTTTGCAGATACGATTGCTATAATTGAGTAGTTCATAGATATAAACAATAACTATCAGGAGATGAATCAATATGAAGCTCAAAGGTATCAAGCGCGGTCAATATATCGAAATCGTAGAAGATATTAGCAATATTCCTGATGATACAGAAGTTATTATTGATATTTCAAGTTATCAGTTTATGAGCATTGACGAAAGACAGCAAAAGCTTAAAGATTTTTTTGAGTCCGATTGGGAAGGAAGGGAAGACTATATCAAAACTATGGAAGAATTGGAGGAAGAGAAAAAAGCAAATTGGGAAAAACTTTATGGGCACTTCTCTTAAACTAAAGCAGAATTTTATGTATTATGTATTTGTTAGATACAAACATATGTATTGCACTCAACAACCAAAACTCTCAAGCACTTGCAAAATTTTATGTAAAATCAAGTGATTGTTATATTTCTACAATTATATTAGCAGAACTATATAAAGGAGCCTACTGTTCTCAAAGAATTGAACAGAATCTTAACAGAGTAAATGAATTTACTAGTAGATTAATAATTGTTGGATTTGATAACAAATCTGCCGAAGAATTTGGTAAAATCCAAGCTGAATTAAGACGAATTGGGAGACCAACAGGAGAAATTGACGCACTGATTGCTGCTGTTGCTCGTTCTCGTCAAGATATACTTGTTACCAATAATATTAGACATTTTGAAAACATTTCTAATCTTGAATTAGAAAACTGGTTAGAACCTTGAAAAAACTGTGCGATCTTGGTAAATAAATAATAAGTAGTCGTGCAAAATAAATTATCTAATTGGGAGAGGGAATAGGGAACGGGGAACAGGCAACAGTGCTAGATTACAGCGATTTTAACTGCTTTACAAAAAATGACCAATGACAAATGACTAAGGACTACCCTTACCAGTGACGTTATCAATGCTTCTTCTTCGCTTTCCACGTACCCCCGTACACATAAAACGGATTATCCTGACTTACCTGTTCCCAACAATTGAGGCAAACAAACACCCATTGCCCCTCTTCTTCGTACTTTACGCGATAAAGAACCGATGCAGTTAGCCCGCATCGGTCACAAAGTTTTACTCGAATTCTTGCCATGTGAGATTATGCGATCGCTGAAGCCTGGGGTTTTGCAAAAATCATCCTTCCTGCAGAAGTTTGCAAAGCACTAGTCACCACTACCCGGACTTCGCCGCCAACGTAACCACTACCTTCTTCGACGACAACCATTGTGCCATCATCAAGATAGCCAATGCCTTGACTTGGTTCTTTACCTTCTTTCAGTACCTTGAGGTCGATGTTATCGCCAGGTAAGTAAGTTGGACGAACGGCGTTCACCAAATCATTAACATTAAGTACGGGAACTTTCTGTACGCTAGCAACTTTTGATAAGTTGTAATCGTTCGTGAGCAATGTGCCATTAATCTCTTGAGCAAACCGCACCAACTTAGAATCGACAGTCGCAATGTCCTCGTAATCAGTGGGGTTAATCAGGATACGATCTGGGTAAGCCGCTTTGATTCTGTTGAGAATCTCCAATCCGCGTCTTCCCCTAACTCGCTTTTGGTCTTTGCTAGCATCAGCCACTTGCTGTAATTCTTGTAAGACAAACTGTGGTACAATCAACTGCCCTTCCAGAAACCCAGTTTCTAGCAGTGATTCAATACGACCATCTATAATACAGCTAGTATCTAACACTTTGGTACTGGAAGGTTTGAGTGTTCCTTCCACGAGCATAGTCTCTACGGTGCTGGGGTTAATCAGCCGCAACAAACCTCTTCCGTGGGAATCCGCTAAATTCATCCCCGTATAGGACAGAATGATGCTACCCACAACAGCTACCAATGGTTTAATAAAGCTAAAGCCAGCCGGAATCGGTAGTAAAAATAAGGGGGCGAGCATTAAATTTGCTACCAGTAGCCCAAGAACCAAGCCAATGGCACGAGTTAAAACAACATCAAATGGCAATTCCCGGACTTGTGCTTCCAAACGTCTGTACCCTGTTTGGAACCTCAATCCAACTGCACCGCCCATGATAGCGGTAAAAGCAGCAAAGACCAAGCGTAAAGCCTCTAAATTGCTAACTCCAGCAAGAGTCCCACTAGGTAGCAGGTCTATACTGTAATAACCTACGCCCGTTGCTGCCAGGACAAATGAGAAAATAATAATTGCATCAACCATGATTGTGTATTTTCCTGGAACTGTGTTTCCCGAGGAAGTCAAGTATTTTTTATCTCCTCGGTCAGATAAATTTAGAAATAAGGATGAAGTGATAAGTATAAAATCAAGGCAAAAATATGACGTATAAAATGTTTCCCCCTTTATTCTTAACACTCTATCCCTTTTAGGTCTTTATTCAGTCATCCTAAGAGTTTAGTCTGACAACATCTGCAATCATTATAACCAAAGAGTTTTATGCTTTATCTTTTTCATCTTTTTGTTGTAAAACGATAAAAAAATCTAAATAAGAAAGTAATTTTCATTATTTGTAACTCTTGAATTCATAATTTAAGCTTGTAACAAAATGCTTCATCAAGTCACTGTTTCTAGCATTCCTACTTCTGCTTATGTTCATATTCCCTTTTGCAGGCGGCGATGCTTCTATTGCGATTTTCCTATATCCGTTGTTGGGGATCGCCTGCGGGGTGAAACATCTGGCACTATTTCCCAGTATGTTGAAGTTCTGTGTCAAGAAATCAGTTTAACGCCTCCTCTCGGTCAAAAATTACAAACAGTTTTTTTTGGTGGCGGTACTCCCTCCCTTTTATCTGTAGAGCAGTTGCAAAAAATATTGACAGCGCTAGACAATAAGTTTGGTATATGCCCTGAAGCAGAAATTTCAATGGAAATGGACCCAGGGACATTTGATTTAGCGCATATCCAAGGATATCTTGAATCTGGCACAAACCGGATAAGTTTGGGCGTGCAAGCTTTTCAAGATGATTTATTGCAAGTCAGCGGGCGATCGCACAAAGTTTCTGATATTTTGGCAGCCGTAGACCTGATTAAAAAGGTAAGGGTTCCTGATTTCAGCATAGATTTAATATCGGGCTTACCGCATCAAACCTTAGACAGGTGGCTGGAATCTTTAGAAAAAGCGACTGCCATATCACCTACGCACATATCCATTTACGACCTGACTATTGAGCCACAGACTGCTTTTGGTCGCTACTACAAACCGGGGGATCGCCCTTTGCCAACAGATGAAATGACAGTTCAAATGTATCGCTTGGCACAGCAGTTCTTAACCAGTGCAGGCTACGAACATTATGAGATTTCCAATTACGCCCAACCGGGACATCAGTGCCGCCACAATCGAGTGTACTGGGAAAACCGCCCCTATTATAGCTTTGGCATGGGCGCGGCAAGCTATACCCAAGGAAAACGGTTTACCCGCCCGCGTAAAACTCAGGAATACTATCAATGGGTGCAAAATGGAGGTATCATTGATTGCGATATCGCATCAGATGATGACATTTTATTAGAAACTTTAATGTTAGGGCTGCGTTTGGCAGAAGGTGTGAGTTTAGCGGCTTTGGCAGAACAGTTTGGAGATGAAAAAGTCAAACAAATCCACTATTATTGTAAGCCCTATTATGATAAAGGCTGGGTAGAAGTTGCACAAGGAAGGTTGCGGTTAACCGATCCCGATGGTTTTTTGTTTTCTAATGTGGTATTGGCGGAGTTATTTAACAAATTTAGTTGAGTGTTATCAGTTAACACTTAACTCTCAACCGCCAACAGCCTTCCCTGTGTCAAAATGAGAAAGAAACAGTAAAGTCTGAAGGATAAAGGGTAAAGGATAAAAAATGAAATGTTCAATAATTGACTTCATACTTCATCCTTCACACTTCATCCTTCATTGGTTTGCTAAATAAAGGATTGACCTTGAGCAATGGCAGAAGAAACCAATCACAATGAAGCTGGGGAAGTTGCTCCCAGCACTGTAGATAAGCAAGCTCCCAGCGTCGCTGAAGAACATGCTCCCAGCACAGACTCATCAGTAGCGACAGACATCCCTACTGCCAACGCCCCAGACCCCACAACGGCGAACCCCGAAACTAACCCGAATGCAGCAGCACCCAAGCGGGAAAAGCCACCAGCGAAAGCCGCAGCCGGAGAAGGTAAACCCGCAGCAGCAGCCAAGGCAGGAGCAAAAAAAGAGAAAGCCCCTGGTGTTGAGGATAAGCCGTTTGTAGACTTTATACAGCAAGACTACTTGCCAGCTTTACAAAAAGCGATCGCACAAGAAGGGGTAAAAGATTTACAGTTAACTTTTGCCAAGCAAAAGGTTCCCATCGTTGGCTTTGAAAAAGCGGAAGAGTGCTGGCAGCTCGCAGGCAGCTGGCAAAACGGGTCACGTCAATTTAACCTGTATTTTCCTGAAGAAGATATTCAAGGGAAAAAGGCATTTTCCTGCCATGAAGGGAAAAAACCCAGCACCCTTGAGTCATTCCTGATAGATGAGCGCAAAATCACACTTGACCTACTGGTATTTGGGCTTGTGCAGCGCTTGAATGGACAAAAGTGGCTGGGAAGAAACTAGCTAAGTTCGTGAAAGTCGTAGGTAACGGCTCCAGTTACGGGGTCGTTATCTATCGTCACATAACCTGATTTCAGCATTTCCTTGAGAGTAGCTTCTACCTCACTAAAGCTTGCCCCAGTTTCCATAACTCCTTGAGTGACAGTAATTTTGCCACCCCTTTTGGCTGCTACTTTCAGTAGCTGTGTCATGAGTTTTTCTTGAGGCGATCTGTAGACTTGGGTTGCAACAGCAGGTTGGCTTAAAGGAACACCATAGGGAGACATACCCGCTTTGAGCCTGAGCCTCATTTCGTGTTCGTCAACCATATGAGGGATGAGGAAAAGATCCACTATTTGCCCTACACCCAGTAACCCACCAGTACACAGCCATAACAAACCCGTCCCTATTTTGCCATTATACAAACGGTGCAGCCCACCCGTTAGACCAAGCAACCCAACTACATTCAACATGTAGGAGACAAGAAGACGGTCTTGATGCTCTTTGTTTGTATTGTTGCCTGCACTCATCTTGTTCCAACCCCTCGGATTCGTACTTATTTTTCCAGACAGCTTTCCTACTCTGTTTTGTTTCAACTCAGGATAGGCAGCAATAAGCATTCAAAATTAAGAAATTTAGTTCTAACGACAATTATAGAAAATATACTGAATTTATAAGTGATATAAACTACATAAATTTATGGGTTATATCTTTAGCGTACTTGAGCCACTACCACTGCACCTCACCCAATAGATTCACCCAATTTGATGATTTTTTTGGTATGGGCTTTACTAAAAGCTACACATCGCAAATTGCAAATTCCAAGAGAGTTCAAGTTTTGTTGCAAGTCTTAACGTTTTTAACGCCTGTTGTTACCCCTACCCTTGGTAGACTGAACTATACAAATAAAATACCGTTGTCTGTTGCGCTATATGAGAGTAAAACTCATGGCTTTGGCAGGCAGTTGCAATAATAAGACATTCATGGCAATCAGGACATGGTAGATTCCCTAAAAAAACCAGGCTTTGAAGAAATACGGCCAGGGATTAAAGTCCCAGCCAAGGAAACCCTGCTGACACCCCGATTCTACACAACTGACTTCGACGAGATGGCACGGATGGACATTTCCGTCAACGAAGATGAGTTGCGAGCCATCTTAGAAGAGTTTCGTGCAGACTACAACCGCCATCACTTTGTTCGGGATGCTGAGTTTGAACAATCCTGGGATCGTATTGATGGGGAAACTCGTCGGTTGTTCGTAGTTGGGTCATTGGTCATTGGTCATTGGTCATTTGTCATTAGTCAGTGGTCATTTGGGGAGTTCCAAATACAAAAATATCCAACTTTCTCTTGTGGTGCGGGCGTCTCGCCCGCCACCTATATAGAACGGGCGAGGACGCCCGTCCCACATTCCGGGATAATTTATTTCTTGGATATCCCTTATCATTTGCCATTTGTTAAGATATTTCTCTGCCTTCAACGTGGGCGTGGGTTCCGTAATATCGGAGTTGCAGTGTATCTCCCAATAGCTTGCAACTTACGCGCAAGCTGAGTGTGACGCGGAAGTGGTCAATGCCATCTGTATTTTTATATCTGCTGTACTGCAAACCTCCATCTTCTTTCAAACTTATGGGGTTGCCATTTGATTTGTTCAGGAGTTGAGCAACTTTTGCTATGGTTTCCTGTAACTTGACTTTCTCTGTGTTGTTGAGAATATTTTGATAGTCTTCGATGAAACTTCTCTCATAGGCAATTCTGGGAAATTTCAATAACTCTTGGGTCAGTAGGTCATCTTTACATTGATTCCAAATGAGTTGTCCCCAAGGTGATAATGTCATCTCGTCACCATCTTTCCAAACCAAATCTTCGGGGATTTTTTGTGCTTCTGGTAATGAAGCTAGGATGTCTCCAGCATCCATCATGGCTAGGTAAACTTTGTGTGGTTCAATGTAGGATTTATCTACGGTGACTGGCAATCTGGGAATTGTCAACATCTTTGAGTTTTCACCTTCAAAGATATAAATGATTTCATTGGCATAGAACATTCCTATGGTGTTGAGATAGCCTTGCAATGATTTGAAGCTTCCTACTAAATTAAAGCAAATTTTATATTGCTTTTTGTACGGTTCTATGTTTGTTGCCATCCACTTAATCAGTTGCGTAATCCCTTCTAAAAAAGCTTCGGTGCTGGCTGTGGAAAGTCCCGGTGGAGTGTATATGTTGACATTCATTATGCCTTGCGATCGCAAATAATTTTCGACAATTTGTGCAGTTGTTTCCCCTTGTGCGGTATCGGTGGCGATTAACCAGTGAACATCCTGCTTGCCCTGTTGTAGATTTTCCTGGTACAGTCCGTGTATGCCGTTTAACTCAGCGCTAGCAAGACGAATTTGAGGTATTGTACCAGCTTCTAGTTTTTTGCTTGCTCTATCTTTGAGAGTAGAAATAATTTCTTTGACATCCTTTGGAGTATCTTCCCATGTCAAATTTGCCGTGTCTCGTAGAGAAGAATACCAATTTTTCTCACTTTCCTGACTGCGGTTAATTTGATTGGTAAGTAAACTAGTTCCAATAGATGAAATAACAACTCGCTGCATGGGTTTATCCTGTTAATAAGTATATGTAGTCATTTCTTCGTGTTCTTTGCGTCTTTGCGGTTAGATTGAACCACGAAGGCGCGAAGGGCGCGAAGGTAAGATGTGGAAGATTGAGTAGTAAGCATCTTTATTTTGAATTTAAATATTTCAGATATCGAGCACCGTAGCCCAAATAACGACGAATCAGTTCCAAGAAAATTTCCTTGCTATTAGAATTTCCACACTTTTTAGCAATTTCTTGAGCTTTGTCTTTGATTTTGCCATCAATATCTTTGATAATTGTTTCAGCTAAGGAATTTTTGCCTTTTCCCCACTTTTTATCTCGTCCAACCTGATAAAGGAGAAAGTTTTTAATAACTTCTGAACTATCGGTGGTATCTGCTACCCGGACTAAATTCCGAAATTGCGCTTCTTGTAAATCACCATAGGAATCTGTTTTATTCAAAGCTTCTTGAATCCACTGAACTAACTCGTCTTCGGCTTGACGAATTCCTTTTTGAATTTTTAGTTCAATTTGCTGTTCTGTTAAAGTCATTTGGCTTCCTCCCGAAATACTAAATGAAATTCATTACAAACTTGAATTTGACCAAAACCTTCAGATGTCCGTTCTCCGACACCACACATTTCTAACTTTTGTAAAGCAAGAGTCCATGCTTCTGGTTGACTGGTACTGAATAAATACACAGCACCTTTATTAGTGACTAATTCCACATCTTTCATCAGTCCCCAAGCTGTATTCCATCCTGAACGGTAATCGTAGCTGGTGTAAGCAACGTGCTGTTTTAAGGATGTGTCTTCTACTCCAGCAAACTGGCGTAGCATTTCTTCAGAAATTACTGTTGTTCTCTGCCAGTTTTCTTTGAAAATGGCATCAGCTTGTAAATCTAAGGTGAAATATGTACGGTTCTTCAGCAAATCTTGTGTTGGTTGACCAAAGATTTGCCATTTTTTCCAACGGCTTTCTAGGTGTTTGTTGAATTTTTCAATCCGAGAGGCTGTGGAATTTTCTTGAGTTTTTAGTGTCACTTCTATTTTGACTTTACCCAAGCCCCGCGATGCGGAACCTCCCAAGCGAAAAGCAAGGGAATTATTATGAATGAATGCAGTTAAGGCATGGGCTAATGTTTCGTCTTCTACTAGGATTGACCCAAAATAAGTAGCGGGTTGCTGATTTTTCCCCTCAACTTCATTTAGGGTTTCTATACTATAAAGTACTTGTTCCTCGGCTGTGGCGCGACGGCGATTAATGCCTACTCGCGTTAACAACCGGGTGCTAACGGATGTTTGGTAGTAGTTTTGTTTGTGACGGGCATAAAAACCACCATACGGTTCTACCCTTCCACCATCTTCCGGGCAATTTGGATCGTAAGGATGATTGTAAGCTTCGGCGCAAAAGCGGTCAATTAAGGTGTCAAAAACACCGTGATTTTTGGGCTTAAAGCCGGATTTGGTTTTTGAACTTACGGCTGTGGCGGGTAAAACCAAAACTTCATCGGAAACAACCTGCACTTTATCATCTACTTTGGCTACCGCAGGATAAGCGTTTTGAAAGATGGCGGGAGTGTCGCTGACAAACAGGCTGTGAAAGTTATCGCCCGGTTGTGGCTGCTCGTATTGCTGTAAGATTTGGTAAGCGATCGCACCTCGAATCACAGAACCGGGAATATAGTTCTCCGCTTCACTGACTGAACCACCTGGTTTTTGTCGTCCAATGGCTAGAGGAGAAAGGGCTTGAATGTTGAGTAGAATTTGATATGTCATTCCAGTAACAAAGCATTCCAAACAGTGTTGTCAATTTCTTGTGGCGAAAACTGCCAATGCAACCATCCCAACCCACCAGACTTGCTTCCACCCAAAGCATGGATGTGGCGGAGTGCTGCTAGCAAAAGTGCTTTTGTGTAGGGGGGACATCCTGGGAGTATGTGAATGTCACCTTGAAATGACAGCTGGATATTAACAGGTGAAGTTTCCAGGAAAAACAGCTTTTGGTCTTCTGCTATGCGACGGCGACGGTTGAGAGTAACACCAGGGCGCAGCACTTCTGGAAGGTTTGCAGGGTCTTCAGTGCAAATTAGGTCATCGAATAAAACGCGGGATGGCAAAACGGGATTGCCAAATATCTGACAGATTGGACAGTGATAGCCTTTACAATCTTTTATCTCAAAGTTTGAATTTTGAAAACGCCTGTTAAAATCTTTTGTAAAACCTGCTCTTTGAGGGCACATGGTTTGGGGATTGGGAGAATCGCATACTGGTAAGTGCAAACCCCTGGCTAACTTTTCGCATTCATAACGAACCCGTCCCTTGAGTTGAGAAGCAGGAATCAGTAATTCTCCCTTTGCAGTGCGGACGATAGGTTTATCTGCTAGAGAACCAGATGAACCGCCCGCACCTACACACAAAGCAGTGTCAACGATAGCTGTGAGTGTTAAGGATTGTTTTGAATAAGTCGTTGGGGAGTTTAGCTGAATCATGGATTGGTCTCCATTGCTGTGGGCTGTTGGCTGTTTTCAGATGTCTCAGGAACCTCAATAAATGGATAGAGGTCAACCAGTTCCCGCCAAATGGTTTCATAAGTACACGATTCTGATGACTGATACATCCAAGGTGCAATATTGCCGTTATTGGTTTTTGCAGCACACCAAGCTTCTTCAAATTCTGTTTGCAACAGCTTTTGGGCTGGGTTGTCCAATCGCACGCGGAAGTAGCGGTAGTTTAAAATGGCTGTATGTTTACCTTGTTCTAACAAGCTGCGGATTTGATACAGTTGGGAACGAGGAAAACGCGACTGTTTGAGTGCTTTAGCCGTTTTGAGAAGCCCTGCTAGTTCATGAAGGGTATAGGGTGCAGCGTAAAGCTTGAGAGTTTTCTCGTTACTGATTGATTTAGTTAACCCTTCTTGGCGGAAGGAATTGATTTTTGATGAAATCATGGTGACTGCTTTCATCACCAAAAAGTCTACAGTCCCGCCGTTGTATTTACAATCTTTCTTTAAGTCTTTAGCACGGATCTTTGCACTCTTTAACAATTGTTCTACGAGTTTCTGAGCGTAGTAAATTGGGGTATTATAAGCAGTGATTAAAACTCCAGTAGACATACTGAGTTGACAGGAAGAAATCCGTGCTTTTTCCTGTCGATAGCGATGGCATTGTACTGATTTTTGGCTCTGCTGTGCTTGGGGAATTCGGTACTCTGGAAATTGAGCCAAGTGTTTCTCGAATTCTTCACCAATTGTATGAGCAATTTCTAACGCTTTATTTGCAGGAACAACCAGCAGGACATCATCACCACCAATTGTTATTATCTCAAAGGGGTGAATTACAGTTCCATTACGGTTTTGTGATTCTTTACCTGTAAGACCATTGAGTATATGAGGATTTAGGTGTTGAGACAGGGCTTCATAGACCGATGCTTCTGTAGCATCTGAAATATGTTTGCTAAACTGTTTATATTGCTCTGGAGTTCTAATCTTTTGGATGTAGCCTCCCATGTTATTACCATCTGCGTAGATGTAACCAACAAAACCATCACTGGCATTTCCAATTTCTGTTAAGCTTCGTGCTTCTTTTGTGTCAGCGTTGGAAAATCCTGCATAATACTTCCGCCACCGTTCCGATTTCAGTAAAAATATTTCAAATTTCTTGACCCAGCTATCAATTCCCCCTGCTTCCCAATCGAATTTTGTTTGTTTGTACCATTCTGGAACTTCTCCTTCAACATATCGCTTGGTTGTTTCTCCCATCAATCGCTTGCGAACAAGAGTTTCGGAAAACCACGGTTCACCGGGAAGTTCCTGTATTTTGATAACAGCATTCCGTCTTTCGGTTTCATCTCTATGCAAATAAGGATGAGTTTCAAACATGGGAGGATAGCGACGGCTGGAACGTTCTACATTTTCTACATCGTTACCGCTACGTCGTTTGTTGAATGCGGAGGCTAATTTGCCAACCAACTCGTTAAAGCTTTTGCGATTTCTGAAGAGTTCTTCCCAATCTTGACCCGCTTCGGGTCGTCCGTAGTAGGCTTCTACCATTGGGTCAGTTTTGTTATCCTGATACCACTCAAGCCATTTGGTTTCTTCTATGGAGTCTTGCAGCAATCCAAATTGGATTTCCAGAAGTCTGAATGTATCTCCTACCGCACAAGAATTGGCGTTGAGAGTTTCTTCTGTGTAACGTCGTTCAATGGTGTTGGCTAGGTCGTGGACATAAGCTGCAGGACAAAACGCTAGAATGTTTCCACCTGTGGAGTAAATAATTAACTCTGGAATGAGTGCTGCTTCTAAACCAGGAAAATTTTCATTCAGCCAGTTTGATATTGGATGAGGCTTTTGTGGGGTGTCAAAGAAGGCTCGTAAATCATGTAGGTTGATTCTATCTAGAATTGCTGAAGCTCCACGTACATCCTGGATTTTAGCCGCTTCAAACACGTATTGCTTTATTTTGGTCGCACCACCATAGACTAAACCAATACGGGTCGTTTGATTCCATAATTTAGGGTATTTCTCTTGCAGTTGTGCGATTTTTCTGGGAAAATCTTTGTCAGTGATTCCCTGTAGTTCCTCAACTTGTTCTACTAGCGATCGCGTCACTTCGGGTACTTCTCCCCCTGTTTGCAAAGCTTGGCGCGTTTGCTGTAAAACAGCCAAGTCAAAATTTGGCTCTCGCTTGTCCCCCCAAGCCAAGCACCAGCTGATTGCGATCGTGATGCTAATTTGAGAATTTGTCATAAAAATTTTGAGTGTATAGTTGCTGAAGTTCCTCTGTACTTTGTCAACACACTTGTAATGGCTTCAATAACACCTTGATATCCGTTGCACCTGTTGACGTATCCTCAATTTATTAATGTATACAAATAAAAATTGGCACTTATGATTAAGATTGGCACTTGTAATCATTTTCCACCACCGGGATATCACTAGTTAACTTGAAAACGATTAAAGGTTAACTCAGTATTTACAAGGATTTTAATCTTGTGTGCGTCGCTGCTTTGGCAAAAAATCAGACTCCATCTCGCTTTGAAGCCCAGTACTAAAATTCGCAGATTCCCGACGCGCTGACATGACATCCCGGTTGGAAACACGCAGCCATTGGAATAACGCCCTATCCAACATCCACCCAATTATCAAGCTGCTAAGAAACACCCCCAACGTACAGGTGATGACGGCAAACAACCCTAAAGGCGCAATAATCAGAATAATCCAGGTGATTGTAGCATTTGCTATCGCCACAAACCAACTGCGGTAGCGTACCAATTGTTTGGCAACAGACGGAGACATAATTGATTCCTTGGTATTTTTTTGGAACTAGTTTATTTATACAACCCTATTGGAAGAGGGCAATTCCAAGCCAATGGAATTTTACCGGACGCAACCGCCGCCCACCCCTTGACCCCATTAACGCCTTACTAAGTTGGGGCTATGGAGTGTTGTTATCGAGAGTTTTTGCAAGTTGTGTGGCCGCCTTATGAACCACCGGATTATTTAATTTTGTAAAGGCATATCAATTGAGGAAGAGGGGAGACAATTGCTTGTTTCTTCTGTCTTCTAGGGTGTTTTGGCTTTTGTGAAGAATTGTAAAGTTCCTCGTGAATTTGTCGCAAGGAGCTTTAGAAAGAATTAGTGAGTAATAAAATGAAAAAAAGAGATAATTCCATTTTCGCCTTCATGTCTTCTAGTTTTTCGATTATATTGGGTCTAATTCCAAATTTTCCCTAGTCGTTCTGTGAATTTATGGTAAGGGCAGTTTTTGTTACCCTGTCTAATCCGTACTCAGGCGCAACTGAACCTTGAAAAGTAAATAGCGTCTAAGTTTCCTAGATATAGAGTCAGTTACAACCTTCTCCCCGGAAGGGGACGGAAACAGCAGGAGTATTCCAATTAGTAGCACGAAATAAGCCCGTGTTAAAAGTCAGTTACGACCTTCTCCCCGCAAGGGGACGGAAACGTTAGATGGATTGTCAGCACCTACAATTTTCCATTTAGTCAGTTACGACCTTCTCCCCGCAAGGGGACGGAAACCGTGACATTCTCGAAGCTATCGTTACGTACTGCATTGAGGAAGTCAGTTATGACCTTCTCCCCGCAAGGGGACGGAAACAAGTGTGGGTTGATTTTGTAGAAGTTACCCTCTACGCCTGTCAGTTATGACCTTCTCCCCGCAAGGGGACGGAAACTTAAAGATTGTTGCGATCGCAGGGGATGGAAGTTGTCAGTGATGACATTTCCCCGTAAGGGGACGACAACTAGGCACTGTCAATCAGTCCATCACATGGAGCGCCTATGAAGTGCTTTACAATAAATTAAATAGCAATAATAAATTAACAACCACGAGTAACACAAACCAAGACATCATACCGGAATCAGAATCTGGAGAGAGGATGTTATTATAAAAAAAATTGCTTATATTATGATAATTAATCCCGAAAATGTCCCTCAGAGAACCACTTCAAATTACCCCGAACAATTTCAATCGCGAGTCACTGGGCGCATTAAACAAGCTGTAGGGAACGCAGCAGGAATCAAGAACTTTGGTGTTAATTTAGTCCAGCTTTCACCGGGAAGTTGTTCAGCACTTCGGCATTGGCATACCAAGCAGGATGAATTTATATATGTGATTGAAGGTGAAATTACATTAATAACTGATTCTGGAGAACAATTATTAAGACCTGGAATGATGGCAGGTTTCCCCGCAGGTGAAGCTTCGGGACATCACTTAGTCAATAAATCGAACCAAGTAGTTGTTTACCTGGAAATTGGTGATAGAACTCCTAATGATGAAGCACATTATCCGGATGATGATTTAGTTGCGTGTGAGGGTGAGAATGGCTGGATTTTTTTGCATAAAGATGGTAGCAAATATTAATTTGTCAGAACTTCCTCAATGGTTAACAAAAGTATTACCATCAGATTTGATGACATTTTAGAATGGTTAAGAAATGCGTGAGAGTAGTTTACCAATAAAGATGCGATAGCTTCGCTACAGCATAGCAGCAGATCGCATAATTTCACTTGTAAAGACGCGATTAGCTAGTCAAATTCTCAATCTTCTCCTATGAATGTTCCTCCTACAGAATCAGTACCAAATCCTGAGGACTCTGAGCGCCAACTACCTTCAGGGAACACCGAGCCTAACCAGGGTTTTTCCCCTCCTGTTGACAAGAATGCTGATATGGGTGAAAAAGTTGCCGCAGAAACAGCACTTAGGGTAGCAGCAAAGCGCTTCATAGCGAGTAATTCAGCAGTCATCAAGTCCAGTTTAACGACCTATAACGAGGCTCGACAACAACTATCAATGCCTATAGAGTCAGACCATCAGTTTTTTAATACTCCAGTTAGGGTAATAGAAATTGTCGGGACTTTTAAAAGGAGAAATCATCAACGCTCCCAGAAAAAAGTAATAACATCTACTCCAACTTTTACAAAAGGTTACATTATTTTAAGGGCAGCAGATGGTTTGCTGCTATTTTCACACTTTTTTAAGGAGTAACTACTAATAGGTTTGTATGCCCTACGGATTTGCCATTTTTTCCCAAAATACTTAGATTTTGAAAAAAGTTCTTTCCTGCATTCTCTACATAAACGTAAGCAAAAACCAAACCTTTTTCTGGTAGTATGAATGTAACATAAAATAACCACATAATACCTCTATGCGAATCAAACCATACGAAGATAGCCAACTTGATGCCATCAAAAGTCTTTCGCTTCGAGCATGGAGCCCGGTCTTTGATTCGATTGAAAAAGCAATAGATATTGAAGTGTACCGCTCGTTCTATCCTGATGGTTGGCGTGTAAGCCAGCTTCATGCTGTCGAATCCGTCTGTACGTCCGCAGACATGAAGGTGTGGGTTGCTATCGACTCTGATTCAACTGTGGGCTTCGTAGCCGTGAAACTCCACGAACAGAGTAGTATGGGAGAAATCTACATGATTGCCGTCGATCCAGATTATCAACGTCAAGGCATTGGAACCGCTCTCGCAGAGTTCGCTCTTGATTGGATGAAAGCGGCTGGTATGTCTGTTGCTATGGTTGATACAGGATGCGACCCCGGTCATGCACCAGCACGTTGTACCTATGAAAAGGTGGGTTTCAGGTTGTTACCAGTCGCCAGGTACTTTAAGAAGCTGTAACAGGCATTGAGACGTAAGGAGCTTGAGAAAGAAATAATAAGCTTTTATTCAAAAATACTGAAATAACTTGACATGCATCTACCATAGGTTATAGTTCAATACGGTTCAGATAAGACCAGAACCCTGATTGAGAACACAATATAGAGATGCGCCATAGCGTAGAGACGCCCCATGACGTAGAGACGTGCCATGGCGCGTCTCTACAGCGTGATTATTTACACATCAGCCTTAACTGAACCGTATTGGGTTATAGTTTGTCTGGCTGATTCTCCATTTAGTCTAAAGTAAGGAGTTTCGATCGTGAGCGATAAACCAAAGCAACAACCATTAAGCTTCATTGCACCAATTAAGGGTGCGGACGATTCATCAGTACAAGAAAACTATCAAAAACTAAGTGCATTAATAGCAAGGGTTGATGCAACAGGTCTTAATAATGTAGGCACAGTGCATTTTGGAAATTTTATATTTCTTGAGCCAGCCACTGGAAACGATGGTAATCAGTATTATAAGAAGTTCGCACTCTTTACCTTCTATGATGGAACTTTTGAACAGTATGTTAAGGACTTCGTGACAAAAGTTGGTGACACATTCAATGCCTTACTAGAATATTTAGGCGATGTTCCTGAAGATTTGGTTCCGGTTCAACAAAGCCCTCAAGAGTTTGCTGAATATGTCAAAAAATACGATCAACCAGTAGCTAAATGGTATAGTGCTTATCCTAATAAGATAGTGAAGGACATTACTAACCCAGTTGAAGGGGTAAGTCAACCTTAAGGAGTGAGACTAGTTTTTTATATTCACGGGCAAAGTGATGGCTTCTTCCCTGTCAAGTCGCTTCGCCCCAATTCGTAATTCGGTGCCCTCAAGGAATGATATCATGTTCGACTCATTACTTACGATACACAAATTCTACCCCACCCCGAAGTTCGCTCAACTCTGGGAACCCCCGCACGCGACTTCTCTGGGCCTAACGGCACCCTCCCCTTATTAAGGTCTGGGTTAGGGAGGGGTATTTTTATTACAAGTGTTTAACCGAACATGATATGATTTGGAAGTTCCTAACTTAACTACCCTCAAACAGACGATCGCCCCTGTGCAATCGATAAGCCATTTGATAAGTTTGAGCTTGCGATCGCATTGTAGGCGAGTGTGCTGCCAAATACCTAGCAGCGGCAACAAGTACGTGAATACCTGCAGGGTTTTGACCTAACAAAGAATACTGTCGGAAAGCCGCTTCTATTTGCTGAATGACGTGAAAATCTCGGTTTTCTCGCAGCATCAGTTTACCCAGCATTGCCATCAAACGTTCTGGTTTGCCCCCACCGTATAAGTACCGAGCAACTAACCGACCAACTTCATTGACTTGCTGTTGCCGATCTAGTAATTCCGGCAGTTGCTCGAGCAATTCCTCTGGATTTTCGACAGAGTCTTTTGGTTCGGGAAGTCGGGCTGGCGGGACATTTAAAAAACGATTGAGATACACGCTCATTGCAGCATCAAACACGCCTCGAAGTAACTCCAAAGAGCGGACTCGTCGCAACCCCTGATGAACGGCATTGGCAAAGGTAAAGGGATGGTGGGCTGTATCCCAATCTCCAAAATCATTGTTGGTATTAAAGCGGGCAACACGAAGAGCTGCAGTGTAAGTGACAATACTTGCTAATTGTTCCTCCGTGCAACCCTCTCGTAAGGCAGTTAACAAAGCATCAGCTATTGCTTGAGCATCCTCACCCAGTAAAATAGGAACTAACTGTCCTTGACCAGACCAATTGCCCTGATGGGATTGTCCTTCCTGCAAAGCAGCTGGCAATTGCTCAAATGCAGATTCTAGAATTCCCACGAGATCCACTGGATAGCGCCAAGAATTTGACTCTTCCATGCGGGAGGCATTTGCCAAACCAGAAACCAAACTGGCAAGAACTTTCTCCGCCCCCTGCCAATCTACAGCATCGAGGGCTTCCAACGCCTTATTAATAAAGTCGAGTGTGTGACCGACATCAATATAGCGATGGTCAGTGGCAGCGGTAAATAACATATCTGCAATCTGCTTTCTATCAGCAACCATCCGAATTGCAGATACCAAGCAACGTTCTGCCGCTTCACTGTCCCGCCGTTCAATAAACTGGCAGAACCAGTTTTTGAGGGTACTCAAATCAACAGTGGAATTGGGCAATGGATGAACTACAAAGTGAGGCGGCGCACCTCCACTATCACGGGCTACTGCTGAAAGACCTTGATACAGGGCAAGGGGTCGGTCTTCTGCGTCTAAGTAGGGCAACAAGTTCATCATGCAGGTGTGCATGGTTAAGCCTGTACTCCAACCCTCTTTGTTGTAACGGGTGCCAAATTCCAAACCAACTTGAAATGGTTCCGTGGCATCGGTTGCCATATCTAGTAAGGCGATGACAGATTTGGCGATGACAAGGGAAATTCCTTGCTCCAATCCATCCTGAAGTCGTTGGCGTTGATGAACATAGGGGTCAACTTGGGAAGTCAAATTCACCCATACCTCCCCATCTCGGATTTCTACAGGGAAGGCGCGGACATCATCTGCCCAAGAATCGAATGTTCCCCCGCTAGCTAAGTCAAAACGAGCATAGTGCCAAGGGCAAGTTACGATTCCATCTTTGCAAGTACTACCGTTTAGGGGAAAACCCATGTGGGGACAACGGTTGTCTATGGCATAAATTTTATTGTCTGAGTAGAAAAGGGCGATCGCGTGCTTTTCTATATGAACCACCATACTACCTGCGGCTTGAACATCGGCAACAGATACAGCACGGACATAATAGTTCTTATCTATTGCAGTATCAGAAGTTTGTGTCATAAGTCTTTTGCATTAAATGAACAAAATCTCGTCCGCTACTTTATAAAGTATTTTCTTTATAAAGTATATTAGTTGTTTTTGGCTAAATTTGTAAAGTATTTTCTTTATAAAATTGAGTTTCAAAGAATGGCTTGACTTTGTAAAGGGTTTTCTTTAGTTTGTTATTATGAAGAGTGAATTACCCAATAAATCAGCGACTATCCGTACACGTCGGGCTATTTTGAAACTCCTAAAGCAAGAGGGACCGATGGACGCTCTTGCTTTAGCCTCCCACTTGAAGGTGACAGCAATGGCAGTACGCCAGCACCTATACGCTTTGCAGGAAGAAAGCCTAGTGACCTACCATGAGGAACAGCGATCGATGGGACGACCTGCAAAACTGTGGCAATTAACCTCAGCTGCCAATCATCTGTTTCCAGAGGGCTATGCAGAGTTAACCCTAAGCCTGCTTCATGCCATGATAGAAGCATTTGGGGAAGAAGGGCTTGAGCGTTTACTGGAAATTAAAACTCGCCAGCAAATTGTAGAGTACCAAGCAAAATTGCCCGGTGATGGGTCTCTTCAGCAGCGAGTAGAAGCATTAGCTGCAAAACGGACTGATGAAGGATACATGGCTGAAGTTCAACCAGAGGAAGATGGTTCGTTTTTACTCATTGAAAATCATTGTCCTATTTGTGCTGCTGCAACTGCTTGTACGGGGCTTTGTCGCAAGGAACTAGAAACGTTTCAAACTGTTTTGGGACAGAACACCGTTGTTGAAAGAACCGAGCATATTGTTGCAGGTGGGCGGCGCTGCGTCTACCGGGTTAGTTCGCCATGACGAAAAGTTAACGCCGACTCCTAGCCAGAATCCGCTAAATTCTATATTTTCAAACGTTGTTCAAAGAATGCACAACCTTCGACATAGGCAAGAGTTAGCAAAGCAACTTCATCATCATTACGCGAAGAAGCAATTTTTAGCTGGTGCCGATAAAACTCCTCAAGTTCAAGTAAATCAACAAACGGACTCGGTACACCTTTATATTTGCCACCAGTAGAGATAGCGAAAGCCATCTTGACCTTGGCGATCGTCAAATTCGCGTTTCATATGGTAAAATACAATATCCTTACTACTACCATCAGGGTCAGACAAATGCACCCTCAAATAGCGTAGATACATCTATCGGTTGTAGCACTGAGTTATATCGGTACCAAATACTGCGCCTTCTGCCCATTCAAACGGTGACGCTATCTTGTAAGTCTACCCTAACAGGAAACTAATTATAAGTTACTTGGATAAATTAACCTCCATACGCCATTTTGACATCATTTAGAAGGTTTAAACCATACGGTGCTATAAAAATCACAGGTTTATCTGGCCAATTAACCCAACAAAACTAATTGTTCCTGCCGTTGCCACTGCCGCACCAGAAAGCGCTGCACTAATTAATAATAAGAAACTGCGTTGCCATTCGACTTGACTCCCCAATCCTTTTGCGATTTCGTCTCCTAAAGCTAAAGCATTTAACTGTGGTGCTTTTACTAAGGCTAAAGGAATAAATACTATCACCCAAGGTAAAAACGAAAAAACCTGTTCCCAACTCCTTCCGTAGACACTTCCTGCCAACCAAACTAAAGCCTGACTGACATCATCAATATTTCCAAATGTTATTAACAAGCTAGTAAAAGCACTTGTTACCGCAGCAATTGCCACACCAATTAATATCAAACGAATAGGATGGCTTCCGTTATCCCAAGCCAGTAGGTAAATTAGTAAAGAAGCTGCTAAAGCACCAAGAAAAGCCGACAAAGGTAAAACTCCCACCCCAACATTGGGAAATAGTACAATTAGACTTACAGCTGCAAGACCAGCCCCAGCATTAATGCCAATAATACCGGGGTCAGCCAGCCCGTTGCGGGTGATTCCTTGCATTATTGTTCCAGAAATTGCTAATGCCATACCGACAAGACAAGCAGTTATAATTCTTGGCAGTCGCAGTGTATTAATCACAAAAGCGTAATCGGGATTTCCCGTGTCTATTCCCAATACTGTTTGAATCACAACTAATGGTGGTGTGGGATATTCCCCAAAGGAAGTAGCAATCACCATTACTGCCAAAGTTATTGTTATCAGAATGAATAGAACAATGGGAACACGCCTTTGAAAACGGAAGGATACACCAAGCTTGTTGGAACGGAAAACAAATGAATGGCTCTTCATTTCTTCACCTTAGTTTTGGCTAAATAAACGAAGAACGGCGAACCCACTAAAGCTGTCATAACCCCGACAGGAACTTCTTGCGGTTGAATCACCAATCTAGCAGCGACATCTGATGCTAAAAGTAGCATAGCTCCAAATAAGGCACTATATGGAATAAGCCAGCGATAATCTACCCCAACGAGCAAGCGAGCAATATAGGGGACTACCAAACCAATAAGTCCAATTGACCCTGCGGCTGCAACTGAACTACCTGCTAACAATAAGACACCGATCGCAGCAGTTATTTTTACCCATAAAGTTTCTTGACCTAACCCTCTAGCAACATCTTCCCCTAAGTTCAAGATAGTTATTTGCCTTGCCAAGACAAGTGCTAATATCATTCCAATGCAAATATATGGCAAGATTTGCCAAATAATAGTTTCATCAGTACCCGCCAAAGAACCAGCCAACCAAAAGCGGATTTCTTCCAAAGTGCGTTGACTGACAATTAGTATACCTGTTGTGAGTGAAGCCAGAAAAGCGCTAACAGCTGCACCCGCAATGGTAAGATTGAGCGGGGTGATACCACTACGACCAAGAGATGCGAAAATATAGACACTTACAACCGTGACGCCAGCACCTATTAATGCATACCAAATATAAACACTTGGCGAAGACGCACCAAAGGCAAAAATCGCAATCACAACAGCAAACGCAGCACCAGCGTTGATGCCCAAGATACCTGGGTCAGCTAATGGGTTTCGAGTGATACCTTGCATTATCGCACCAGCTGTAGACATTGCCGCACCCACTATTATTGCCAGGAGCGATCGCGGTAGCCTAATAGTGCGGATAATCAAGTGCTCTCTAGAACCGTCAAAACTTGTGAATGCAGAATAAATCTTTTCTAAAGGAATATTGGCAGCGCCAAGGGTAACGCTGAATACCAGACATAGCACAAGAATCAGCAATCCCAACATCAAGCCACTAAGGGGTAGCGCTTCCTTTGCAATAAATCTTTTGGTTGTAGAAGTGGCTGGTTTGCTCATCATACGTTAATGATTTTTAGTTACCACCAGCATCTGAAGGAACGACCTGAGATGGCTGTGATGGCTCTTCTTGAGAACGACGTAAACTATCGCGTAAGTTATTCTCACTGTTAGATGTGTCTGGCTCCAGTGTCCGTTGGCGGCGTGGAGATTCTTCTGTATTACTTGGGCTGGAAGATGGTGTTTTTTCTAACTGCTGAGTGGCATTTTCTGGCTGTTGTGAGGGTAAAGTCGGTGATGTTGGTAAAGTTGGTGAACTCGTTGAAGCCGGAGAATCTGGTATCATTGTGCGCCGCCTGCGTCCCGGAGTTGCCTCAGTTTCACTAGCTGCTGCAGCTTCAGCCTCGCGTTTTTTCTTTTCTGCTTCTGCTTGTCTTTGTCTGCGGGCTTCTTCTCTTTCCCTTTGACGCTTCAAGGCTTCTCGATTTTGTCGCGATCCTGGCTTGGTGAAATTAGCTATCAACTGTACATTCTGTTTTCCAGCGGCTGCGGCATTTAATTTAAATTTTCTGGCTTGACTCACCAGTGCTTCATCCAGTTCCCTATGACCGCTAGGACGAGTCAATTGGATATTAATGACATTTCCATTTTGATCCACATCGAAGGTGATACCCGGTCTACCTTCAATACCCTGCCTTTCTGCCCTTTGTGGATATTTGAGGTCGCATTTAATGCAGTCCACGAAATCGAATTTCGTCACTGCTGGTCTTGGTCTGGGAGCTGTTGCAACTTGTGTTCCACTACCTGTACCACTGCCAATGCCGCTACCAGTGCCACTGCCAATGCCCGAACCTCTACCACTGCCAATGCCCGAACCTCTACCACTGCCAATGCCGCTACCGATACCGGAACCACTTCCACTACCAATACCTGTACCTGTGCCTGTACCACTGCCACCGCCACTGCCAGTAGCTACAGTGCCACTCCCCGAGCCAGTGGCAACAGGGATACCACCGCCACCGCCACCACCACCGCCACCACCGCTTTGAGGGACTTTAGATTCTCTTATCCCTCTTAAAGTCTGCTTCAAGTTTTCATCAGACTGCGCTAAGGGAGCAGGTAATGGTGTATTCTGTATATTTGTTGGTTCAGTAACTTCCGGTTTGAGTTTTTGGATTGGCTTTTCTACTGGTGCGGTGATAATTTTTTGAGGCTTCACCTCTAGCTTTCGCGGTACGACCACAGTCTGCCTGGGTTGTATTGGTTGTTCAGGATTCACCTCTGGTTTTGGTAACACGGGGTCTACAGGGGGAGGCTCCACTGGTTTGATTTGTTCAACTGATTGGGTTTTGATTGTATCTACAACTTCCTGTTTGGGTACTTGTGGTAGCTTCTCCAAAGGAGGCTTTACTTGTTCTTTAGTCGTTTCTACGGGCTTGGCTTTTTCTAGAGCAGGTGCGTCTTCAAGAACCATGACTTCTATAGGTTCATCTTTAATTTCTGGAGAGCTTATTAAAAGATTGACTATACCAGAAGCCAAAACACCAATGTGCAGTCCTAATGAGCCAACTAGACTAAAAATGAGAAAAGTTTTAAGAGCCTTTAACTCTCTTTCACGCTGCTTTAGAGCTGTACCAGAAAAGCTCATAGCTTGTTGCCACCCATTATCAGTAACTAGTGAACATTAAAACATTTAGAAACAAATGTCAATCAAACAACAAAGATAATTATTTAGGGATTTTTAAGGAAAATATGGCTAAAAGGCATTATTTGTTGGATTTTTAGCAAAAAATCCCAGCTAAAAAAATCATGAATTTCAGATTTTACTACCACTTGCCGTTTGACATGGATTGTCATTTCTTTTAATTTATATTGAGAACTTCTATCAGCTTTGTCCCCTAATCTGGTAGTCTGATCAAAATCTAGAGGCTTAAGAGACAGCACATGGGAATTCAAAATCTGTTTGCGGCAGGCGGTGTGGTGATGTGGCCCCTGCTGGCATTTTCGGTTCTAGGAGTGGCTTTAATTATTGAACGCGTGAGATTTTGGGTCATGGTTAATACCCGACAAAGCCGCGTGGTCAAGGAAGTCTTGAACCTTTATCGTCTGGACAATGTCGTTGGTGCAATAGATAAATTGCGGAAAAATGCAGATTTACCAATGGCACGCATTTTTCTTACTGCTCTAGAGTTAGAGGAACCAACACCAGACGAATTTCGTTTGGCTTTAGAAAGTGAAGCACAAGCCGAGATACCTTTGCTTAAGCGCTTTCAGAATATTTTCGATACTATCATCTCTCTGGCACCCCTGTTAGGGCTTCTTGGAACTGTTTTAGGGCTCATTGTCTCTTTTGCCTCTCTCAATCTTGGTGATGTGGGAGGAACTAAAACAGCAGGAGTAACGGCTGGTATCAGTGAAGCATTGGTTTCTACTGCGTCGGGATTAATTGTTGCTATTTTTACACTTCTATTTTCCAATACTTTTAGAGGTCTCTATCAACGGCAAATAGCACTCATTCAGGAGTATGGTGGTCAGTTGGAGTTACTTTATCGCCGTCGCTACGAACGGGGAGGAAAAACCTATGCGTCTGCAAGATGAACCGGATATTCCAGCGCAAATTAACATCGTACCAATGATAGATGTGATCTTTGCGATTTTGACATTTTTCATTATGTCAACGCTGTTTTTAACGCGATCGCAAGGTTTGCCAGTAAATTTACCTAAAGCTGCAACCGGACAAGCCGAACGTCCCGCACAATTCACAGTAACAATCAATAAGGCGGGTCAGGTATTTCTGGACAAGCAGGAGATTGTTTTGGAACAGTTAGAGAGTGCAGTGAGACAAAAAGTTCAGCCAGAACAGCAGGTGATGGTTGTATTAAACGCCGATGAAGGGGTCAATCACGGTCAAGTTGTGGCAGTGATGGATCGGGTACGGCGAGTAGAGGGTGCAAAATTAGCAATAGCTACACAAAAGCCATAAGTAGATCGTGGTTAGTGGTTGGTGGTTAGTCGTAAAAAATAACCGCTTCACATTTGTTTACATAGTTGAGTTTATTTTCGTCGGTGTACTGATGAGAAAATTCCGGCAATAGCGTTACCAGCCCTTTGCTTTTTCGCAGGCTGGGTTTCAGATATTTGGCTATACAGCAGTCCTAAACGATTGATAAAAGCTAAGAGACCCGGTTCTTTAAACTGGGTTTCTTTTTGCATATCGCAATTTTCACAAATTACATATTTCCTTTCTGCAATACACGTTGGAGGGCTTTCAACCGTATGCCTGTCGGCAAGCTACGCTAACGCCCCTACATTGTGTCGATCTGCCCAGAGGGCAGGAGCGAAGCTATCGCGCTGTATGTGATTCAAGTGAGAAGCGCTATATTTTTGCCTTCTCAAATAAAATCGATTACACTTTTCTTTAATCTTTTTTGCATTCATAAGAATTTTTAATATAGTATTTTAGAATAAGTAAAAAAATAAATCATTTCAATGATTAGTATAATTAAAAAATTGTTTTGCGTGGATTACGGATAAAAAAAGAGGAGATATAAGTTATGGAAAGCTTATAGAATCGAGAACAGAATAATTTAAAAAATATATGATATTTACCTGAGATCGGACTAAATAGAGCAACTTTAGTTACAATTTGTTATCCTCATGAAGGAAACTAGCATATAAAGCCTAAACTGTTATCAGCAACAATGAATCCAGTTTTTCCCGTGTCAATCGCACAGGTGTCAGATATGCACCTGTTTGCAGATGAGAATGAACGATTGCTTGGAATGCCAACGACTTTATCTTTTCAAGCAGCAATTCAGCAGTTGAAGAAACTGCAATCTGAACTTGATTTACTACTACTTACCGGAGATTTGTCTGGGGACGGTAGTCTTGAATCTTATGAAACAGTGCAAAACCTGTTGCGTCCACTGGAAGTACCAACTTACTGGTTACCAGGAAATCATGACTGTGCGATGGCAATGGAACAGGTTCTCAATTTGGGTTTAGTTTCTCGGCGCAAGTCTTTCGAGCGTGGGGGATGGAATTTTGTTCTACTTAACTCCACTGTACCTGGATGTGTCCACGGTTATTTGCCAGCAGGAACTTTGGATTGGTTAGACCTCCAATTAAAAATGATAGCTCATAAGCCTACGCTATTAGCCTTACACCATCCACCTTTCCAGGTGAATTCTTATTGGCTAGATACCAGCACCCTACAAAATTCGCAAGAATTGTTTGCTGTACTTGACCGTCACCCACAAGTGAAGTTGGTTTTGTTTGGACACATACATCAGGAATTTCATCAGCAACGCAAGGAAGTCCATTACTTGGGAACTCCCTCAACTTCCATACAATTTGCGCCAGGAAGCACAAAGTTTGCCCTTGACCAAAAACCACCTGGATTCCGTTTGCTAAAACTTTATCCAGATGGAACTTGGGAGTCGTCGGTTGAACGATTTCCTTTTTCCTACAAGCTGGACTTGGCAGCAACAGGGTATTAAATAAGGATGAAGGATAAAGGATAAAGTATGAAAAATAGGTTGATAGATGGATTTTATATTTTAGATTTTGGATTATGAAGCGGTTTACCCACCCTTTAAAGAAGGTGGGCAATAACCGCTTTGTGACTATTTGTTGTATCCGTTACCCATTGGTTGCCAACTTCACTTCATCAGCAAAACTAGCCCAGCGAACAAAATGAAATGGTCCTGCGACAGACCCCCAAATATGCTCATCGGTTTCCGGGTCGCGTCCGCGATCGCGACTGATGAATTTTGCTTCATCAATTTCAAAGTTACTATCAAGGTAAGTTTTTTGCCCTTTACGGTAGACAATGCACGCTTTTCCTGGTTCTACCTTGCCTTGAAAGCTGTGACCTGTCCACTCTACAATCATGTTGCAACCTGGCAGTTTTTCCAAATCACCAGCTTTTAGGGTTTGGAGGCGTTCGAGATTGCGGGACGCCCCGTAGAAGTTTTTTTCTTCTTTCACAGAATAGTTTTCGATTTCAATGTGGTCCCCTGCGTCGATCAACTTTAAGACTCGAACGCGGTAGGGAACATCCAGCAGATAATCATAGGCTTGTTCGACAAAAAAACTAACCCCAGATAAAACGGATAGGGGAAGAGGGCGCATACACACGCGAATATGGGCAAAAAAAGGCGGATTTTCAAAAGCTTGTTCTTGATTGCTGAAATCAGCTGCCATCCACCGGGCTAAAGTGGCAATATGTGTAGAATTCGTCATTATGTCAACTTTGAATTTTAGACTTTGGATTGCAAAAATTTAGCTTTAGAGCTTGACAAAACAAAAATCCTGTATAAAGTATTGTAAAACTGTAGTTACTCTTTTTTTCAGGAGAATTTTTTGCTGACCAACGTCAAAGTCTCATAGCTTACGGCTACAGTTAGCAATTAAGAACTAGCTATTAGCCATTCCCGATGCAACTCAAAGGTACAACAGCCATGTTACGGCGCTTAGGTCTTACTTTAACTGCAACTGCTACATTATTTATTTTCTGTAGTTCGTTGACGTTGGCGGCAAGTAAAAAGCCTCAACTGCCAGATAAATTCCCCCCAAATCCCCTAGAAATTAACACGCCAGACCCCCTGCGTCCGCGTTCCCCGAAGGACAAACGACCTCTCAGCCCGGAAGAACGCCAGCAGTTAGAGGCATCCTTGGATGAGTTGAATCAGCAAGCTGCGGCTAAAATGCAAGCAAGGGATGAGATAGGAGCATTCGATATTTGGAATCGGGAACTGCGCTTGCGTCGCTTTTTAGGACCGTTGGCTGAAGTAGAGGCACTGTCACGAGTGGGAGCGATCGCATGGAATGCAAACAATCGCCAAGAAGTACAGTATATTACACAGCGATTGCAAACCGTTCAAAAACAATCACAAACTCAAAACACTGCCGATTTACAATTTTTGCAAGCTCTAGGTCAAGCTTACCAGCAAGTACGTTCTCCTAAATTGGCATTGGCAGTTTACGACCAAATTTTAGCATCGGTACGACAGCTTGGAGATGCCGCAGCAGAGGTTGAGACTCTCAAGACCATTGGGCAAACCCATTTAAGCTGGTTTGATTATCCATCCGCCGGCGGGACTTATGAGAAATTACTTGCTTTAGCTTCTTCTCAAGGCGATCGCATTAACGAGATAGCATACTTAAAGCAGCTAGCATACATTTACGACCAAGCAAAACAACCTGAAAACTCCTTAAGAGTACGCAATCAGCTAGCAAAAATTTACCAAAGCGAGAATAACTTCGCCCAGTTACCAGATTTGAAGCAGGAAATTGCCTCAAATTACGAAGCCCTAGCAAAGGATAATCCCGGTTTACTTCAGGAAGCATTCGCGAACTACCAAGTGGCGTATATGACTGCTTGGGAGTTACAGCAGTACGTTCGTGCTGGAGAGATTTTGCGGAAGTTAATTGCCCTTTACCGTTCTCAGGGTCAAATCCAGGAAGCGTTGCAGGCAAGCCAAATTCTAGTGCAAGCAGAAGAATTATCTGCCAATTCTTATGGTTTGATGACTGCTTATGACCAAATTGGGCAAATTCACGTGCAACGTAAGGACTATCCGCAAGCACTCAAAGCCTTTCAAAAAGGGCTGGAGATTGCTCAACAACTCAAGCACGATGAAGAATACTTTACCGAGCAGATTCAACAAGTTTCCGGGCAAAGTACTAAGTAAGAAAAAATGTAACTAGTAAGGGTCGTTCTTAGTCATTTGTCATTGATAAGGGTTTCAGATGCATTTACATTTTGTAACGTAATTTTGTTGATTCCCGCCCACTTACTTAAGTAAAAAGTCAAGAGGCTTGGATTTTGGGATTTCTAATATTGGTCAGATACCCAACTTATCGTAAGAAGTCGGGTATCTTGCAGCGCTTCATCTTGATAGCGATCGCCACCCATTCATCATTTAAAACGTCAATATTTATGTTACCTCCAAACTTAACTTATATATTTCCGCAAATGCTATGAAATTCCATTTTCTGAAGTTTAAAAGTATTGTGCCGCTAATGCTGTTATTAGTGGGCTGTCAGAGCATGACAAATCGCTTCCTTGTAGGTCACACTGCAAACCTGTTTCTGTTTGGCACGAGCCAACCAACAGACAACACAGTTTATCAACCAAAATTTACTGCACAAGCCATGTCCTACCCTCGTCGTCCTTTTAAACTGCGCGATCGAGTTCCTTCTAGCAGTTCCTTCTACCAGTTTCGCGAGCGTTTAAAGCAGGCAATTCGCGAGCGCGATGCTAAATTTATTCGTGCGATCGCAGATCCAAAGATTAAAATTACCTTTGGATCTCCAATCCCTTTTAGTTCACTCAGATTTGACAATCCCAACTCACTTTCCTGGACGCGATTGGAGCGAATCATCAGTATTGGCTGTACCCCTTATGAAGCGCCACCGGGAGTTAAGATAAATGCCTACCAATGCCCGCATGTGTCTCAAGCCTCCTTAGGCGATCCTTTTAGCGATGTTTACATCGTGGGTGAAAATATTAATGTTCGCGCACAACCGCGCAATGATAGCCAAGTCATTGGAGTTTTATCGGATGAAGTTGTTAAATCCAATCCGACTGGATTTTCTCGTCTGACTCAACAGCAACAGCAGGAACAACAAACCTTTGACGGCTGGCAACCGATTATCACTCCTGCGGGTCAACAAGGCTACATTTCAAGCCGTTATGCCTACTATCCTGCGGGATATCGTGCTCGGTTTGAAAACAAGCAGGGGCAGTGGAAAATGACGGTTTTTATTACAGGAGATTAGTCTATCTCAAGCAAGGAGAATCTCAAGTCGGAATTGCAAGCGGATGCAGAGGTGTTGTCCGGCTTGTTTTATTGCGGTTATATTCTTCAAAGACATTTTTGTAGTCAGAGCAATTGTATCTCTCAAAAATCTCCGCAAAAATATTGGGCATTTTTCTGTAGCTCGAGACCTCTAAATCTTGAAGCAAGATGTCTATGTATTTCTGGCAACGGACGTTAACCCCACATCCACGTGCGGGTTCAAAGTGTATATATGCATTCTTCCATTGTCGGACTTCTTCAATGTCTTGCTCCATCTTTTCAACCGAGGGCAATTCAAGCTCGCCTTCTAGATAAGCGCTAAGCCAAAGTGTGCTAATTTCGACGGCAGGTACGTGTAAAAACCCATGATTGAAACCTACAAAAGCAAGATTGGGAATTCTTGGGTGGATTAAGTGTCGGTACAGTTGTACCCCATCCTTTTGAACCTCCAGCAGATGTCGATATTTTTCGGGCAGAAAGGGAAAAACTGGAGTCTGCGAACCTAGAGATAATACAACAACATCGCAGTGGATTTCCTCCCCCTGCTCCAACTTTATCGTTTCCCGAGAAAAACCGGACAATTGTGCATGATGTGGTTGTATCCGACCCTCAGCCACAAATCTATAATAAGCATCTGGTGCTATAGCGGTAGCCGCACGCAAGTCAGGAACTAAAGAATGTGTTGGTTGTATGGCTTTTAATCTACTTGCAGCAGATTGACCTTTACCAAAACCGATACGTTGAATTTGTAATCGCAAAATAAACTCAATTAGGCTCCAAAAACCGGAGACAATGAAATTGAGACGGGTATGGAGGAAGCGCTCTGCTATGGTTGGATGTGCCCAACTTGGAATCATAGCAGAATTTATCCGATTGAACAAAGCATAAGTGTAGTGGAAACCCAAAATCTTTTGTGGCACTAGCCATCTGGGTGTACGAAATACGTGGTGTATTTGCTGACCACGCTGCGCCGCAAACACAGCCATGTCGATAGCGCTCTTCCCAAATCCTACGACTGCAACGTGCTTGTCATTGAAAATGTCGAGGGATTTGATATCTAGAGCTGTAACAACTTTACCGATGAATTCTGCTTCTCCCGGAAATGTTGGACGATGTTTTTTCTGGGTATAATGACCTACGGCAACCAAAACATATTCAAATGTCTCTTCGTGACAACCGTCGTTGTTTTGGAACCGCACTCGCCAACCATCCTCTTGTTCTTCAAGTGCAAAAACTTCGTGTTTGAGGCGAACATCAATCTGAAATGTATTGACTGCCGCACGCAAATATTGTACAACTTGTAACGCTGTCGGGTTGAAATCTGGTGTAAAAGGCCAAGGAAAGTCGGATATGTGATATTGTGAACTGATGTTCTGAAGGCGAACTTTGGGGTACGCTTCAGTCCATACACCACCAATTTCTGTAGACCTCTCAAAAACAACAGTTTCATATCCATTCTTTTTGAGTACGTGCGCTGCTGCAATTCCTGATATGCCAGCACCGATAACCGCAATTCTTCTATTTTTTTTAAAACCATTATAGTTCTCCACTATTTTTTCCATATCCTAAAAACTTTGCTAGAACGTTGGTACAGTAATCCCACGCAATTCAGTCGGTTGGTATGAAAAAAGGTAAGTGGAGAAGGTCGTCCTCAGTTACTTGTCATCTGTTATCAGGTTTTCTGGAGTATTTACATTTTTTCATAAAATTAGGGCTCGCACAAGAATTGTGTCAGCCCCTTTGGTCGTGCTAAACCGAAATTGTGATTCCTGTACTGACGCTTTAACTAACGAATGAAGAAGGTTGTGCGTCCAGTGTCTTCGATGCTCGAATAACCTCGTATAGTTTTGTCTCAAACTTTTTCATGCATACTGACCAATCAAATTCAAGTACCGAAAGGCGGGCATTTTGAGACATCTCTTCTTTGAGGTTGGGATTTTGAAGAATTGTGATGATTTTGTCAGCTAAATCATGTGGATTATTAGCTTCAGCTAGGAAGCCATTGTAACCGGGTATAATTTGCTCTGAGGTAGAGGTGGCAACAGCAGCGATCGCAGGGGTTCCTGAGGCGAGTGCTTCGTTATTTGCCGTACAAAAGTTTTCAGTAGTTGAGGGGTTTACAAATAAATCGGCACGAGCATACAAACCCAAAAGTTCTGTTCCATGAGACTCACCCCAGACAGTCACACCAGATTTGAACTTTTCTGCTTGTTGGCGAAATTCCTCTTCTTGGGGACCCCTACCAACAACAATCAAATGAACATCGGCAATTCTAGCAGCAATTATGGCATAGGCTTCTAGAAGTTGAAAAACATTCTTTTCTGCGGTAATGCGCCCGACAAACAGGAGGGTTGGTCTACGATCGTCAGGAATAGGGTCGTAACAGATGTTTGTCGGATTAAATTTTTGACAGTCAATTCCTTGAAAGGGGAGATATTGGCTGCGTTGAGATTTTAGCTGTTGATACTTGGCAAGTTGTTCGCGAGAAGGAAAGAAATTGAAATCGTAAACTTCACTGAACTGCTTCACTAAGAAAGGAAGGATAGGACGAATCAAGCTGAATACGCGATCGCCCAAGTAATATCGTATATAAGCAATGATATCAGTATGGAAAAGAGAAACGATTGGGGTACCCGTGCGGTTTGCATAGTCACTTCCAATTGGGCGACCGTAACCTTGTAAATAAAGTGAGTAAAACCCTCTCATTTGCGGTGCTTCTTCAACCACTATAATGTCTGGTTGAAACTCTTCCATTAACTTCGTATCACTCCAATGGCGATAGTGTAATGGTTGGGGAAGAGACTTATAAAATATCAGTGGCTGCGTTGGAAAAGCATAGGAGGAAAAATTTGGGAAAGGCTTTAACTCATCCAGCCCAGGCATGGGACGATTGCCAATATATTCGGGATAGCAATCGTTAATTTGAGGGTGAATGAGAAAAACTTCATGCCCTTTCTGTAATAACCACCGAACTCGTTGGTGTACGGCTACAGAAACACCAGTTAAAAACGGTGCATACAAACTTGTAAAAATTGCAATCCGAAGAGGTTGGTTGTTCATTTTAGATAGAAACTTTTTTATCGTCAGAATTATCTAATCCTTGATAAGCACGGTATTCCAGTAAACGAACATCCCAAGGACTTTTAATCAAATACGTAACACCGCGCCAGTTGACTTTTCGCATCCACAAGGAAAACATCATAGCTAATCCATATACCCACTGTGTCAGCGGAATTGTCACCAACATTTTGATAACTGTGACAGCTGACAACTGTGTTCCCTGCTGATAGTGCTTGCGAAGAATTTGCTGTACTTCTTTCTCTAAGGTTATTACCAGCAACAGTAATGTCGCTGTATAACTACCAAAGGCAGCAAAGCATACAGCTGCGATATTCAATTGTTTTGTCCATAACGCTGTCAGACACAGCACCAAAACCACATTGGGTAACAGTATAGTTAAGAAGGAGTCAGCAACGACAGCCCACCACCAAGGGTGGTAAAGACGAGAAGTTAGCAGCTGACGCTTGAGCCATCCAAATAACCTAGGTAAATCGCACTCCTCACGATTGAGAATTAACAGAGAAGGCACAAATTTGACCTGCATCCCATGTGTTGCCAGGACGCTGTGAATCATAGTATCTTCGCTGTAGGCTTGCCCCCATTTTTCTAATAGCCCTATTTGATGGATCGTTTCTGTTTTGAGAGCTAAAGTTCCACCCCAAGCAATCCGGTAAAGGGACATTTGTAGAACTGCAGATATGTTCCATATATAACGCACCAACGATCCCCAATACTTACCTGTGGGTAAGTACCAACGATTACCTGTTGTTGCTCCAATTTTAGGATGGGATAAAGGGCTGACCAATTCACGCAACCAATCTTGATGGACGACTGCATCAGCATCTATAAAAGCAACAACTTTGTAGGAATCATCCAAATCCGAGACAGCTTGAATTAAAGAACTGCATTTAAGACTGCTTTTAATGCAGGCAGACCGCAGTACGTTGTTTTTATATCGGAAAGAGATGGGGGAATTGTGGACTAAGGTCGCAGCGGCTGATGGCAAAACTATGATGGAAATTCGTATGCCTGCTAATAAAGGTATTGCTGGCTATGTAGCATCTACTGGTGAAGCCTTAAATATTCCTGATGCCTACAAAGATCCGCGTTTCGATCCAAGTACAGATCGGAAAACGGGTTATGTGACTCGTAATATTTTATGTTTGCCAGTGTTTAATTCTGCTAATGAATTGATTGGTGTTACACAGTTAATTAACAAGCAACAAAGCAGTTTTACCGCTTCTGATGAAGAATTTATGCGAGCTTTTAATATTCAAGCAGGAATTGCTCTAGAAAATGCTCGTTTGTTTGAAAATGTATTGCTAGAAAAACAGTATCAAAAAGATATTTTGCAAAGTCTTTCTGATGCCGTAATATCTACGGATATGGAAGGAAGAATTGTTACTATTAATGATGCAGCTCTAGAATTGTTGGGTTGTCCTTTGGGAGAACCAAACGGTAAAAATACTAAGAATCTTTGGGAACAGAATTTAACTGGTCGTTTAGTCTGGGAAGTTGTACCTATTGAAAATTTGCAACACAGGTTGCAAGATAGCCTGAAATATGGTGCAAGACATTATGTACCAGAACAAAGCTTAACAGTAGGTTTGTATGCGGATACATCCCACACAACTTCTTTACAGGAACCACTTATCTACATTTTGGTTATACCGGAACGCAGCAACCCACACATTTTTATTCCCTGGAATCAATCTCTCGCGCCGTCTTCTTCTTTCCTCCACGAATCCAAAGTCAAGAAAATCGATCGCAGCATTAATCTTACGGTCAACCCCCTGACGAATCCAGAAGGTGGAGTTCGAGGTGGTTTGGTGGTTTTAGAAGATATTAGCCAAGAAAAAAGAATGAAAACTACCATGTACCGCTACTTAACTCCCCGTGTAGCAGAACAAGTTATGGCACTTGGAGACGACGCCTTAATGGTGGGCGAACGCAAGGAAGTCACTATCTTATTCTCTGATATCAGAGGTTACACTACGTTAACAGAAAATTTAGGAGCCGCTGAAGTAGTCTCCCTACTGAATCAGTATTTTGAAACGATGGTTGAGGCGGTTTTTAATCACGAAGGGACTTTGGATAAATTTATTGGTGATGCTTTAATGGCAGTGTTTGGTGCGCCGCTTCCACTTACAGACAATCATGCTTGGAGGGCGGTTCAATCAGCTTTGGAAATGCGGCAAAGACTGGCAGAATTCAATAGACGGCGTATTATCCAAGAACAGCCGCAAATCCATATTGGTATCGGAATTAGTTCTGGGGAAGTCGTTTCTGGTAATATTGGTTCTCAAAAACGGATGGATTACACTGCTATCGGAGATGGCGTAAACTTGAGTTCTCGCTTGGAAGGAGTGACTAAGGAATATGGTTGTGACATCATTTTAAGTGAATTTACTTATCAACTATGTGGAGATCGCATCTGGGTACGCGAATTAGACAAGATTAGGGTCAAAGGAAAACATCAAGCAGTTTATATTTACGAATTGATCGGCGATCGCAGTATTGCTTTAGATGATAATACTCAAGAGTTTTTGTCCTTTTACCAACAAGGACGCACTGCTTACAAGGAACGGGCGTTTCAAAAAGCAATTGAGTTATTTAAAGTTGCTCAAAAAATCCGACCTAGAGATCAAGCTGTTGAGATCCATCTAGAACGTGCTCGTAATTACCTGAATCACCCTCCTGGTGAATTTTGGGATGGGGTTTGGACAATGATAACTAAGTAAAGACAAAGGAGTTAAGAAAGCAAAATTCATAACTCCTAAGTTTCTTCAATATTACCTCCATCAGTATGAAAAGGGTTTTCACCTATACCCAGTTCTTTTTTTGACTGTTTCAAACTTTGCCAAAGAGCTTTTACTTGTTCGTAAGCTTCTTCTGGTGATACTTTACCCGCTGTTTCTAAGTTACAAATATAACTGACTCTTTGGGCAAATTCCTGTAAATTGGCGTTGAAAACCAAATTTTCTGGCTTTACCTGGCCGTAGTAACGTCCGCGTGGGTAGATAAAATTGTCTTTATTGCTAACCATTGTTTTCTCCGTTGGTTAAAACCTCACTGTTTGAAGCGAATAAGAGCAAGTTTGATTGGGTCGTTGCTCATTACGGTATTTGTGTGTAACTGATTATTTTATTCAACGTGACTGGAAAACGTCAAAAACATTGTATTAATATATACACTTCTGCTTCATTCTAGCATTTCGTTTATCAAAAATTATTAAAATTTTTTGTGAGGAGAAATACTACTTTATTTAATGTAAAACCTGGTGAATTATTTTGTTCATACCGTTATCCCATATGGGCAGGTTTGGAAACTAGCCCTTAATCCCTACACCTTTGGAGATAAAATGATTTAGCTTACAACTATTAAAGCCACTTGACGTTCTATATAAATTTACCTTGGACCATGTCTGCTCAAAAAAAAATATACGAAGGAAAAGCAAAAATCCTTTTTACGACAGACGATCCTGATATCTTACTAGCTGACTTTAAAGACGCTGCAACTGCTTTCAACGCCCAAAAGCGTGGCAGTATTGAGGGTAAGGGGATCATTAACTGTAGCATTTCCAGCAAGCTGTTTCAACACCTGGAAGGGCATGGCATTAAAACACATTACATCGACAATCCTGCTCCCAATCAAATGCGGGTCAAGGCAGTTAAGATTCTGCCCCTAGAAGTCGTTGTCAGGAACATTGCCGCCGGAAGTTTATGTCAACAAACCGGATTACCCTTAGGAACTGTGCTGAAACAGCCATTGGTAGATTTTTACTACAAAAACGACCAGCTAGGCGACCCCTTATTAACAGGCGATCGCATACTCCTATTGGAGTTAGCAACACCGGAACAAGTGGAAAGGATTACCCATCTAGCATTGCAAATCAACAATTTTCTCTGCGACTTTTTCCAACGCTGTGACATTACCTTAGTAGATTTTAAACTAGAGTTTGGCTTGGATTCACAACAGCAGATACTGTTGGCAGATGAAATTAGCCCCGACACCTGCCGATTGTGGGATAATTCCGCAGGAGATGACCAAAATCGCAGGGTACTAGACAAAGACCGTTTCCGTCGGGATTTGGGTAATGTAGAGGATGCCTATCAGGAGGTATTACAAAGAGTGCTGAAAGCGGTGGAGAACTCATAAAAAAGAAAAACAAATGACCTTGCTGACTTTTGCCTTTTGCAATTTGGCATATAAATTAGAAAGGCAAAAGTAAAAATATAATTTTTACTTTATACAGGTCGCATATAAGCATGACTGCCTTGTGATGGTGTGTGGACGTGAAGAGGAATCTAAATAAAATGCGCTTATCTCCCGTTATAGTTACAGTTGTCGCGATCGCAGCCCCATTGGGCAGTTCGCTGAGTGGAAATGCACAAACGGTCAAAAGTTCAAATACAGAACAAACAGCAGAGGTCACAACATCTGCAAAAGATCTGGGGCACGTTGTTGTTGGGGTATTCCCGGCTTCACCCAGATCGGTGGCAAAGCCAGAAGTGATAGTGCCAACTTCCATAACATCAAAAACGGCACAAAATCTGCAACAAGCTCCAGTTCCAGAAAATCAGCCCCCCAGTACCCAACAACAATTACCATCAACTCCCGGTACCAGTACACCGGAAGATACCAATCAACCCAGTGAGGAACCAGCACAAAATAACCAGCAAACACCTTTACTGGAAAACCAGCCATCGGGTACTCAACAAACCCCATCCCCAGAAACTCAACAACAAACCCCATCCCCAGAAACTCAACAACAAACCCCATCCCCAGACACTCAACAACAAACCCCATCCCCAGACACTCAACAACAAAACCCATCCCCAGACACTCAACAAACCCCATCCCCGGAAACTCAACAACAAACCCCGTCTCAACCTTCTGGTAACACAACGCCAGAGAATACAGCCCCGCCTACATTTGACTCAGCACCGCCACAAAATCAACAGGAAACTCCATCAGACCAAGCCCCAGCCGCAGCAGAACCCCGCGTGCTAGTATCTGAAGTTCTGATTCGATCTGAGGCTGGACAACCGATAGCAACCGAGTTAGAAGATCAAATCTACAGAGCAATTCGTACCCAACCAGGTAGAACGACAACTCGTTCTCAGCTGCAAGAAGATATTAACGCTGTCTTTGCCACAGGGTTCTTCTCTAATGTTCAAGCAGTACCAGAAGATACTCCCCTGGGTGTACGGGTAAGTTTCGTTGTACAACCTAACCCTGTCCTGACCAAAGTACAATTACAAGCAAACCCAGGTACTGGTGTGGCGTCTGTACTACCTGCTGATACTGTAGAGACAATCTTTAAAGAGCAGTACGGCAGAATTCTTAATTTGCGTGATTTGCAGGAAGGCATCAAGCAATTAACCAAGCGCTATCAAGAACAAGGTTATGCACTTGCAAACGTGATTGGGGCACCTCAAGTTTCTGAAAATGGAGTTGTGACGCTGCAAGTAGCCGAAGGTGTGGTAGAAGATATTCGAGTTCAGTTCCGCAATAAAGAAGGTCAAACAACAAACGAAAAGGGAGAACAAATTCGCGGACGGACACAACCCTATATCGTAACGAGAGAACTGCAATTAAAACCAGGAACGGTTTTCAACCGCAATACAGTGCAAAGGGATTTGCAGAGGGTGTTTGGACTGGGGTTGTTTGAAGATGTAAATGTTTCCCTTGACCCCGGTACAGACCCCAGTAAAGTGGATGTAGTGGTCAATGTCGTTGAGCGCAACAGTGGTTCTATCGCAGCAGGTGCTGGTATTAGTTCTGCCAGTGGTTTGTTTGGTACTATCAGCTATCAGCAGCAAAACCTGAATGGACGAAATCAAAAACTGGGTGCTGAGGTACAGCTAGGGATCAGGGAATTGTTATTTGACCTCCGCTTTACAGACCCTTGGATCGCTGGTGACCCTTACCGTACTTCTTATACAACCAATATTTTCCGCCGCAGGTCAATTTCGTTGATTTTTGAGGGCGATGATGAAGATATCGAAACTGTTAGCAATCCCTTAAACCCCAATGAGGACGGTGATACACCCCGTGTTATACGCTTGGGTGGTGGGGTTAACTTCACCCGTCCCTTATCCAGAAATCCCTTTGAAAGGTCGGAATGGACGGCTTCAGCTGGTTTGCAATACCAGAGAGTGACTATCAGAGATAGTGATGGCGATACTAGAAGCGTGGGACGTCTTGAGGGTACAAATGAGTTTGTTGAACTCAGTGAATCTGGGGAAGGTAGAGACGATTTGCTGCTAGTGCAATTGGGACTGGCGCGTGACCTCAGAAATAATCCCTTGCAACCGACAAGCGGTTCCTTCCTCCGATTTGGTGTTGACCAATCTGTACCCATAGGACTGGGGACTATTTTGCTCACCAGATTGCGCGGTAGCTACAGCCAATACCTCCCTGTCAATTTTACGAACTTTACCAAAGGACCGGAAACCCTTGCCTTTAACGTTCAAGCCGGAACTATACTTGGTGACTTACCTCCTTACGAAGCTTTTACTCTTGGTGGTAGCAACTCTGTTCGGGGTTATGAAGAGGGAGGCTTGGGCAGTGGGCGCAGTTTTGTCCAAGCATCTGTTGAATATCGATTCCCCGTGTTCTCTGTAGTCAGTGGAGCCCTGTTTTTTGATGTCGGTTCCGATTTAGGAACGAGTACTAGGTCTGCTGAGTTGCTGAATAAGAACGGTAGTGGGTACGGTTTTGGTATTGGGGTGCGCGTGCAATCTCCTTTGGGTCCGATTCGTATTGACTACGGTGTTAATGATGATGGAGACAGCCGTATTAACTTTGGTATTGGGGAAAGATTTTAGAGAGTCATTAGTCATTAGTCATTGGTTAGGACAAATGACCAAGACAAGTGACAAAGGACACTCGTACAAATGACAAAGGACAAAATGCTACATACTTTAGCATCAGAAATTACCCAAACAGGAGTGGGACTGCATAGCGGTGTAACTACCCAAGTCCGGATACAACCGGCTGAGGTAGGAAGCGGACGTTACTTCGTAAGAGTCGATTTGCCAAACACTCCGATAATTCCAGCACAAGTGGCAGCTGTGAATCAAACTGTACTTTCCACTCAGTTGGGCAAGGGAGAAGCTTGTGTTCGCACAGTGGAACACTTGCTAGCAGCTCTTGCGGCTATGGGAGTAGATAATGCTCGGATTGAGATTGATGGTCCGGAGGTTCCGCTTCTAGATGGTTCGGCAAAGTTGTGGGCAACGGCGATCGCATCTGCTGGCTTAGTGTCACAACCTCTAACTCAAGACAAAGTTCTCCCAGTTGTGGATCGACCCATTTGGGTGCGTCAGGGAGACGCTTTTGTCTGTGCCCTTCCATCAGCAGAAACCCGTTTTAGCTACGGTATTGATTTTGACTTGCCTGCTATTGGAAATCAATGGCATAGTTGGTTGTTGAGCAGCGATAGGGCAAACTCTATGGAAAGTTTTTTAACTGAAATTGCTCCGGCTCGTACTTTTGGGTTACTGCATCAGATTGAACAGTTACAACAATCAGGTTTAATTAAAGGTGGAAACCTTGATAATGCTCTCGTTTGCGGACCCGATGGTTGGCTAAATCCACCATTAAGATTTGCAAATGAGCCAGTACGTCATAAAATTTTGGATTTAGTAGGAGATTTGAGTTTACTAGGTACTTTCCCCTGCGCTCATGTCTTAGCGTACAAAGCCAGCCACAATTTACACATTCAACTGGCACAAAAAATTTTAGATTTGGGACTGGTTAGTGGTTAGTGGTTAGTAGTTACCACTCGGTAAGTATTAAAACAATTGACAACTTACCAAATAATAATCTCAAATCAAAAATGACTAAGGGGAGGTTCAGATCGAGCACCTACGGACATAAACCAATACAGAAAAACAACAAGATCGATGTCAACCGTCACCGAACAAGTGAATACCATTGATGTTTCCACGCCAACATCTACTGACCAGCCAGATGATACCACTACAAACAAAACTGACTCCAAAGTCATTTTTACAGTAGAAGATATCCACAAACTGCTACCTCACCGATATCCGTTTGCACTTGTAGATCGAATTATTGAATATGTTCCGGGCAAACGAGCAGTAGGCATTAAAAACGTCACGTTTAATGAACCCCAGTTTCAAGGACATTTTCCCGGACAGCCCATTATGCCAGGAGTGCTGATTGTAGAAGCAATGGCGCAAGTGGGTGGTGTTGTCCTCACTCAACTCTCAGAATTTGAGGGTGGGCTCTTTCTTTTTGCAGGCATAGATAAAGTTCGCTTTCGCCGTCAGGTTGTACCAGGCGATCAACTGGTCATGACAGTGGAACTGATGTGGGTTAAACAACGTCGTTTCGGTAAGATGCAAGCGCGTGCCGAAGTTGACAGCCAGCTTGCGGCTGAAGGCGAACTAATGTTTTCCCTATCAACCTAAAAGCTTGCTCTTGTGGTAGAGGCACGACCGTGACGTGCCTTTTCTGAATCCCAAACAAGGATATCAGTAAAATAAATAAGCCACAACAGCATCTTGCTCAAATTTCGACGCCCTCACACACATATGTAGCAAAAATTACAATTTGCTACTGATATATAAACTCTCAGCACTCAAGACTTCTCTGGAGATGCACCCTTGAAAACGCTAATTCATCCTACTGCTGTCATTCATCCTAATGCGGAATTGCACCCTACAGTGCAAGTCGGTGCCTATGCTGTGATAGGAGGGCACGTCACAGTTGGTCCCGAAACCGTAATTGGCGCTCACGCTGTATTAGAAGGACCTTTGGAAATTGGGGCGCGAAACCGAATTTTTCCAGGTGCCGTTATTGGCATGGAACCTCAAGATTTAAAGTACTCTGGCGAATATAGCTGGGTCAAAATTGGCAACGATAACTCAATTCGAGAATACGTCACCATTAATAAAGCAACTGGTGCAGGTGAAGAAACTCGCATTGGTAATGGAAACCTGCTTATGGCTTATGTCCATGTGGGTCATAACTGTGTTATTGAAGATTCTGTAATAATTGCCAACTCCGTCGCTTTGGCGGGTCACGTTCATATAGAGTCACGCGCAAGACTCAGTGGGGTTTTGGGCGTCCATCAATTTGTCCACATTGGAAGCCTAGCAATGGTGGGAGGCATGGCACGTATCGACCGAGATGTACCTCCATATATGTTAGTGGAAGGGAATCCGGCACGGATACGCACCCTCAATCTTGTGGGGCTCAAACGCTCTGGTATGGATGCTGACGAGTTCCAAATCCTCAAAAAAGCTTTCCGCATTATCTATCGTTCGGAGTTGACTTTTAAAGAAGCTATAGAACAACTGGAATTGTTAGGAGAAACTCAACCGTTACAGCACTTGCGTCGCTTCCTGCTTCTTTCTCAAATGCCAGGAAGACGTGGCTTAATTCCTGGTAAGGGGAAAGCTGCTGGCAGTGATGAATCTTGAGTTAGCGAAAAAGGGGATAGGGTACACAGGATAGGGGATGGAAGTTCAGAGCAGGGGATAGGGGTAGAGGAAATAGGTAACTAAGTAGGAGTTAATAATAACTAAATAATCTTTAATACATCACAGTTAATCTTCTTTCCCCAATTCCTAACCCCCCAATCCTTAACCCCTAATTCCTAACCCCCCAATCCCTAATCCCAATCCCTAACCCCAATCTCCATTCCCTCCTATAAAATGCGAATATTTATCAGTACTGGCGAAGTGTCAGGTGACCTGCAGGGGTCTTTACTTATCTCCGCACTTAAGCACCAAGCTGTTACCACTGGGGTGTCATTAGAAATTGTGGCGCTAGGTGGTGAAAAAATGGCATCTGCCGGAGCAACCTTACTAGGTAATACCACCCATATTGGTTCTTTTGGTCTGGTGGAATCAATACGCTTTGTTGTTCCAACACTTCAAGTTCAGCGACAAGCAATTGCTTATCTCAAGAAACATCCACCGGACTTAGTGGTGTTGATTGATTATATGGGTCCAAATTTGGGCATTGGCAGCTATATTCGTCGCCACCTGCCACAAGTACCCATTGTTTATTACATTGCACCACAAGTATGGGTATCTTCAGTAACTGCTCGCGATACCGATCGCATTATTGGCGTCAGTGATAAGCTGCTAGCCATTTTTCAGGAAGAAGCGCGTTACTTCCAAAAGAAAGGAGCAAAAGTAAGCTGGGTAGGTCATCCTCTGGTGGACAATGTACGCAATTTCCCAAGTCGGGCAGTAGCACGTGCTCAACTGGGAATTCCAGATGACACCATCAGTATTGCTCTTATTCCTGCTTCCCGCCATCAAGAACTTAAGTATCTCTTGCCTGTTATGTTTCAGGCTGCTCAGGAGATTCAAAGCAAATTGCCCCAAGTGTATTTCTGGATTCCTCTATCTCTGGAAATATATCGAGAAACAATTGTCAAAGCAGTACAGAAATACTGCCTGCGAGCTACTGTAGTCTCTGGCAAACAGCAACAGGTACTGGCAGCGGCTGACTTGGCGATTACCAAGTGCGGTACTGTCAATTTGGAACTTGCATTGTTAAATGTACCGCAAGTGGTTGCCTACCGTTTGAATTCTTTGACTTATTGGGTGGCTCGAAATATTTTGAAAATTTCTTTTCCCTTCGCCTCCCCTGTTAACTTGGTAGTTATGAAGCAAATCGTGCCGGAGTTTATCCAAGACACAGCAAATCCGGAAAATATCACTCAAGCAGCAATGGAATTACTGCTGAATGGGGAACGCAAGCAACAAATGCTTGCAGATTACCAGGAAATGCAGCGCTGTTTGGGTGAAGTTGGAGTTTGCGATCGCGTTGTCAAGGAAATTTTGCAAATGATACCAAATCTTAAAAATTAAATTTCGGACTTTAGGATAAGCTAAAAAACAATAACTATACATTTTGCACTAATTCATCTCCATTTAGAAAGATACTGAAGCGCGAATTTCTACAAATCCCAATTCGTAGGGTGAACACCACCCACCAATAACGTATTTGTAGGGTGGGCACTGCCCACCAATAATGTAAAAGTGTGGCACCGTCCTACCTACATTAAATTCGCCCTCCAACAACCCTATAAAGGTGGGGCTATATGAAGCCGAAAGAAGACACTCTGGGGCTTCCAACCCAAGGGCATGAGGTGCAAGATCGTTTATGTGTCAGTGTGTTTTTTATCTAAAAATCACGATTGCTACTCTCACAATCTCAAATCCCAAATTCAGACCCTAAAATCCTCAGTCGTCCCATCGCTGTGGATTTGTTTGCTGGTGCTGGTGGCATGACCCTTGGTTTTGAGCAAGCAGGATTCGATGTTCTTGCTGCTGTAGAATTCGATCCAATTCACTGTGTAACACACGAATTTAATTTTCCTTTTTGGAAAATTTTTTGTAAAAGTATTGTTGATATCACTGGAGAAGAGATTAGAAGTCACTCCTCTATTGGCGATCGAGAAATAGACGTAGTATTTGGCGGATCACCCTGTCAAGGTTTTTCATTAATAGGTAAACGTGTTTTTGACGACCCTCGTAATGCTCTGATATTTCATTACATACGGCTAGTTTTGGAATTAAAGCCCAAATTTTTTGTTTTAGAAAACGTTAAAGGAATGACTGTCGGCAAACACAAAGAATTCATTTCAGCCATCATTAATGAATTTGAAGATAACGGGTATAAAGTTTGCCAAAATTATCAAGTATTAAATGCATCTGAATATGGAGTGCCACAAAGCCGTGAAAGATTATTTTTACTAGGTTGTCTCCAGAACCTAGAATTACCAAAATACCCAGAAATAATAACAATACCTGTTAAATCAAAAAAAGCAAAGTTAAATAACCAACTACCAATTAGCCCTACAGTTTGGGATGGACTTCAAGACTTACCAGAAGTAGAAGATTACCCAGAGCTTTTAGAAAAAGATTGGGTCATAGCAGAATTTGGAAAGCCAAGTAATTACGGCAGACAACTTCGCGGTCTTTGCTCTATAAATCATGACTATTCTTATTCACGCCAATATGACTCTCGGATACTAACGTCAAGTTTAAGAACAAAGCACTCTTTAGAAACTATCAGTAGATTTGAATCTACCCCAGCAGGTAAAACAGAACCTGTCAGCCGCTTTCATAAACTCGACCCACAAGGAATTTGTAACACTTTAAGAGCAGGGACTCCCAGCAACAGAGGAGCTTTTACTTCTGCTCGACCAATTCATCCTTTTACGCCAAGATGTATTACTGTCCGTGAAGCAGCGCGTTTACATTCCTACCCGGACTGGTTTAGATTTCACGCTACAAAATGGCATGGATTTCGACAAGTAGGAAATTCAGTTCCACCATTACTAGCTAAGGCGGTTGCAACAGAGATTATAAAAGCTCTAGATATACTTCCCCATAAGCCTGGAACTCCACAAGAGCTAGGCGACGAAAATTTATTAACATTTGATATGTCTCAAGCTGCTCATTATTATAATGTTGACCCACGTGTCATAGAACCAAGAACGAGAAATTCAAGGTGACTCATACCAAATTTTGCTAGCATGAGAGTAATAGCTTGTGCTGGAAAAATCCAGGTTTAGTCTTCCTGTGAGAAGTATAATCCCTCAAGGCTGATTTGAGTTACTCAACTTTGCTCAAGTAGTCCACAACTCAACGCCTAGTTTAATGTAAAAAAATATACTTGGTACTTGAGGTAACAAATTGAATAATTAAAAATTATGAAAATAAAATCTGTCTCATTTGAAAATTATAAAGCATTTTCAGAAAAGCAGACAATGCAAATAAAGCCAATTACTGTTTTAATTGGCAAAAATAGTTCGGGTAAAAGTTCTATTGCTAAACTATTTACCTTATTTGAAAACTCGCTAATGGGTAATATTGATGTACCGTTGTTATTAAAGAATAATGAAGTGGAATTGGGCGGAGAGTTTGATAATTTGTTTTTTGAAAACAATCCGGCTGGAATTCCTTTAATTTTTAAAATTATATTCGAGAATAATGTAGAAATAGAAATTGGTTTATTAAAAAAATTAGACGGATATGGCTTAGAAGTTTTTCAGTGGAAGTATAAGGATCGTATACAGGAATTTGAACTTGAACTTAAGGATAATGAATACTTTGATAATATTAGTAAAAAAGTATATAATTGCGAATTTAAAGGATTTATTCCTACTACATTTTTTGAAAAACCCGGCAACAAAAATTTAGTAGAAAATCTTCAGATAGAGCCAATTGATGTTGATTATATCGGACCTTTTAGAATTTTGCCTGAAAGATATTTTTATTTAACGGGTCAGATAGAATTTCGAGACACAGGTGTTACAGGTAAAAATGCTTATTCAATGCTGGCAATAAGTAAATTAAAGAAAGACGATGACTTATATAAAAATGTAGGAAAGTGGTATAGAGAACATTTTGATGGATGGGAATTAAAGGTAGATGACAGGGATAAAAAACCTCTTATTCAAATTTTACTTTCTAAAAATGGTACTGATGTGAATCTTGTAGATGTTGGGCAAGGAATGAGTCAAGCTTTGCCTTTGGTAGTTCGAGCTAATGTTACGGATAGACCAGATTCTATCATTGTTTTAGAACAGCCAGAGCTGCATTTGCATCCTGCGGCACATGGTGATTTAGCTGAGTTATTTGCAAAGTCAGCAAAGGAGAATAATCAGACTTTTATCATCGAAACTCATTCTGAAAATATGCTCTTACGTCTTCGTAAGCTAGTTGTTGAAAATGATTTCGGTTTCACAAAAGATGATGTGGTAATTTACTGGTTAGAAGATGCTGAATTCAAAGGGAAAGAATTAATGGAAATTACAATTGATGAAGATGGAGTTCTAAGCGATTGGCGAGATGGGGTTTTTGATGAGGGATTGAAAGAAATATTGGAAATGCAAAAGGCACTGAATAAAAAAGACGAAAAATAAATGATAATTTCTTTCAATCCCATCGTTTTTCACAGTCAAGATGCTGAGATACAAGCCACCTTAGCTAAAATACTTAAAGCTTTAATGGAGAGCAACATTCACTTAATACATACTAAAAGTATTAATGCAATTTTTTATAATGAAAATTATAAGTACATTTTTGATTCAAATGCAATTGCTAAAACATACCTCTCTGTAAATGAACAAAGAAGTTTAAAAGATTTTTTAAGTAAAAAAAGTCGGGAAACCATCACTAGCTTGCATCTACGGCACCTTAAACATATTATTATTTGTTCTTATCGACGTATTTGGTTCGATTACTGTTTGCTCTGCTAAGTTGTGAAAATCCTGAAATCACCCGCACATGGAAATATCGGTAATCTTGCGCCCATCCGCTTCAAGACACTTCTCTGACTGCATAAACATTCGCCCTGAACCCCCTAACAGAGTTTATAGATTCGTCCTTTATAGGACAATACGATTCAGATAAGACCAGAAACCTTGTTTTGTGTAGAGACGAGCCATGGCGCGTCTCTAAATTCACGAAATATCAAGGATTGCAGTCAAGAGAAAATGTGTGACACAGAGCGCCTTGCAGCCCTTGAATTAGTAGTTCATTTGTTCGCATTGAAAGGGCTGGGTGGGCACTGCCCACCGTTCATTACCCCCTGAGGTCATCTTCTAGCGCGAAGGGAGTAAGTAGAAAGCACATTTTCATTTCATCATCAAGACGCTCGTAGATAACACATCATAGCTTGAGACTTAGCTAATATAACAAAAAGTAAAGAGTGTATTGACAGTCTAAAGGTTAACTGCAATGTTCGATTTAGCTATGTGCGTTAGCCAAGCTCACCAAAGGAATCCCTCTGTAAGTCAGTGGCTAAGTCTCAAGGCAACGCTGTCTCAGTGGCTGACAACACCAATAATAATAGTATTACCGCTCCTGGTTTTAGTTTTTTTACCTTGGATCTTTCCCCGACTGCGCTGGAAACGTATCTTGAGCGGATTGGGAATTGTGTTGCTCCTATCTTACTTCAGTGCTACATTTCCCCCTATTATCGCAGTTGCAAAACAAGGACTAGTAGCATTTATCCCCCCTGACTCCGGTACAACTGCAGACGCAATCGTGGTACTGGGCAGGGGGAAACCTTTTAGAGAATCCCGTGTTGAAGTTGCCGGTGAGTTGTGGAAAGCCAATCGCGCACCTTTAATTTTTGCCAGTGGTGCGGGAGATGGTTCTGAAATCGTCGAACAACTTAAAGAAAAAGGCATTCCCGCTCAAGCATTAGACGAAGAACACTGTTCTGAAACAACCAGAGAAAATGCACTCCTCACCGCATCAAAACTACAACCACAAGGAGTGAAAAGAATTTTGCTCGTAACCGATCCTCCCCATATGTTGCGTTCATTACTCACTTTTCAGAGTATGGGGTTTGAAGTCACGCCACACACCAGCCCCGTACCTAGGGGGTTATCTTCCAGCAAAACAGCAATTATGGTATTTTACGAGTATATGGGCTTAGTGAGCTACGGCTTGCAAGGGCGGTTTTTACCTCAACACACAGTCGCTAAAGAAGTGACTCCACCAGTTGCAAAGGTTAAAAATTTACAGCAATAAAAGCAGAAAGCCCATCGGCTTTTAGCCGTGGGATGAATGCGTTGCAGCTTTAGCTGCTTTCGGATTTATCTTAAGCAATCTGGAAACAAATCAAAGCAAGATTTCCTCCGCCATCAGTTCCAGTTGGGGAAACAGCCTCGATACAATCCGTTGATTTCCGGTGTACGCTATTTGCTGATAGACTCCTTGCTCCAGCAAACAGACAGTCACCTTTTTTTGTAATGGATCGACAATCCAATATTCCTCAACACCTATAGCTGCATACTCCAACAACTTGTCGTTGTAGTCCCGATTAACAGATTCGGGACTGACCACCTCAACAATCAATGGCGGTGCTGTCAAGAGAATAGCAGAAGTATTTGCAATGCTTTGCGCTTGCTCATCAGTCATGACACACACGTCAGGTCTTCTCACCTGTTTTCCGGTTAGCACCTCAGTACCGTTGGGACGTGGTTGTAAAGGTAGTTGTAACCTTTGTTTCTCCAAAAAGAAGCGAACAAGGAGCAAGGTAATAATCTCCTCATGTTTGCCAGTACCCGGAGGCATTTCTACCAACACCCCATCTTCAAGTTCATAACGTTTATCCGTGCCGTCATCAAAATTCCGGTACTCCTCCAGGGTTGTTATTTTAAAAGGTGTCTTGGTCATGGCAACCTCCAGCTGCTCGCTGCATAATATCTATTATGGATATGCAAGTGCAGGCAAAGCTATAACAAACTGTGTGATGCATGGATCTGTGATTGTAGACTACTGAAATTAGCAATATCAGCCGGAAACTCCCACTGAGCCTGTTGTTCAAGATTTTCCCCACTGCTGGAGATGCTTGCATCTTTTTACAGTGACTCAAAAGCTTTGCAATTCAAGGGTTTGCAAGATTGCTAAATCTGCTCAATTGCGTTTAAAATACAATTATGGCTAAACTTTTTACACAAATTCTTGGGGTGCTTGTAAAATGGTCTACAAGCTTCTTCGTAGCAACGGTTTCAGCGATCGCCGTGTTCTGACCTTTGATGCCGATAGGCGTTGAGCACAGCTTGGAGTTTGTAAGGGCAATCTGTTTCATAAGTCGTGTTCTGACCTTTGATGCCGATAGGCGTTGAGCACCTATCAACCGGAGCTTGTTTGGCAAAACGGCAAAAGGTGTTCTGACCTTTGATGCCGATAGGCGTTGAGCACTGTGAATTGACCGTTTTTATCTCTGTCATTAAGGGGTGTTCTGACCTTTGATGCCGATAGGCGTTGAGCACAAGAGATAGCTTTTATAGAAAGAGAGAGATACGAAGGGTGTTCTGACCTTTGATGCCGATAGGCGTTGAGCACTAGTTAAGCAGGTTTTAAGAATGTGCTATTAGAAATGTGTTCTGACCTTTGATGCCGATAGGCGTTGAGCACAAAGCACTGCCCAAAATTCCAACCAGAGTGTTAGCTGGTGTTCTGACCTTTGATGCCGATAGGCGTTGAGCACAATTAGACCAAGTGATTCCATCATTCGTTAAACGCGTGTTCTGACCTTTGATGCCGATAGGCGTTGAGCACCTTTGCTTGCTTTCCAGAATATTTGCTAGAAGGCAGTGTTCTGACCTTTGATGCCGATAGGCGTTGAGCACATACCAAGTATTTAGTACGGGAGATCCACCAACTAGTGTTCTGACCTTTGATGCCGATAGGCGTTGAGCACAACTAAAAGGACTGTTGGGCAAAGACGCATACTCGGTGTTCTGACCTTTGATGCCGATAGGCGTTGAGCACAAATTAGCTTTTATTTCTTTAGCTAATTTTAGAGCGGTGTTCTGACCTTTGATGCCGATAGGCGTTGAGCACGATTTATCAGGCAGTGGGAGAATTGAATTGCCTTTAGTGTTCTGACCTTTGATGCCGATAGGCGTTGAGCACGATTAGAAATTAAAGATGTTGATGGCAATATTGTTTGTGTTCTGACCTTTGATGCCGATAGGCGTTGAGCACAACGATTTGGAGAAGAATTTACAATCTTTCTCTGGTGTTCTGACCTTTGATGCCGATAGGCGTTGAGCACCCAAGTGTAGGTTTTTAGAATCGCAACGACCCTACGTGTTCTGACCTTTGATGCCGATAGGCGTTGAGCACCAAAGGACGCGTTGAAACTATTGGGCGAGGTGAATGTGTTCTGACCTTTGATGCCGATAGGCGTTGAGCACAAGGTAATTCTGATTTACGAACAAAACTAGGAAGTAGTGTTCTGACCTTTGATGCCGATAGGCGTTGAGCACCGGGCATTGACTGCTTGAGTTAATGCAAATCTCTGTTGTGTTCTGACCTTTGATGCCGATAGGCGTTGAGCACAGATAGATTGGGAAGCGATCGCGAATCGATTGGCGTGTTCTGACCTTTGATGCCGTTAGGCGTTGAGCACGTTTTCATCTGCTCGTCGGTCAGAGCGTCAATTAGAGTGTTCTGACCTTTGATGCCGTTAGGCGTTGAGCACATATGACATATGAGATTGAGGAATGTGTCAAAAGGTGTTCTGACCTTTGATGCCGTTAGGCGTTGAGCACGTGTCGTATTGCTGTGCTTTGACAGCCACTAAATGTGTTCTGACCTTTGATGCCGTTAGGCGTTGAGCACGAAACAGCGACTTATATATCTAGACCAGTACGCACGTGTTCTGACCTTTGATGCCGTTAGGCGTTGAGCACTCAATGATTGAGATTTGCAAACCGCGACCCCAAGAGTGTTCTGACCTTTGATGCCGTTAGGCGTTGAGCACAAAATGCTCAAATTAATGCTAAGCTAAATTCTTGAAATCAAACACATCTCACACAAAGTGCCTAAGATGTCGTAAGGCGTTGAGCACTTTCACTATTTCAAGGTTTGGTACCTTCAAGCGGTGCTGGGCAGCTAGGGTTAACAGTACCTTGTCTGCTCCTAACCTCTGATGCCGCAAGGCGTTTAGCACCTATCGTAATTTTATTGACATATCGCATCGCTTTTGCTAGTGTTTGAATAATTTCAATGTTTCAATATTTAAAAGTAAAGTCTCTGGAGTGACAGATTTAAAACTAAATCCAGTCACTATAGAGCTACAACACAGAATTTGCCCGTACTAGCTACCTCAGATCCCGTAAGGTGTTGAGCGTTTTAGATTGCTAAAACATTTGCTGTGCTTGGAGGGTTTTGAAATGATTGCGTCTGTGGGTTTTTCTGCATCTCTAGATGCAGGTAATGGGCTTGAACCTTTTGTTGAACTTGTTTTTCCAGTGCAAGGAAAGTATCTTCCTGCTGACCATAACTATGGACTGTATGCTGCATGTGTCCATCTCATTCCAGAAATACGTGAACGGGCTGCTCTCAGTATCCTGACAATTCCTGGTATTGGCGATCGCCAAGGCAAAATTCTACTTACTGAGGAATCTTGCGTAAGAATTCGTGTCCCAATCTCTCAAATACCATTGGTCTATCAGCTAGCAGGGAAGTCTATTTGTATTGGAATTCATACGATTCACATAGGCATTCCAGAAATTTTTATTCTTAAACCAGCGTCAAGACTAAGGTCTAGGATTGTCACCATCAAGGGATATAACGAACCAGAGTCCTTTTTAGCTGCTGCCCAACGTCAGCTTGATAGTTTAGAAATTTCAGGTCAAATCTCTATTCCAGTTAATCAAGAAGGCAAACCAAGTCGCAAAACACTCAAAATAAAGCGGTACACCGTTGTTGGTTTTACTACTGAAGTATCAGGCTTAAGTGATGAGCACTCCCTAAAGCTTTTGCAATGCGGTATTGGAGGAAAGAGACACTTGGGCTGTGGGTATTTTTTGCCCCATAAAGGGAGGTAGAGGTGTTTAAAACGTTACTTGCTAAATCTCTATCTAAATATGAGTTTGACCAAGACAGAGCAAGAGGAGCAGCAAAGTACACGGGACACATTAACTGTGTGATGCAAGCTGCTGACATTATAGTAGACCGATTAGGGTTGTCTATCTTGAAGCAGCTAGGTATCGAGTCAATTGACTTAGGCTATTTTGCCGCCACGGTCAGGATTAGTGCTTACTTGCATGATTGGGGTAAGGCGAATCAGCATTTTCAAGAGATGGTGTATTTAAAAACTCTCGATCCTAAATCGCCAGACCAGAAAATTCTAAAGTACAGAAAGCAGATTCTAGATCTATTCAAAACCCATTCAGAAAGACAAATGCTGCGCCATGAAGTCATAAGCGGTATTTTGGCACTGCAAGTTCCTGACTTTCGCAGATGGTTGGAACAGTGTCCAAATACCAACTTAATCATTGCTGTTTGGGCAGCAATGGGACATCACCTTAAGATAGGACTAAACAAAGATGGCAAACCAGCAGAATTTGTTGCTGAAATTTCACCAGGTACTGGAGATGAATTAAAAATATATACCCATCATTCAGACTTTTTAGCAGTACTGAGAATGGGTACTCAATTTCTTGAATTACCGGAAAAATTACCAGAATTACCTCAAGAGATTTGGTCTAAGTGCCAACTGCAACAAGCCTTAAACGCTCTTAGAGAGGAATTTACTCAGTTTGAATCCCAGCTTGACTGGGAACATCAAAAATTTACGGCAGCCGTAAAAGCAACTGTTATAGCAGCCGATTTAGCTGGCTCAGCATTGCCGTTGGCTGAGGAAGATTTTAAAACCTGGATTCAGCAAGTATTCAGCTTACAGTTATCAGCAGAAGAAGTTCAAAAGCTAGTCAATCAACGCTTACGGGGTAAGCCCTTGCGTCGATTTCAAGAGCAAATTGCCACTGCTAGTTCTAGAGTCACTTTAGTGACAGCAGGTTGTGGAACAGGTAAGACTATTGCTGCTTATGCATGGTCAGAAAAATGGGCGGTAAATTATGGAAAGCACAGGCTTTTCTTTTGCTATCCAACAACAGGTACAGCTTCTCAAGGATATATTGACTATGCTGATGGTACGGAAATAGAAGCAGCCTTAATGCATTCCCGTGCAGATTTAGATCGAGAACTTCTGTTCTCTGGTGAGTCAGATGATTCTGAGGGTATAGATGCTCGGTTAACAGCTTTTCAAGCTTGGCGAAAGAAGTTAATTGTTTGTACGGTTGATTCTGTGTTGGGCTTAATTCAGAATAACCGCAAGCCTCTGTACTCTTGGGTAGCTATCGCCCAAGGAGCCTTTGTTTTTGATGAAGTGCATGCCTACGAAGAGCGTTTATTCGGAGCACTTCTGCAATTCCTAAAAGCTTTTCGGGGAGCACCTATACTTCTGATGAGCGCCAGCTTTACCCCCCAACAGCTTGATGCAATTCAAGGGGTACTCTCAGAACTAGGAGAAGAGATAAAAGAGCCAATCGAGGGGCCAAAAGAGTTAGAAGAGCTTAAAAGATATCAAATCCAAGCCATTACCGAACTGACAAATTCCGATGAGCTTTCCGAACTATGGCAAATAGTGATAGAAGCTGTCAGAAATGGGCAGAAAGTTTTGTGGGTAACTAATTCCGTACAGACTTGCATTAATTTGTATCGTACAGCAAAAAACAAGCTTGCAGAACATTTACCGACGTTAAAAATCTCACCACTGATTTATCACAGTCGTTACCGTTACAAAGACAGGCTGAAGAAGCACAAAGCTATCATTGAAGCTTTCCAAAAAGATGCACCTGTAGTGGCGATCGCAACACAAGTTTGTGAGATGTCCTTAGATTTGAGCGCTGATTTGCTAATTTCTGCAATGGCTCCTGCTGCGGCTTTGATTCAACGCTTGGGAAGACTAAACCGTCGCATGACCAAACCAGAAGAGGGAACACGTCTTGCCATTATTTATCCTTGGAAAGATAAAAATCCTTATAATGAGTTAGAACTAGCAACAGGAAGGCAGCTAGTTAAGCAAGTTGCTGGACAAGCAGCTATCTCTCAAAGAGATTTAGCCGAGATTGCTGCCCAATTGAACAGCAAAGAAGTGAAGGTAGTCAAATCAAGATGGCTAGAAGATAACTGGTGTACCTATCCAGACTTTTTACGTGAAGCAGGATACACCATCACCGTATTACTTCAACAAGATTTGGGTGCAATCCGTGAAGCAGCTAATCAGCGAAAAGACAAGTCATTTTTGAGAGAAGCTCAAGGATGGTCAGTCCCCATACGAATTCCTAAGAACTTATATGAGTGGAAGCGTATTGGTTTTTATCCTGTTGCTCCTACCGAGGAAATTTACTACAACGAGGAAACGGGAGCAGAACCATGCAAGTAGAATTTGATTTGGGTTCCCCAAGTTTTACCCTCCTGCATCGTGCTGGTTTAGCTGGGTTGTGGATGACCCTGAAACAACTGGAAAAAGAGCATATTAAAGCTCCTTACAATTTAAATTGGCAGCTTAACAATCGACAAGTTACCCTTTCCTGGGAAGGAGAAGATAAAAAAGTACTAGAATGGTTGCTTGCAGAGTCTTTTGAAATTCATGATGGGCTGATAGCCCTTAGAGGTTTGGACTTCAAAACAATCCGAAAGGATGCTCAAGTCATTGTTCACCAAGGAATTTTGGGTACTTTTTTGCAACATAATAGTACACACAAATCGGCTGGTACTACAACCAAATCCTTACAATTAGATGAGGGAGGAAAAGAAATTCAAGTTACCTACAAAATTCTAACAAGTTATGCTTACCAGGATTTTGCTAACAATCTTTGCGATCGACAGGGAAGGTTGTTGAGCCAACCAATTAACGTTGCTGGGTGGCTTAATCCCGGTGCTGTAGTACGTCATGTTGCCTTTAGTTCAGATACCAGTTTTGAAGAACCTCCAGAAAATGCCTTTGTTCTCCTGTTTGCTCCTGTAGCGTGTTACTACTACCTGCTGAGATCCAAGCTACGAGATAAACGTGCTCAATATGCACTGGTTATTCCTGAGGTAACTGACATAAAAAAGTACGCTCAGTACCGACAAAACCCTCATTTGAGAAATGCGACTTATAAGGATTTCCATGCTTGTGGCTTAGGGGATGCTGGACTACGCTTTTTGACTTATGAGACAACAGTGAATATTGCTAGTACTTTTGGAGTACCATCTTGCCAGGTCATAACTTTAGGAACTGTACCTTGGGCAACACAGCAGAAAACACGTAGCGATATCTACATAGTAGAGGCAAATACTCAAATTTGCCAGAAATATGACGTGTGTCGGAATTGGTTACAGGACAAATCAATTGAAGGTAAGCAAGGTGGATTTGTTGTTAGTAGCTTTGCTAGGGAATTGATTGCTGAAAATTTAGCAAAATCTCAACCTTGGTATTCAGGTATTTCAGAGAAAGTCAATAGTGATGAATTGTTTAGAAAATTAGCTTATGAAAGAAGAGGGCTCTATCAAGTGATTCAAAAAATTGACTCAGATCCACGTGAAAAACTATTTGTGCAAGCTTGCCATGAAGCCATTAAGTTTACCTATGGTCAGATTTCCGAGCAGGCAAAGAAAAGAGGAGAATTACCAAACTTTGACCGAGAAACTGTACGTATTAGAACGGGTTTGGGTCGCTGTAAAAATGCTGTCAATTTTAGAGAATTTATTACTGATTTTTGGTCAAGGGCAGGAAAAATCCCTACTTTGCAAGAGCATTGGGAAGATTTGATAGACTTTGTCATGCGAGACAGTTACTGGAAGAAGTCTAGAGACCTTGCTTTGCTTGCATTAGCTAGTTACAAAGGTAAAGGAGTTCTTGATTCAAATGAGGGCAATGAAAACGAAGAAGATAATGGTGACATAGATATTGGTTTGTAAATTTTGACCTAGAGTATCAGTTCGAGATTCGCGATCGCAACTAAAAACCCAGTTTCTAGAATAGAAAAAACTAAAATTTTGTTGGCTCAACTAGAAAAATCAGGTTTTTGGAATTAGAGAATTGGTGTTTAGGCACTAGATGCCATTAAAAATCATCAATTAACTGGCATGACAAAGGCTAATTATATTTGGTTTAATAAGGAGTAGAAATGTCTTGGCATTTATTTGGAAATGTTTTAACCGGATATGGAACATCTGCTAATAATCGAGGAGAAAATGAGGGGAATATCACTACCCTACAAAAAATCCTCTGGAAGGGAGAAGTCCATACGACTGTTTCAGCTGAAGCAATTCGCTGGGCATTGCGTTATTACTGGCAAACTGCTGGTCAGGAATATCAAGTGAATCGTCAATGGGATGACGATACTAATGATAATGTCTGGAAAAACCCAAATTTTGACGATGAACTTTACATTGATGATGATGTTTTGGGATTTATGAAAGCAGAAGGGGTGAAAGAAGAGGCTGGCGCTGCTTCTGAGTCAACTAAACAAAGTGGAAAAAAGGCAACAAAGTCAAAAGGTAAAACGACTGCAAAGCGGGGAGTATTAGAAGTAACACGTGCCGTTTCTACAACTCCCTATGCTGGTGACCTCACCTTCAATGCTGCTAGTGGCAAAAAGGGACGAACCTCACTTTATGGAACAGAGGTTCATGCAACACGTTATCAGTATGGATTTGCGTTGACTCCAGAACGACTAAAAGATAAATCTCGGACTATTGGAGTCCTCAATGGCTTGATTTGTTTGGGAGAAGTTGCAGGCAATCACTCTCGTTTTCTCTACGATTTTTCACCAGATAGCCTGGTGTTACTCTGGACTCATGATTTTTCCCCAAGATGTCTCTACTGTTTTGAGGAAACTGAAGAAGGAGAAATTACTGCACCTGAGTTAATTCGTCGGGTTGAAGCTCAGGATATCAATCCCAAAGAACTGTGGGTAGCAGGTGCGATCGCTCATACCCCTGATGGCAGCAGGCTAAAAAAACTAGGTGCTCAAGTTATTCCAGGCATTAAGTTAGCCACAACAACCTTGAAGCAAAAGATTACTGAAGATTTGAAGTTACCGCTATTGGAGTTGACAACATGATAGTTGCACTGCAAGTAGAAGTGCCAATTGCTTGTTTTCGGCAATCTCGCGCCCGTGAGTATGCCGAGACTTATCCAGTTCCCCCACCATCGACTGTGTATGGAATGTTACTCTCAACCGTGGGAGAGAAAGATCGTTACAAACACTGTGGCACTCGTCTGGCGATCGCTCTTTTATCTCAACCTCAAAAATCAACTGTCCTTCGGACATTTCGACGTTTTAAGAAAAAAGAACTCAGCGATCCCAGTAATGCTCGACCCGATTATCAAGAATTACTGACAGATATTCAATTTATAGTATGGGTTGATTCTGGCAAAGATTCCCAACCCCTAACCCTACCCCAACGGATACAAACAGCCTTTGCTCACCCAGAGACTATAGATCGTTTTGGAGGGATATGTCTTGGAGAAAGTCGGGATTTAGTAAATACGATCGCTCTACTATCTACAATCAACCAAAGTGAATCACTACAGTGGTTAGTTAAAAATGAAGATGGTTTATTAACCTTACCTTACTGGGTCGATCACGTTGGTTCTCGCGGAACTCGTTGGTTGCGATATTCATTGCAACAGATTCCTCAACAGGTGCAACCGCCCGAGTTAGCTTGGACTGAAATTCAAGCAGCTTAACTCTAAGCACGGTATTCTCAGATGCCAAAGACAGTTGAGCCAAAATCCCACGCAATCAGGGGGCTGAATCGCTAGGCAGTTAATTAACCTTGGATGTCGTAAGGCGCTGAAATCTTAACAAAAGAACCTTACAGATATCACTCATGCAAACCTTAGATTACTTAGAACTTACCAAACCCAATACTATCCGCGTCTCTGCCCTTCATGCCCTCGCCTATTGTCCGCGCCTTTTCTACTTAGAAGAGGTTGAAGAACTTTATACCCAAGATGCTGCGGTTTATGCAGGTCGCCGACTCCATACAGAGATTGAAAAACAGGAAGAGGAAGAATGGGAAGAATTATTTCTTGAAAGCGAGGAGTTGGGGTTACGCGGTCGAGTGGATGCTTTGCGAACTCGTAATGGTGAAACAATTCCCTACGAACACAAGCGGGGGCGATGTCACCGAGATGAGAACAATCAACCGCAAGCTTGGGAAAGCGATCGCTTGCAAATTCTTGCTTACGCATATTTATTAGAATCTGCTTTAGGAGTTAAAGTTAATGAAGACCGCATCCGCTACCATGCAGATAATGTGCTGGTTCACGTTCCACTAAACGATTCCGGACGAGCCGCAGTTCGAGACGCGATTCAACAAGCAAGAATACTCAGACAGTCTAGCTACCGACCACCAGTGACTGACAACGAGAGATTGTGCGCCCGTTGTTCCCTAGCTCCAGTTTGTTTGCCAGAAGAGGCTCGACTGGCACATAACCGGGAATGGCAACCAATTCGGTTGTTTCCTGAAGATGATGAACGGCATATCCTTCACATTTTAGAACCAGGAACAACTGTTGGTAGAACCGGAGAACAAATCAAAATCACCCGACGGAATCAACCTGTGGAAACCGTTCCCGCTCGTCAAGTAGGACAACTGGTACTGCACAGCTTTTCGCAAATTTCCACCCAAGCACTGTATTTTTGTGCCGAGCAGGGAATTGGAATCCATTTCATTTCTGGGGGCGGACGCTATATCGGTAGCTTCGATACCCGTCAGGGTAGCATTCAACGACGTATTCGTCAGTATGCCGCTCTGAGTTCTCCTGATACTTGCTTGGAATTAGCACGAAAACTAGTTATTTGTCGCGGTCAGGGACAGCGGAAGTTTTTAATGCGAGGCACACGAGGTAAAGGCGAAATAGCAGAAACCTTGAAGAAAGCGATCGCTCAAATGCAAGTTCTTCTCAAACAAGTTCCTAAAACCAAGTCAATAGCATCACTATTAGGAATCGAAGGCAATCTAGCTGCGCTATATTTTGGTGCATTGCCTTGTTTGATTTCAGAAGGGATTGCAAAAGAATTGCACTTTCAAGGTCGAAATCGCCGCCCACCTTTAGATAGGTTTAATACCTTAATAAGCTTTGGTTATTCTCTTTTGCTCAAGGATATAATGAACGCAATTTTAACAGTTGGCTTAGAACCGGCTTTTGGCTTCTACCATCAGCCTAGATCTCAAGCTGCACCCCTATCACTCGATTTAATGGAAATTTTTCGAGTTCCTTTGGTGGATATGACTGTAATGGCTTCAGTAAATCGAAATCAATGGGATGTCAAAGCAGATTTTGAAATCCGAGGAAAGCAGGTGTGGTTAAGCGAAGTTGGTAAGCGTAAATTCGTTGAGCTTTATGAACGTCGCAAACAAGAAACTTGGAAGCACCCAGTCACAGGGTATTCCTTAACTTATCGCCGTTTGTTTGAACTAGAGGTTCGGTTATTGGAAAAAGAATGGTCTGGGGAGGGTGGTTTATTTGGTCATCTTGTCTTGCGATGAGGTAGAAAAATGGCTGAACTCAAACATTGCTACTTAATCTGTTATGATATTCGCAATCAAAAGCGTTGGCGCAAGGCTTACAAATTACTTCAGGGATACGGTGAAAGGGTGCAATACTCCATTTTTCGCTGTTGGCTCAGTCAGCGATCGCGAGAAAAACTGCGTTGGGAACTTGAAAAAATATTATCCTCAGAAGATTCTTTGCTGTTGATTCGGCTGTCTCACCAGTGCGTTGCTGCTATCCCAATGTACAACCGCCCTGGCGCTTGGTCTGGTTTAGAGGAGCCATACCGAGTTATATAATGCATGGATCTGTGATTGTGAAGTGCTAAAATGATGCAGGAAAGGCGGAAACTTTTGCTAGCCAAACGGTACAGGATTTTTAAACCCTCAGGAGATGCTTGCATTTTCTCACAATGGCTTAAAAGCTAGCCAAACCAAGGGTTTTCAAGACTGGCTGTTTTTCCTAATCGTATTTAAAGTACAATTGTGGCTGAACTTTTTGCACAAACGGAGAGGAGCTTGCATAATCGTCTACAAGTTCTTTAGCAGGAAGGGTTTCAGCACTTGCTGTGACCAAACCTTTGATGCCGTCAGGCGTTGAGCACGTTAAGCTGTTCCCTATAAGGAATGCCTTCTCTATCGTGACCAAACCTTTGATGCCGTCAGGCGTTGAGCACAGTTTTCTTTACTGCTTGCCAGGTACTAGCTTCAAGTGACCAAACCTTTGATGCCGTCAGGCGTTGAGCACGAGTTATTCAGAAAAGCCAACCCCAACATTGACTACGGTGACCAAACCTTTGATGCCGTCAGGCGTTGAGCACACTTAAAATCGTATGTCCCGTAATTGTCCCAAGAAAGTGACCAAACCTTTGATGCCGTCAGGCGTTGAGCACGTTGTTACTGCTGGGACAAATTCAATTCAGTTACAGTGACCAAACCTTTGATGCCGTCAGGCGTTGAGCACTGTTGTCTTACATGGCGATCGCATCACAAGTGGAATGTGACCAAACCTTTGATGCCGTCAGGCGTTGAGCACGAAATCTAAAATTTCTACTGCGACCTGGCAACAGGGTGACCAAACCTTTGATGCCGTCAGGCGTTGAGCACATGAGCAATGAGGACAATGCGATCGCTACAAGATGTGACCAAACCTTTGATGCCGTCAGGCGTTGAGCACCCCTAGCTTGAGCTTGAGGATTGGCGTAAGCCTAAAGGCTCTGACCCAGTCTCTATGACCTGTGAGGGTACGCACCTTCTTTCCTGTTTGCCAATTCCAGACTTTGAGAGTTTTGTCATCTGAAGCAGAAATCACGTGCTCGGAATCGATGACGGCGACTGCTCTGACCCAGTCTCTATGACCTGTGAGGGTACGCACCTTCTTTCCTGTTTGCCAATTCCAGACTTTGAGAGTATCGTCACCAGAAGCAGAAATCACGTGCTCCGAATCGATAACGGCGACTGCATTCACACTGGAACTATGACCTGTGAGGGTACGCACCTCCTCCCCAGTTTGCCAATTCCAGACTTTGAGAGTTTTGTCACGAGAAGCAGAAATCACGTGCTCCGAATCGATAACGGCGACTGCATTCACACCGAAACTATGACCGCAGAGAGTGCGTATCAACCCTCCACCAGGAGGAGTCAAGCTTGGTGTCAGGGGACGCAACCAAGTAGTTTTGTTTTGTTTTGCTTGTTCCAACAGAGTCAGAATTTCTGATGCTTTAAAAGGTAGTAAACGCCCCGTTAATTGCTCTGCTAATTGCGTTTTATCTTCATTTAAAATATGTGCCGACAGCCGCAACGCCCCTTGAACCAATTTCAGCGCTTTGACGGTTTCGAGGTTGTCCTCTGAAACGACCTTTGCATCATTCATCAAATCATAATCACCAATCAGCGCCTGCACTCCAAATTCATCATGATTAATCTTGGCGGTAATAAAGTCGAAATTAGTCAGTATTTTATATAGCTTGGTTAACTCACCTGTTTTAGCTTTTGTACTGGGGTCGTCAAGGAAGAGCCGTTGTTCGCTAGGCGACATCTTGGCAAATTTTTGAGCAAAATTACTCATTTTCTTCCTCTTCTCCTTCTTTTTCTAATTCCTCCCACAAACGGTCATTTTGTTGAGAAATTAAGCTCTGGATGTCCTGCAATTGCACGCGATTTTTCTTAAGCGTTGGTTTAGCTCTGAGGAAATCAGTAAAACTTTTGTGATACATCGAATAACACTCTTCCTCTTTAATCCTCTGTCGCCGCAAAAACTGAGTCCATTCCTGGAGAACTTCCAAAACCTCGTCTTCATTTCGATTCGTTATACTGGCGATCGCCTCACAAGAAATTGGCTTACCTGCTTCTACCAGTACATATAAGATGATGGCATTTTGACTCATTGCTGGAGTCGTCATACGCAAACGTTCCCAGTGGGTTTCATAATACTGTTGCAGACCATCGGGCAATTCCCTTAAATTTAAGTCATCATAATTCCCATTGGCAATGTCTGGTAAAACAAAGCGCAGGTACATGAAATTGTTTTCACTCTTCTCTGCAACCTGCTCAACAAAAGCATCAGTAGTGATATTTTCTTTGCGGTTTTGAATCCACCGATTCAAATCATCTTTATATTCACAGGCGTCATTCTCTAGAGAGAAGCGAATGTAATCTTTAATATCCTGCTGGCTCAAATCTGTATACTCACTTGTTAAATCTAATTCTTTAACAGGAGTACCCTGTACAAACAAACGCTTTTGATTGGGAATATAGGGTCGTCTCGTCAGCAGAAAATATACTTTATCTGGCAGTGTTGTGGGTAAGTATAGCAAATTTCCTCCAGTTGTTTGCTCTACTTCATCCAGTGCATCCACCACAATAACCAAACGCTCACCATCTGCAAGTTTTTTACTAACCTGTGTCAGTAATTTTCCTAAATCGGCATCTTCGTTTTGTAAATTGTAACGATTTATTAATTGATGACGAATACTTTCTAGAAACTGTTCGGGGCGAGTACGACCCTCTAGAAAATTATTAAAATAGAAGATAGCGTTGTGGTCATTCACATACTTAGCTGCAATGGCACTTTTTCCCATTCCCGCATCTCCTACCACAGTAAAATAACCTTTACTATGTTTGTTAAGAAATTCGTCAAAAGCTTGAAATACAAATTTGCGACCACAAAATAAGCTAATTTTTTCTTGGATAAGGGCTTCAAATTCTTCTGAGTAGGGAGATAAATCAGCAGATTTTACATCCTGCGGCTTAGAGAGTGACTTCTCAAGCTCAGCAATTTTTTCCAGCAACTTATCAAGCTTAATACTATCTAGCTTTTGGTTTTCTCGTATTTCTTCAACATCCGTATGAATTAACCTGTCAGATGGGGTCTGACTCAGTTTTACCATTTTGATAAAAGTCTCTTTAAATTCAGATAATACCTGAGGTACATCAATATTGAATTTACGAATTGATTCGCCTAACGTGTTCCAATCCTTATCTTCCCAATTAATAATCTCTTTTATTTTAAAAATAACAAGATCGTAATTGTTTTGATAAAATGCTTCATCAAAAGCTGTTTTAATTTTTTCTTGTCCGAAAATTTCTAAAATGAGTTCATCTTTATTTTGAAAAAAATCCTTAGGTTCTTGATTTTTATTTTTCTCATCGAGGTAAACTACTAAAGTACAAGCATAAATAACGTCAAATTTTTCATCTGGATGCTTGGTTAGGTCAATTTTCCAGTCCTGTAATAATTTAATTAAAACCTCGTTTCCCTTAGCTTTATTCATTATCCAAGGAGTCGAAGCAGTGAAAACTCCTTTGATTGCGTTAATAATACTTGTTGTCATACAGTAGCAAATAATGATAATCTTTTAAAAGAAGACAATAAGAATCAGTATAGCAAGTATATTGGTGGCGATCGCAAATATCATAGTTGTGTAACTAGCAGCGATATATAACACTAACTCCGGTTTATAAACCCCTTTTTTGTCGAACCGCGTTCGCAAAGCGTGTCTGTAAGGACATAGACGCGAAGGGCGCGTATAGCCCTATCGGGCATAGCCTACGGCAAGAGCCCAAAGGGCATAGCCTATCGGCAACGCGAAGCGTCTCAATATTCTAACTTTAGTAGTTGCTCTATGAGCTATTAACAAATATGCAATAAGCTCCTACACCCGATTATCAATTGAAGTTTGGCACTTGTAACCTCATCTGTGTCTTGTAGATGAAGTATTTACTCAATTATATATAGACGCAGCTCTTTTCTAGCATCAACATCAAACTTTAATCCCACTTCCATTTGAGTAGTGGTCTTCACTTCATTAGTTGGAATATTATCAATCTGAATACTTTCAATTGTAGCCAGTTGACAGTAGCAGTACGCCTCGCTTACCAGAAAAAGGCTCCTTCCAACAGCTAATTTCGTTGGCTCAACCCTTGCTACTCCTGCTTGCGGCTTCTTAAACCATTCTGTAATTTGACCAATTTCCCTAGCTTGCCCTGTTGCTTTCTTTCGCTCAATGACCTTATAAGTCACTAGTTCAGCAAGTGCTTGACATAAAGTCTCTACAAAATCGCACAATTCGAGTAGTGTGTTGGAACCTAAAAAGTCATCTATCGGTGCTCCGTGGGCTGCGTCATTTCGATAAATAATCAGTTCATTAAGTTCTCCTTCCGCAGTATTTTGGCTCCCTTGAATCACTTCAACAAAATTCTTTACAGATCTGTGCTTATTTACCCAAGTCCATGCATTCGATATACCTGCATCTGCTAACATTTTCTCTAAGATTTCTTTGCGTAAGTTCTGCTCATGAAAAAGAAAGGCGTGTGACAGTAGTTCATATTTTTCGTCTGCACCAGTAGCACCGAGATATAACCCCCGAATAACTTCCTCAATAGATAAGTGTTCATACTTACTTTTCTTCAGTTCGGTCAGCAATTTTCCTACTCCCATCTGATGAGTATTGCGGATTCTCTCATCTAGGTCAGAATAACACGGGAACAGTTCTGGCAGAACTACTAACCAGTTACTAACTAAGTCTTCAGCAAAGCGCTCATAAATCGCGTACAACCGCGTTACTGTAGCACAGTGGTCGTAAACTCGCCACTCCCTTGCCTTGGGAATATCCTGGCTTAGAGTGGTAATAACTTCTATATAATCTTGAGATTTTTGTTTTCCGGTTGCCTCTTCTCCAAAAGCAATTTCTCTTAATTTATCATTGGTTTTAATTATAGAACGGACAGTAGAAAGGTTTTCTTTTACTGTCACTAAAAGCTTCTGGAACATGGCTATTTATTTAACGACTTGGGACAGCATATCGTCAAACAATCTTATTCGCTTTTGAATATCTGCCTTAGTTTTTCCACTACCTGTTAAGAGCTTTGATTTGTCTTCTTTTAAAAGTTTTTTTGTCTCTTCAATCACTTTTGACTTCCTTTCTACTAACATATCGGCATCAGCCAAATGACTGCTCAATCCAACCATAACGGCATCGTAATAAGCTTTATAAGCTTTATTCTTCCAATTGTTAGCTTCTGGATCAAAAGGTTTGAACAAATTATCTCCGTAAATTTTGTGAGCTAAATTGACAGTATTGTGGAATATGTCCCTCAAAATATCTATATCCTCATCAGAAAAATTAAGGCTCTTAATCATATATAAGTCAAGAAATCCCTCCATTCCCCTACGAAAGTCTTCTATATGCCGTAGGGCAAAAAAACGAAGAACTAATTCCACATCTTCCATCTTTTTGTAAAGGTTGTTTTGCACTATCTCTTCATCATTATCGACAGGAATTCCCCAAGCTTCCGCAAATATAGAATGACTTGCTAGTTCAAATAATAGTTGGTTAAACTTGCCGGAATATAAACAATTACGTATCTCCTGGCGGCTTAGTGCCACCCCACCAGTATTTAGGCGCTCGAAGGCAAGCTGTTTTAAAAAAAATGCTTCTTCGGGGTCAGATGTAGACTCTGTGATTAATACTATAGATGATATTGAGCGACGATCGATACCTGCCTTAATTTTTGCAGGAAGAGTATTATAGGTGCGTCCCTCTAGTTCTGACCAAAGTTCAAGCCCTGTCAGTACTAGTTTATTTTCATAAAAAGCCTGAATAGCAGTAATCCTCTGTTGACCATCCATCACTTCGTAGGAATTATAATCTTTTTCATAAAGAATAATTGGAGGGACAGGAATGTTTATTAAAAACGATTCTATCAGTCGTGATTGCATTTTTTCATCCCATCTACTCCTTCTTTGGTAAAAAGGTCGCACATCCATATATCCAATTTTTTTTAAGGCTTGGGCAAAGCTGGGAAGTTTTTCACGATTCATTTCAGTGAGTATTCTTTGCTCTCCGCTCTCATACTTAGCGTTAATTTGCTCATCCGTCATTCTGTTGACGCGATTTTTTGCACGTGATTCTTCCCACATCTTTTCTTCGGCTGGCGCTAGTTGCATTTACTCCATCCTCCTTAACAGTGAGTGGCACATAAAACACGGTTAAACCTGCTGAATATAGCCTAGCGCTTCCCTTGATGGTAAAGTTGTCTATATAAGAATCCTATTTGATTTTTGAAACATTCGTAGGTAGGGCTATGCCACACGTTGTTCAATTGTGTGGCATAGCCCTACCTACGTTACTTAGAGATTTTTCAAGAATGATTTAGGAGTGCTATAGCTGCATTCTCTTAACACTAAGATCGCCGACTGCGGCACTACTATTTCGCTTACAGGCGATTTGTATACTCCTGGCGATCGCATCTCACCTGCCAGAATGTGTGCTTCTCTCCCCATCTCCCCCTCCCCCCATCTGCCTTAATGATAAGTCTTTACCCGGACATGATATAAGTGGGTCGGCACAAATGAAAGTTAACTAGTTAGGGTCGTCCTTTGTCATTCGTCATTGGTCAGGGTTTTAGATATCTAACAATCACAATTGAAAATCCTGAGTAATGTCTTGAAGTATTTCGTTGAGTGTGGCGATCGCTTCTTCCGACAGCCGCGATTCTCCACCCAGTTCAATTTGCACTTTCAACTTCAGGTCACTACCAGCCGCTGCATTTTCGAGTTCAACAATTCTTTCAGCTAATGCTTGAAGTTCGTGGGGTTGCAAGTAAGCTGCTGTTACTCGCACCTGACTTTTCGGTTTAAGTTCCGCTCCATTGGTTCGGTATTGAGACGCTGAATCCGCAACTCCAGGCTGTTTCATTGTCCCATCATTCCTTTGCTGGGCTTTGAGTTGGCGGGTTTTTCCTTCTTCTTGAGGTGCTTTAAGCCTTTGTTTGAGAATCAACACTGCCATTTGAGACAAGGAACGCTCTTCTGCTTCTGCCAATTTTTGCAGAGCTTCCTTGTCATCTTCTTCTATGTAAAGAGTCACGGTTACTTTTGTCATGTCCCCATCATAGGCTCTGTTATGTGTTTTGGACTCAAACACACAAAAACACATAAGAACACACAAAAACTGTGTTATGCTAATTTCTATCAATCCTTCTGTGTCAAGTCAAAAGCCAGCGCTCAACTTTTTACGGTTAACACTGGCTTCTGACCTCTCTGTTTCAGGAGAATTTTTCAATGACAAGACCTGTTGGTTGCCATACTGATGGGTACAGGGGCTATCTCCAAGCTTTAGATGATTTTGGTATCACACAACTCCTGGCACAACTTCGCAACTGTCACAACAGCGCCCGGATACATCTGGAACAGCGCGAACTAGAAAGTGTAGCGGCGATGTTGATTGCTGGGTTGACCGAAGGTATCAACAGTCATTTAATTGCCAAATATTTCCATGCCATCCGTCAAGGCAGTAGAGACATTATTCCAGGCGGCATCAAGCTGAAATTTCCATCACGGATCGACCTACCTCCCGGCTTTCCTGACACGGCGCATACACCTCGCTTTTTGTTTGGTGAGCGATTGCGTTGGCGAACGGACGCAAGCAACACCGATTGGGGAATTGCTATTGGCAGATTCTATACCTTTGCTCCCCATCGTTGCTGTTGGATGTGGTGCTATTTGATTTGGTTGAGCAAAGATAGCCCGAGTGCTGCTTGGACTGTTACCGATACTGCTTGGGAAGATGATTTGGAACCAATGACCGCGAAAACCTAAATATGAGTCCTCGTCCTCTCACTCAGCAAGAACAAGAGTTAATCCAATTCTACATTTCCTGCCAACTGGAAATGACTCCCACGCAGTTTTACTCCAAGTGGCAAGTTAGTTATGAATTGCTTGCTCAAATCTGCTCGCGATCGCTTTCAACTGTGAAAGGCTGGTTTTCTCCGGGTCGCAACTATCGCCGTCCCATGCCTTCGGATTTGCGCCATCTTGCTTTGCTGGATTTTCTGCTAGAACACTTTGACGATATTCCTCCAGAAGTCTTGATAAAACTTTGCTTTCCCAACTTGAGCGATGACTAGAACAAAAGGTGAAAAAAAGCAAGTTCATTTTGAAATGTCTTTTTTAGCTGACCTTACGTAAGCTTGCTTAAGTTTGCAAATATTGCCAGAAGAATCCCATGACATACTTAGACAAATTAAGCCCTTGGTGTTTGGTTCGACTTCAACCCAATCTGCAACACCAAGTACTAACTCGTTTTCGTCGCCGAAATGATGCAGAGGCTCACCTGCAAATCATGAGACGACTTATCCCAGGCGCAAATTTTACAATCATTTTTAGTCCGGTGTTGGAACTCCAACACCAAATGCCCAAAACTAGCAAACAGTGAACAGTTATCAGTTAAATCAAAACGAGTCTGAGTGCATGGCAACCACAGGAATTAACTGATAACCGCTCGCTCTTAACCGCTAATCCCCCTTCCTTTTCTTTGTTGTAAAGATAGTGGTAAACATCATCAGGAAACCACCTAATAGAATTGCGATCGCAATTCCTGCTGTTATCAAATCGAGTGTATGGTTGTCCATGTTGTTAAAATCGTAATTGTTAACTGGTTCATAATAGCGTTTAAATACTATTATGAACCATATCATGGCTTGGGATTTTGATAATTACAACCAACAAGACACATCTGAAATCTAATAGATTTCTTTTGACTTTCAGTTATGGAAATAGAAATAATTAGGAGAGTTTTTTGAATGACCTTAGAGGATGTTTGTCAAGTCATATAGTTTACTCCAAACCTCACTTCCATTCCTCCCTTCTATGAGGAGAGAGGTTTTGAACACCCCCATTCCCTCGTAGGGAAGGGGGGCAGGGGGGTTAGGTCGAGACAATGAGGAATGTTTAACAATACACTTTTCAAACATTTTCTTAAAGCCTTGGCTGAGGAGAAAGGGCATACAGTAAACACTTTTGGAAAGATTTTTATTGAGGATGCGCTTGCATAACGGTAAGTAAACCATCAACAAGGAGGATAAATGACCAACGCACAGCCACCAGAAGATGTCAGCACTCGACTCAAAGACATTGATGACCGCTTGGAGGTGTTAGAGGACGAGTTTGATTTGCTCCGCACAGTGCAAAATGCCAACAGAAGAGAACTGCGTGGCAACAGCCAAAGTATTGCTCGGTTGGAACGGACTGTTTTGGAACTGGGTAATATTGCCCGATTGCACCAGCAAGCGTTGAGGCAATCTCAACAAAATATCGATCGCATTTGGCGATACCTTGAGTCGCAAATCAGCAGCAATGGTAATGGGAGAGAAGGGGATGACTAACCCAATTGTTAATGGGGCATGGCTTCATTTGAGTAATATCAGGGATGTGTGTCGGGTGGGCAGTACCACAATTCATGGTATCCGTGGGCAGTGCCCACCCTACTAACTACGATCCATTACCCATTAGCAATTAGCCATTACCCATTAGCAATTAGCAATTAGCCATTAGCCATTAGCCATTAGCCATTAGCTAAAAATCTACTCCACGCTTGAGTTCTACCCCTTGGTTGGCATAGTGCTTGTGGCAGTATACTTCAGAGTGAACGCTTGCCAAGTCGAAGTATGTTGGCTGATTTTGGCACCGCCCGGTGATAATGATTTCGGTGTCGCGGGGTTTGCGGAGTAAGGTTTGAACAATGGGTTCAACGGGTAGCAGTTCTAAATCGACTGTAGGATTGAGTTCATCAAGGATAATGGTTTTGTACAAACCGGAGGCAATTGCAGTCTTGGCAATTTCCCAACCACGTTCGGCTTCTACGTAATCTAATTCTTGGCGAGAATTGCGCCAGACAATGGCATCTCGACCACAGCGTTGATGGTCTACAACTTCTGGATATGACTTTTGTAAAGCGGCTATGGCAGCATCTTCCGTGTAACCACTACCGCCTTTAAGCCACTGCATAATTAATACACGGGTAGAACCTGGATGATTAATTCCCCTTCCAATGGCTTTTAATGCTTTGCCCAATGCACTGGTAGACTTGCCTTTCCCGGCACCAGTGTAAATTTCAATACCTTGTATTCCCTGCAATTTTGCTGTGGGATGAACTTGGGGTTTCATTTCCGAGTGCAAATCCGCAATATCGAGTAACTGTTGCGGTGCTCCGCGTCCTGTGGCAATAATTTCTAATTCCTGGGGCTTAGATTTTAATGTCTGAACAACTTCATCTACAGGAAGCAAACCTAAATCCAAGACGGGGTTAATTTCATCTAAAACAACAACTGAATACAAACCAGAGGCGAGAGCACCTTTCGCCACGTCCCAACCTCTTGCTGCTTCGGCGCGATCGTAGGGCGTAATCTCATCTGGTCCAAAAAATTCTGCTCTGCCCGTGCGAACTTGATCGATAAGATGGGGGAATCCGCTTTGCAATGCTGCAATAGCCCCATCTTCGTCGTAATCCCGTTCCGGTCCTTTCAAAAACTGTAGTAGTAAGACACGGTTAGAGTTGTTTTGTGCGTGAATTCCCAAACCAATAGAGCGTAAAACGACTCCCAGCGCAGCTTGTGACTTGCCCTTTCCCGCGCCGTCATAGACATGAATTTGACCAGTCAGTCGTGAGGAACGCAATTGTGCTGTCCGGATACCGATGCCGTTTCTTGTCATCTCTTCAAAAGCTGTAAGGTAGCAGTCTTTTATATTACACAAGGTTTTGCCCGATTGGGTGAGGGGCGGCGGGGTGTTGCGGGCTATTGAGAGATATGAAGAAAAGCAACAAGAACAGATCGGGACAAAAAGGTGGTACAAGAAGAAGAATAAAATAATTACCTTCGCCATACTCAGTGTAGAAGGTATACTTTTTGAAGTCACACTGAAGGAGTGAGCCTCATATGTTTGAACTTCCCCAATTACCAATTCCCAGAATTTTCCCTGTGGGTGCTATTCTGTTCAATTTCTTATTTATACTGGTCTCAATTCCCCTAGAAGCATATGTTTTAAATTCTAGATTAAAATTTGATAGAAAAACGAGTATTTTCTATGCCGTTGCTATCAATCTTTTTTCTAATGTTATTGGTTGGATGGTATTTTTCTTTTCACAGCCAATACTACCAACACGCATAAAAGCAGACATGATTAACTACATTTTTTTTAATCGTTTACAATCTCCTAATATACAAACTTTAATTATCCTAACTGCTTTTATCATTTTCTTCGGAACCTTTTTAGTCAAGTATATTCTTTTGAGAGTTTTATTACTGTCACTGGCTGAATTTGGCAAAACCCCAGAACAGAAGGAAGCAGCTACGGAACTCAATTCCCGCCGTGCCTATAGAAGTAAATTGCAGAATACGAATGTAGTTACAAGTATACTTATAGCAAATGGATTCAGTTATACTGCGATCGCAACTATTTTATTTGTTCGCTCATTCAATCTTTAAAACTTATAATTTAGCAGCAAGACGAAGACAAATATCAATCGCCTCGAAGGAGAGAGTATGCAGATAGTTAGAGATGTCTTTGGTATACTTAACATTTTTGGGGATATATACGAACGCATTAAGAAAATAGTCATCCCGCCAAAGGCATATTCATGGCAGACATTAATCTATTTGAGTATCTTCTCGTGGTTCATGTCATCCATGGCTACAGATTTTATCAAAGATGTCATTGCCTTTTGTGGCTGGGGATTTTTAATTTTAGGTACTGCTTGGTATACAACAGATAGCCCCATACTTGTTCCGGGCACTAATATGCCCATAGGGGCAGTAATTACCGGATTCTTGGTGAGTGTTTTTGCCTTTGGTCGTGAAGAGGATGTAGTTACCCCAAGAACCATAGTTCTCTGGCCAACAATTTCAGCCATCATTACTGCAATTCCAGAATTTATTGAAGGAACTGGTACGGAAGCTAAAACTCAGATTCCCAAGCTCGAAGACCGTCAGAAAATCATAATTTTAATTGGTAGTTGTGCTGTCATTAGCTGCTGGTTGCAGTTTTACTTTGTCACGGAAAACTGGATAAGCGAATACCCAAGTTTACAAGTTGATAATTACCAGGGCAGTGCTTTTGTCGTTAGACTACGACCCCCAGAAAGAATTCCGAGAAATGGGGATTTGATTTTAGATAGACTTGCACCCCAAATAGAACAGCAATTGTCCGAACAACCTTGGTCTAAAGTGGAACAGTGGCTCTTGAATTCCAGACAAAACGTAGGTAACCTCGGAAGACGAGTTATCGAAACAAACTTGGCACAATATGAAGAGAAAGCCTTGTGGGTAGTGGAACCCCGTGTCTCTAATGTCCAATCCGGGTACCAACTAGACTTACTTAGTATTTGGATGGGTCCTAGTTCCAACCCCCGTGGGTACTATCTGAAAAAGACCTGTCAGATAGATCCAGTTGCAAAAATTGGGAACACTAGAACCAGAGCCGTCGCTCAACCAGATGAAAAAAACACTGTGGCAGAAATTAGCTGTGACAGAAGAACATCATTTTTTGCAGGTTCACCCCCACCACAACAATAAATGAAGATGGGGAGACGTTGGGATGGGGTGATGGGTTGATGGGGTGAATAACTAATGACCAATGACGAATGACCAATGACTAAATTTCTATGAACTTCGGTAAAGTTACTGTACTAGCAACTAACGTGTTTCGGGAAGTGATACGCGATCGCATTCTCTACATTATCGGCTTTTATACCATAATACTTGGAGTTGCCAGTCGCTTACTTCCTGCTTTTGCCGCCGCAACAGAGGACAAAATGTTTTTAGACCTGGGTTTGGCGGCAATGAGTATTCTTGGTTTAATCGTTGCCATCTTTGTTGGCACGGGACTGATTAACAAAGAGATTGAAAAACGCACTGTTTTAGTCCTCATTGCCAAGCCTGTTAGCCGCAGTGAGTTTATTACAGGTAAATATCTAGGCTTACTCATCGTCCTGGCGGTGCTGATTGCTGCTATGACGGTGATTTACCTGTTATTTTTGCAATTCAGCAATATTTCATATCCAGTGGGCAGCATTCTTGCTACCACAATTTTTCTATTTTTTCAGTTATCTTTAATTGCAGCGATCGCACTTACCCTAGGTGTATTTACCAGTTCCCTTCTAGCCACAGCATTAACGTTTGCTGTCTATTTTGCGGGTAATATTACTCAAGATTTACTTCAGTTTGGTCGCCTAAGTCAGAATCCCAGTGTTGAACGCATCACTCAAGCCTTGTACTTGATGTTACCAGATTTATCTCGGTTGGATTTGAAAAATGATGCTGTTTATGGTTTTGGTTCCTTACCCGATGCAATCACGCTAGTACTCAATGCTGGTTACGGCTTGCTGTACAGCACTATGCTGTTATTGATAGCTATCTTTATTTTCTCGCAACGGGAGTTTTAATTAACGGTAATAATTAAGAGGGAGAAAAAGGACAGTGTGAAAACAAGGCAGCAAATTTCCTCTTGTCTACCTTGTCCCCTTTGTCCCCTTTGTCTATCATCTCCCTCTTGCCCCTGAAACTTTGCACCCTAAATCAAAAACCCTAAATCAAAATAATTTAAAAAAATAATTGCGGGTAATGAATTGTACCGTCAGGCATAATAGTACCGTAAAGCTTGGCGTTTGTGAGATTTGTCTCCCAAAGGTTAGCCTCACTTAAGTTTGCCTCTACTAAGGTAGCCCACGTCAGGTCTGCGCCTGTTAAATTAGCTTGATTTAAATTGGCTTCTAGCAGCGTTGCACCACAAAGCTTTGCTCCTGAAAGATTTGCCCTGACAAGATTGGCTTCAATAAGTGATGCTTCAATTAATTTAGCTTCACTCAGATCCGCTTCACTCAAATCCGCATCACATAAAGAAGCTGACCACAGGTTACTTCCACACAATTTCACTCTCCATAGGAATGCTCCACACAAATTTGCCCGCTGCAAATTCGCATTCAACAAATTTGCTTCGCATAAAGAAGCTTCGTACAGATAAGCCTCTTGTAAATTAGCTTGCATTAAATTTGCACCGCTGAGATTTGCACCAGTGAGGATTGCCCCACTTAGGTTTGCACCACGCAAATCGGTTCCTATCAAGTTAATTCCACTTAAATCAACTGCTCTTAAATCGATTCCACTTAAGTCACATCCACTTAAATCCCTTCTTTGAAAAGACGTATCTGTGATTTGACTGAGAATAAATTCCTGTTGTTCAGCAAAGTTTCTCATGGTTTAGACCTCTGGGTGTAACGTACCTCCGCCGGAGATACTTAAGAATCAGTGTATCTCTGAGATTACACCGCAACAGGAGACAAACTGGGTAAAGAATCTAAAAAAAATTGAGAAAAAATCGGGAAAATTTCGAGAAGACCTTAAAATACGCAGTTTTAGCGATTTTCCATGTCAAAATCCCCTGATAAAGCTTACTTGTCCTTTGTCATTTGTCATTGGTCATTGGTCATTGGTCATACTTAAAACAGCACTGGTAACGACACGATTACCTGCTGGGAATCCTACAGGGACTCCGAAATAGTAAAGTGACGATACTAAAAAGCCATAAAGGGTAAAAAAGAATACCCAAGGAAGGATATGTGGAATAAGTGAGCTTTCCAATCGTAAAACAACTTTAATCCAATGTAATTGCTCACCAGTGTAGAGTTGATACTTCCCTCTAAACGAATTCTTAACGCGACTGAGTAACTTTTTGCAGTCACTCAGTGTAAGAGTAGGTTTTAAACGTTTCATCTGCTATTACGAGTGTACACTTGCTAAAGGATTAGGTACGGGAGATGGGGTCTCAATAGGTACAAATTGTCCTAGACTTGCGTTATAAGCAAAAACTCTTCCAACTTCAATTTGATAAATCCAAGCGTGAAGGTACATTTCACCTGAGTGAAGTTTAGAACGGATGACTGGATAAGTCTCTAGGTTCTGTATTTGAGTCAGGATGTTCTCCTCTATCGTGACTCTTAAAAGCGTCTCACCAGAATACTCGTTGTAGTTGTCCTTAATAAGGCGGTAGGTTGTTTGTCCGTAATGTTTTAGCCAATCGTAAACCAAAGGCATCTGCTCAGATAGTTTGCCAAGCTGTAACAGCCCTTTCATAGCTCCACAATCAGAATGACCGCAAATGATAATATCTTTAATACCCAAAGCCTGAACAGCATATTCAATAGCAGCGCCTTCGCTATTATTAGATATTCCATATGAGGGGATAATATTACCAATGTTACGAAGAATGAACAAATCTCCTGGCTGAGTTTGAGTTAATAGGTTGGGGTCAATTCGTGAGTCGCAGCAGGAGATAAAGAGTACTTCAGGAGCTTGACAATGAGAAAGCCGCTCAAATAACTCCTGATGCGTGCAAAAATAGTTCTGACGAAAGTCTCTCAAACCTTTAATTAATCCCTGAATCGACATAAGATTCTCCTTCTAGATAATATCAGTTCTCAAGTATTAATAATATGAAACTACTCATTCATATTTCGATAAGTAGCAGCAGCGGAGGGTGACATACGACTTAAGTACCGGAAAATCCAGTATTTGAATATGGCATCTAAAATAACTGGTACTGTTGCTATGAATAAGAAAATAAAATTCTGATTTTCAGGTAAACCAAAATGATGCAGTACCCCCTCTAGGATGACTTCCCAACCATGTGCTGAGTGAAATCCTACAAACATATCTGTAACCAAAATAATAAGAAATGCTTTAGCAGTATCACTGAGACCATAAATTATTTGATCTATAAAGTCTTTTAGTATTACGATTTCTCGTTTGCTAATAAGTAGAAGCCAACAGAAAGCTCCGACTGAGAGAAGATCGGCAAAAACATTTTTGATGGCATTAGAACTTTCTTGTCGAAAATCTTGTACAATTTCATGCACTTTTTCCTTCATTTGGGTTTCCATTAATTCTGCTGAAATTGTGGCTTCTTCAGACATCAAATTTTCAAATTTTAATTTTTGTTCAAACTTTTGCATTTCTTCAAGAGCTTTTTCCTCCATTTCAGAATTAATAAATGTAGGGCTTTGGAATAAATCTAGATGGTGAAAAACAGGTTCTATAATTAGGTTTTTTGACAAGTTATAAGTAATAACAGGAACTATAATAAGCAGTATAATAAACTTAACAGATGTTTGAGTTTTTCTTCTAGATTGGCGAAAAGTTTTGACTAGTTCTTGCTCCATTGAGGGTGAGCAATCCAGCCTAATACGATTGAATGTACTTATGATAGACCTAGGTACTATACTTGTTTCATCAAGATTACTTACTTTTTTAATATTACTAGGTTTATGAACTATGGGTGTTACTTCTTCGGGAATCTTATCTTGATTATTCTCATCTTGTATAATTTGAGGATTGATAGATAAAGTATCATTATTTAATTTATAACTAGCTAAGACTTCATCAATAAATTTTAATTTTTCTAAATCGGAAGTTTTATGAAGCGGATTTTGAGTCGTTAAGAATTTTTGATGGGCATTGGGAGAAGTGGATTCAACTACTGTAAGAAATCCGCTGTTAAAATTTTTAATTAAAAAACTACTGGTATAAAATTCCCCCAATCTTATTCTAATAAGACTTAAGTATTTTTTTAGTTCCAAATTAAAGTAAGCTATAACAGCGTCTCCATGATTTGTGGATTCAGCGGGGATTTTTTTCCCATTGAAGTGTTTGTTCTCCAATGACCTAATCAATAATGCGGCTTGATATGCTTGATTTAAGGAACGTTCAGGGGTTTCTAAAGTCCACTCCTTAATAGAGATTAAGTAGGATGTAATTTTATGTTGCCAGAGAGTTTTTTTCATAGTAGGAAATGATTCAAAGTTGATTAAAGATTACACACAAGCAGTCGATTGAAGAAGTAGTTTGTCATTTTTGAACCAAAGGGAGAATTCCACCAACGGGAGGGATGACAGCCCATCGGCGCTGCAAGGGTGTAGTCTAGTTCATCACATTTTTGCCATTTACCTTCTATGTACCAGCCGACGCGATCGCCAAAGCGTTCAATAACTGCATAATCTTGAGAGATGGTAGTATCAAGAGAACCGCCCACATCTTGATAAATTTGCATCTGTATGCTGAAGCCAAAGCGACCCTTGCTATAGGTTGTCCAAAGGTTGTCAATTACGCCAAGTTCATCACAGGGAAACTGCCTCATGTCATCAGGAGTGATGGATTCCACATCTGGCTTTCCTGTGACCGTTAGGATAACTTGAATAGTTTCCCTATCCGCTTCTTGCAGATTCCCAGCTGCTAACAAATCTCGCAGCTTTTTGTGTTTGTACACATCCGTAACCATTCTAAAATTCTCTTCTAATTGAGCAACTCGCTCAGTGAGGCTTGATAAAAGCTGATTGAATTGCTGTAGCTGCGTTTCAGTAGTAGTTGAACCAGTGATAGCTTCAGATTTTTGTATTTCATTAGACATTGGAGTCCTCACAAGGGAAAACAGTAAAAATATGTGCCATGATGCTAGACGTGTTAAAGTTTTATCGATAGCATCTTATGCCTTTGGAGAAGTAAGCTAATAAGAATGTCGTTATTCCAGTCATGCCTAAGTACCAGTAAGTTGTGGTAAGGGTGGCAGTGCCAATAACGAGTAAGCAAAGTAAGCCGTATTTAAACTTAAACAACATTTTGAAGTTTTATTGCCCTGAATCTCCATTTCTTTCAGCCTTTAGTTCTCGAATGCATTCTTGCCCAGCACCCACAGAGAAACCTAAAGCTGCACCAATTAAGACATATTTTTTATTTAAGTCTTGGTAGTACTGACCGTTGTATTGAAGTTGATTAAAGTTACGTTGACCAATTTTGGTAGCAGCTAAACCTATAACCGCGCCGACAAGAGCAGTTATAATCCCTGAAAAGATAATTATCCTAATGTTCATGGTTTTTTCTACTGTTATGTTTCATTTGTTTCTGTCTATTGACTAACTAAACAAAGATGAAAAATGCAAAGACTTGTAAAAACTAGTGGTGCAAAAAGAAAGAGTAAAACAGATACAAAATAGTAATAGAAAACAAGATGTGGCTAATCCAATCGTTGAAATTCCATTTGCTAAACATTTTTGTTACCTCTATGGGGGAGGGAGTGAGGGAGGGAAAGATGATTTTAGTAGCCAATTGTGTGTTAAATTACATTAAGAGGACTTAGATAATATGGGTCAACGAACTCGACCGTTCTGAGAAGAAACAGCTTGCCCCTTCTCCTGCTGAACCAGGGGCTGTTTGGATTGGTCAGGTTTACCGGGCTTACCAGGTTTGCCTGGTTTTAAGAAACGTTCTTCTAAGTTTTTAATCACGACGTACAAAACTGGCACTAAAAACAAACTCAAGATAGTCGAAATGAGGTAACCGCCGAAGAGTGCTGTCCCTAAAGACCAACGACTCATCGCCCCGGCTCCTTTAGCAATTACCAAGGGCCAAAAACCGACCAGACCGGCAAAGGCAGTCATCAAAATCGGTCGCAGGCGCTCCTCAGAGGCTCGAATTGCCGCTTGAGTAATGTTCATGCCTATCTCTACCGACTGGTTGGCGAATTCTACAATCAGAATCGCGTTTTTACTTGCCAGACCAATCAGCATGACCAAAGCTACCTGGGCATAGATGTTATTGTTAACTGCGGGCCACACGCTGCCTGCCTGGAAAACATTTGCCCGAAATATAACCGCACCAAGAGCGCCTAAAATTGCTAGAGGCACTGTAATCATAATGATGGTGGGGTCAACGTAACTTTCGTACTGAGCGGCCAACACCAAGAAGACCATGACAAAGGCTAAGCCGAAAATGATTGGCGCTGCACCGCCAGAGGATTGCTCCTGGAAGGCAGTTCCTGTCCAAGCAAAACCGAATCCGGGTTGCAACACTTCGTTGGCAACCTCTTCCATCGCTTTTATGGCTTGTCCTGTACTGTAACCGGGCGCTGGAGCTCCTTGGATTTTGATTGATGGGTAAACATTGTAGTGGGTCACAATGGGTGGAGTAGTAATTTTTTCCATGCGGACTACAGTGTTTAGTTGAACTAAATTGCCATCTTCGGAGCGCACATACAAGCGACCAATATCTTCAGGATTGGAGCGCAATTCCCCTTCTGCTTGAGCATAAACCCGATAGAGCCGCCCACCAAGAACGTATTGATTAACATAACTTGCTCCAAGGTAGGTTTGTAAGGTATTGAAAATGCTGTTAATTTGAATGTTCTGTGCCTTGGCTTGGTTGCGATCGATAGAAATCTGCATTATGGGGCTATTGTAGGTAAATTGGGTAAAGACTCCAGCCAGTTCCGGTCGCTTTTGGGCTGCTTCTATGACCTTTTGCGTATTGTTAATCAGCGCTTCCATAGGAAGAGCTTGTTTGTTTTGGACATAAAACTCGAAGCCACCTGTACTGCCCAGTCCATCTACTGGTGGTGCATTTACTGCAATTGCTTTGGCTTCTGGAACCTTTGGCTGCAACTTCTGATTAATTTGTTCCACAATCCCAAAGACTGATTTCTCAGCATCATGGCGTTCTTCCCAGTCTTTGAGCTTAATGAACATCACTGCTTTGTTGCTGGCATTTCCCTCAAATCCAAAGCCAACAAGACCATTAATGTGCTCGACTTCAGGAATTAGCAGCGCTTCTTTCTCAATCCGGTTGACTAAGTCAGAGGTGTAATTCAGAGAAACTCCCGGTGGAGCTTCTACTATTGAAAACAGATAGCCCTGGTCTTCCTCGGGAATAAATCCTTGGGGAGTTGTCTGGTAAATCCAGCCTGTAGCTACCAAACCCGCAATAAAAACTAGAATAACGAGTAGCTGAATCCGAATCAAAAATTCTACTGTTTTGGTGTATAGTGCCTTAAACCAGTCAAAAATGCGATTAAACCAACGAAAAAACCAGCCCAACGGCCCGTGTACTTCCTGCTGCCGCCGCATGATAATGGCAGACATACTGGGGGAGAAGCTTAGGGCGTTGAAGGTGGAAATGGCGATGGAAAAGGCGATAATTAGGGCGAATTGCTTGTAGACGATTCCCGTGGTACCAGGAAAGAAGGTAACGGGGATAAATACTGCCATGAGTACAACTGATGTGGCAATGATTGCTCCTGTCAGTTCATCCATAGCATCCAGGGCTGCTTGAAGTGGTTTCATCCCCTGGGAGAGCTTGGCAGCGATCGCCTCCACGACCACAATCCCATCATCTACCACTAAACCAGTTGCTAAGATAACGCCAAACAAGGTTAACTGATTGAGAGTAAACCCGAACGCGTAGGCACACGCCATCGCCCCAATGAGCGAAACGGGAATGGCAATGGCGGGAATGATGGTAGTGCGCCAGTCCTGCAGGAAGATGAAGATGACCAAGAATACTAAGGCGATCGCTTCCATCAAGGTTTTTAAGGCTTCATCAAGGGAAGCTCCTACGAACAAAGTGTTGTCTAAAGCGACCGCCGTTTTCAATCCTGGTGGAAAATTGGGTTGTAGCTCAGCCATTTTAGCTTTGATTAACTTGGCTGTATTCCAGGCGTTAGTACCCGGAAGTTGGTAAGCTAAGAGAATAACTGATGGAAAGGTATCAAACAGATTAATAGTGTTATAGTCTTGCGCCCCCACTTCTGCTCGACCCACATCTTTTACTCTAGTCAGCGTGCCATCCTCACCCACTTTTACCACGATGTCTTCGGCTTCTGCGGGAGTGGTGAACCGACCAATTGCCTGCAGGGGAATTTCATACTGCTGCTTGTTCGAGGTGGGCTGCTGACCAATTCTCCCTGCTCCTACCTGAATATTTTGTTCTGAAATGGCATTGATGACATCCTCAGCCGCTAAATTTCTAGCAGCGAGGGCATCAGGGTCAAGCCAGATACGCATGGCATATCTACGTTCTCCCACAATTCTGGCGAAACCTACACCCTCAATCCGTTTAATCTCATCGAGGACTTGTCGGTCAACGTAATTACTGATAAAGACATTATCGTATATAAAGTTACCGTTATTATCCTTTTCTGGATAAAAGGCGTAAGCTAGGGTAATCGTCGGGGATTGTTTTTGGGTTATGACACCAGTTCGGGTGACTTCCTCAGGTAACTCAGATTGAGCGATCGCCACATTATTTTGGACGAGAACTTGAGCGGTATTCCTGTCCATCTCCGTTGGGAAAGAGACGTTAATGGTTGTTTCACCATTATTCGTCGTTTGGGAGGACATATACACGACCTGCTCCGTGCCATTGATTTGCCGCTCAAGTACGGTAGTGACATTTTCTTCCATTGTTTTGGCATCACTACCAAGATAGTTGGCAGTTATAGTGACCTGCTTAAGAGCCATTTCTGGTAGCTTATCCAAGGGAAGGAGGGGCGTGGCAATCCCTCCTATTAAAAGAATAAGTACGGTGCAAACTGTAGTTAAGACTGGTCGCTTGATGAAAATGTCAGCAATACTTAGCAGCATAATCCAGGAATTCCTGTTAATGGTTCAATCGCTCTTATTTCTTACAAATAACAAATGACTTTTGACAAAGGACAAATGACACCCCTAACTACTTAACTTTATTTGTAACGACCTACTTAGTTAAGATTCAGGCTTAATGGAAGTCCCATCTTTCAGGTTAAGAATTTGTGTGACAGCAATCTCTTCTCCCGGCTTGACCCCATCGAGTACCTGGTAATTTTGGTCTTGAATGTTTCCTACTTTAATGGGTCTTTGCCGAACTACTGGTTTTTGCCCTTTCTGAGCTACATAGACAAAGTTTTGTGCTCCTACGGTAGACACTGCTACCGTAGGAATCAAAATCCCCGAATCTTTGCTCCAGATAACTCTCGCTTTGACAAACTGCCTATCGCGTAAGCGACCGTTTAAATTAGGAAAGCGTGCTTTGGTTAAGATAGCTTGGTTGCCAGTGTCTACCCGAGGGGAGATAAAGTTGATACTTCCTGTGACCAGACGCTTACGTGTATTGGGGTCAATGAGCTCTACTGGCAGCCCCATTCTAAGTTGCGATGAACGGTTTATGGGAACCGAAATCCGCAACTCTAGAGAGTCATTTTGGGTAATGCTGGTTAGAGTTTGACCAGTGCTGACGTAGTCTCCGAGTTTGACTGAAAAGTCACCAACTACACCTGTGATGGGGGCAAGTACTTGTTTGTACTGGAGCGAGACGTTTGCAGCTGCTGCATCTGCTTGAGCCTGCTTGACGTCAGCATTTGCCTGATTTAACCTGGATTTTGCAGCGCCTACCTGTTCCTCGGCGGCTCGAAGGGAGGCAAGTGCTGTATTCAGGTTTCTTCGAGAAACGTCTAATTCCTGCCTGGGCTGTACCCCTTCATTGACGAGTCGCTCAGTTCGCTGAAACTGTACCTTCTGAAGTTCTACTTCCGCCACTGCTCTGATTTGGTCTGCCCGTGTGGATCGAAGTTCTGCAGAAGCAGTTGCGCTTGCCGATTTAGCGGAGTTAGCTCTAGCAATAGCACTCGCGTATTGAGCTTGAGTTTGATCCGAACGAAGTTGAGCGATGGGTGTTCCTTTAACAACGCGATCGCCATTTGAAACACGAATCTCAGTCACCCGACCCTCAATCTCCGGTCTCAGGTCAACTCTGTTTGTGGCTTCTAGCGATCCCACAAATTCAGAACTATCTATGACCTCACTGGATTTCAGCGCCTGCAACTTTACAGCTACAGAAGGCGGTTCTTTTGCTGTGGCAGAAGGTTCAGCGTCTTTGCAGCCGCTGATTAGGGTGGAGGCTAGAAGGGCTATCCCTAGTACCTTTGTTGTAAGTAAGGAGTTGTCTTTTAACATTCAAAATACTTTGCGGATATACTTCATGTTTACTAAGACTTTCACAGCTATTTAATGAATATTTTGGTTTTTATACTAAAACTTTATCCCCCCATTTCATCAAAATTTGGTTTATACTAAAGATGGCTTGACTCATACTTCTGTAAGCTAATTTTTTAAGATTTATCAGACCTGCCAGAAGTCTCACTACACTTACAAGCTGCTAACAGCACTAAAATGAGGAGTGCTGAAAACAGTTTTCGCTAGATATGAGCATCATTCATTTATCTTTTGAGATATAGCTTTCACTACATCCTTTCAATAATTAAGTCTAATAAATGAGAATCATAGATACAAGGATTAATTTCTCGAAATATGTCCATTTTCTTTTTGAACAGAAATGATTTTCCGCAGTCCCCACCCAAAAATACTTGGAAATATTTACCTGAAGGGTGGGGTAAGGGAAATCCAATATAAAAGCGCAGCAACAATGTAGTAGAATAATGTTGGTACGGCAAAGCGAAATCTCGTGGAGGCACGACCATTTATAGCAATTATCTATTCAGGAATTGCTAGTTTTTCTAGGGCTGTCGTAGACAAAAGTTTCTACGCTTTGCTGAGGACGCCAGTGTACCTGGGAACGTTGTGGAACTTATGCGCGGAGCGCACGCTTCGCGAACGGGTTTCATAGCGCAATATTCCTCAACCATAATCGTAAGATTTGGTTGGGGTGCGTTCAAGTCTTACTTTGATGATTTAATGAGTAGACGAATCTGAAAACAAGTATTTCCTGGTTCGGAAATAACGCCGATGTCACCTTGATGGGGTTCAGCGCAGGCGCAAAGTGTCAAGTAGCAACCCCTTTTCTTGTAGCTAAGACTGGTGAACTGAATGCAGATGTCAGTCAATTAGGTTTTTGCCCAGAAAGGATAGCAACAATCTCTTTATGCCCACTTTTCTTAGCAAGATCTAAGGGGGTGTCCCTGTTCTTGCCTTTGATGTCTAATCGGGCACCTGCATTGACTAAGAGCTTAACTCCTTCAATATTGTTCTGCCAAATTGCATCGTGTAAGGCAGTGTATCCATTGATTGGACCTTGAGCGTCTATATCAATTCCATACTCAATCAGAATTTTCATGACCTCTGGATGCCTCAAATAAGCAGCGGCGTGAAGTGCAGTCGCCTTCATAGTTGAGTCAACTGCATGAACATTGGCACCAGAGTCAAGCAACAGCTTCACCATTTCGGAGTGACCGTTAGCAGAACTGACTATTAAGAGGCTATTTCCACTGCTGTCCGTTTGGTTAACATCTGCGCCGTTTTCAATTAATTTTTTTGTCAATTTAAAATCATTATTGTTCACGGCTGTAACTAGACTGGTGTTCATATTCCTAGTGTCCTTCAATTGACCGTAAAAAGTTCTTAATATATAACTTTTACTACATCTTCTCAACAATTAAGTTTAATAAATGATAATTATAGGTACAAGGATTAATTTCTCAAAACAAGTCCATTTTTTGAATCTTACTTTGCTTGCTCAATAGGTAAACGAATCTGAAAACGAGTATTTCCTGGTTCAGAAATAACGCTGATGTTACCTTGATGATGTTCAACAACAATACGGTAAGCAATATACAAACCTAAGCCACTACCTTCTCCGACACCTTTGGTTGTAAAAAATGGATCGAAAATGCGAGACTGAATCTCGGGCGGAATCCCAGGTCCATTGTCAGCAATTTCTACTAAAATACAATTCTTTTCACGACTTGTCCTAATCCAAATGCGACCGGAACTACTCATTGCATCTATTGCATTATCAATTAAATTCGTCCAAACCTGATTTAGTTCACTTCCATAAGCATTAATACGTGGAAGACTTCGGTCGTATTCACGTGTTAGTACTACACCCTGCTTAAGTCGATGATTAAGAATTGTTAACGTACTTTCTAGCCCTTTATGTAAGTCTACGAGTTGACATGGGCCTCGATCCATATAAGAGTAATCTTTGATAGCCTGAACTAATTGAGCAATCCTCTCCGTACTCTGTTCAATTTCTCTCAACAATTGCGCTCCTGTTAAAGTTGTCTCTAGCCAAGTAAATACGTCGTTAAGTGTTTTTAAGGAGAATTTTTGTTTAATAGCTTCTAGTTGATCTATATCTAGTCCAGCTTGGACTAAAGTAGGGGCAAGTTTCCAGCCTTCTTCAATATCATGCATCTCAAGCCAGTCAACTACCTCTTCTTCTAACTCACTCTGTGTCAAAGAATCAAGCTGCTCTGAAATGTTAACAGATGCAAGCGCCTCCGCCTGAAGCTTAGCTAGAAAAACTCTTTGCATGTTTGTTGTTTCTTGGTAAAGCTTGAGTGCCATGGGACATACAAGTTGAAGGTTCTCTCGCAACCGCTGAGATGCTCGATAACTTGCTGATGCTGGGTTATTTAACTCATGTGCTAAACCTGCTGATAAAGTACCAAGTGCTGCTAGCTTCTCTCGTTGTTGCAATAAGACTTGTGTTTCTTGCATACGTTGAGTCATTGTACGGAGAATTGTTTTTGTTGTGCTAGGCATCGTCATTATCATTTGCCAAAATGCTTCGTTAGGCAGCTCAAAGATGTGACAGTGACTTGATGCTACTCCGCTAGCCCAAAAGTGAGTTAGTCCTGTCAAAACAGGTAATTCACCGAAAATAGTTTTTTCATTTTCGTGTACTTTGAGCACCACTTCCTGATTACCAAGTTTTTGAGTAATCTGAAATTTTCCTTCAAGGAGTATAAATACGTGTTCAGCTGAATCACCCTCAACACGAAGGATTTCATTTGGCTGCAACCAAAGGTCTTTTCCTTGTTGTGATAACCACTGTAATTGCTCATTAGTTAAGCTTTTAAATAGTGGAACTTGGCGTAGAACATTAATGTCGAGCATGATTGTACTAAAAAGTAGAAGTAAATGATGGTAGAGTTGGTTGTGTTGCAAAAATTGGCAGGTTATCGACAAATATTATAAGAGTAAAAACGTACAAAAATGTGAACAGTTAAAAACAACTATTAATAAATTCATTTTCTTCATTTTATAAAAAAAATGTTTTCGCTTATTCTATCTAATAAAGAAAGGCAAATTTAGTTTTAGATATTATTTTCTTTCTTTTTTTACATAAAAGCTTATATATGTTATTTTAGTTTAAAAAAAATGATATAAAAACTCAATGAACATTTTTTTGATTTGAGGATATAATCTTTAGATTTTATATGATCTAATTCTAATTATTTCAAAAAGAGCTAACATTAGAACATATGAGATTAGAATTTTATTTTTCCATTTTTAAAATAAAATTATCCTCATGAAGGAACTAATGCTCAACGAAATCTACACTCATCAATGGCGTGCTTTAGATATTGGGAGTACTGTTTGGCGAACGCTGATGCAGTAATTGAGTCAGTAGGTTTACAGGTAATTAACAACAAACACTTACACAACCAGTATTTACATAGTAAGGAGAAAATGCAATGCGTTACAAACTGCTTGGAAATAGCGGACTCCGTGTTTCTGAACTATGCCTTGGTGGAATGACCTTTGGTACTGACTGGGGATGGGGGGCAGATAAAGATACGAGTCGCCAGATTTATGAGGCTTTTCGGGAAGCGGGTGGTAACTTCATTGACACAGCTAATTTTTATACTAACGGCACTAGTGAGAAGCTGATTGGCGAATTTATTGCCTCCGAACGAGACAGTATTGTACTAGCTACTAAATACTCATCCTCATTGGACAATGATAACCCGAATGCCTCTGGCAATAGCCGCAAAAACATGATGTGGTCAGTAGAAGCTAGCTTAAAACGTCTGAGTACTGACTATATTGACCTTTACTGGGTACATATTTGGGATTTCATGACGCCGATTGAGGAGGTCATGCGGGGTCTTGATGATCTAGTGCGTCAAGGCAAAGTGCTTTATGTTGGAATTTCGGACACCCCTGCTTGGATTGTTAGTCAAGCTCAGATGCTTGCACAATTACGCGGTTGGTCACAGTTCATTGGGCTTCAAATTGAGTACAGCCTTGCTGAGCGAACAGTGGAGCGGGAATTTATACCAATGGCACATGCCCTCGACCTCGGTGTGCTAGCTTGGAGTCCTCTTGGTAGCGGTATCCTTACGGGGAAGTACAACAGGGAGAACGGACAGGCTGGAGGTAATAACAGCGAGTTTACTCGTCAAGATGCAACGAACCTTCATCACATAAATTCGCGCAGTCTTGCCATTGCAAAAGTAGTACAAGAAGTAGCTTCGGAAATTGGTCGAGAACCAGCTCAAGTTGCTCTAAACTGGGTACGGCAGAAGGAAGCCATTCCTATTGTGGGTGCAAGAAAACTAGAGCATATCAAGAATAACCTTGGCTGCCTTAGATTTGAGTTGAGCAAGCAACAAATAGCACAACTTGATGCAACCAGCTGTATCGAAATGGGTTTTCCCTACGACTTTTACCCATCTGTGCGCCAAGCTATGTATGGTAATACTTTAAGTCAGATTGACCACCATCGAGCATTAAGAAGTGGTTTTCCTGTCACGTTAAAGGCTGTTAAAAACGAAGCAACAGCTAAAGCGTGGAGTCGCTAAGCTTATAGAAGTACTGGGTCTTCCCAGTACACAGAAAAGAAAGCAATGCGAATAAGTGGGAGAAGAAATAAGGAGAAATTATGAAAGACACCAGTGTTCAACAAGTTATCGATCAAGCCAATATTATTAGTACCATCAACCACTTTTGGTTTAGTGTGGACACTCGTGATTATGATGCGATGCGATCCTGTCTGACTGAGCAGGTTGATTTTGACTATTCAGCACTTTATGGTACATCTATGCCGTCAAAGGCAGATGAACTGGTAGAAGAGGTGAGGCGCGATCACGATGGCTTCCAAGCTACACAGCACGTTACTACCAATCATTATGTCACTATCAATGGTGATACAGCACAATGCATTGCTAATTTCCAAGTGCAACACTTCTTACCAAACGACCGTATTAGTAACTTCTGGAGGCTCGGTGGTCGTTATGTTTTCAGTTTGCTGCGAACTCAGGATGGCTGGAAAATTCATGGGTGTGTTATCAATGTTTCTTGGACTGACGGCGATCTGCAACTAGTTGAGATTGCTCATGAGCAATCTCAACAACAGCGTACTCAGGATTAACCCTCTTCTGTCACTCTCCGGAAGAGCGATCGCTAGAAGCCTCATGAGGCAAAGGTGATCCATTCACAGAACTTCTCCCACACATTGGCGCTTTCGCGACGTTGTAAGGTTGCTGTCATGGTTTTATAATTGCGATGATGCTGTATGTATGGGGCAATCGATTGCCCTTAGCATTAAGTTACATCACTTTACATTGCTTTATCAAGATTGTTAACTTTATTAAAGGCAATATGAGCTATTAGTTTAATTTATTGAAGGAAGTGAAAGGACGGGCAAGATGCCCATCCCACAACAGTTGGAGGTTGGATTACCTGTAATAGCACTGCTCAATCCATATCCGCATTTCCTCTTCAGAACCAAAACAAGCAGAACGTCCTGTCAGAGGGTCGTAAGCATACCAGGAAAAGACCCGTCCTGTCCGATCTGACTTCTGCCACACTTGCAGTTCGGAGTTGTCACTCAGCCACATTAAGAACTGTTGCCAAACTTTTGTTAATGCCGGCAATATTATTTTAGAAATATTAATACTTTTCATATCAATACCTTGAGTGAATTAAAGAGCTATTACTTTTAGCTTCACTGAAGAATTGTTGATAGGGAAGGTACAGTTTTAGCTGATTTGTACTAGAACAGTTATGCGTCTTGACAACTGTTCTAGTAAAAATTCACCAAACTGTACTAGATCGAGAAAGAAAAAATCGCTTATAGTCCAGTAGTAGTGATGTTGTAATCTTTCAACACTGGGCTTTATGAAGATTTTGTTGGAACGGCAATCAACCAAACCTATTTACTTGCAGATACGCGATCGCATCAGTCGTCTCATAAAATCGGGCGTACTGCAAGCGGGCGATCGCCTTCCTTCAATTCGCTCATTGGCAGAAAGTTTGCAAGTGAATAAACTCACAATTATTGAGGCTTACAACGTTTTAGAAGCAGATGGAATTATTTCTGCCCGTCAGGGAGCAGGTTACTTTGTCAATTGTGTCAATCGTGCCTCTGCTAACTTAAAATCAACATTTGCTCCAGTTCAAAACGTCATTATTCCCGAGCAAAACAGAAGTAGTTTTTTTGATATGTACACGGCTACAGTACAAGCACAAACACAGCCTGGAATGATTAACTTTGGTTGTGGCTTTCCTCATCCGCCAAAAGATATAGATTTAATTGGGAGACGAGCACTAAGACAAACTCCCGATCGCTTGTTTAAATACGACTTGCCTGAAGGACAGCTCGCACTTCGCAGGCAAATTGCTCAAATGTTAATACAGCAAGGGATGGAAGTATCGGCAGAAGATTTGATTATTACTAATGGTTCAGAGCAAGGGCTATCATTGGCATTGCATTATTATTTACAACCAGGTGACTGGGTAATTGTGGAATCTCCCACATATTTTGGTGCTCTTGCCACCCTAGAAAAATTAGGGGCGAAAATTATCGGTATTCCCATGACTGCTCAAGGGATGAATTTGGATTTATTGAAGAAATATCTAGAGAGCCATCGCCCAAAACTTATTTACACTATTAGTACTTTGCACAATCCTACAGGAATCACAACAACACAAGCACATAGGCAAGAATTATTAGCGCTAGCAGAGAAATATGAGTGTCCAATTTTAGAAGATAATGCTTATGAAGGATTAAATTTTGAACCCGTTCCAGCACCAATAAAAGCCTTTGATAAAAACGATTTAGTCATCAATTTAGGCACATTTTCTAAAACTTTAATGCCTGGGTTAAGAGTTGGTTATATGGTTGTAACTGGGAAACATTTTCATGCACTTCTCGAACGAAAATTACTTCACGACCTTCACACATCTACTATTTCGCAAGCAATAGTCAGCGAATACTTAGCATCCGGGCATCTCCGCCGTCACCTTAACCGACTTCGCACAGAAAATCTCCACACTCGTGATGTCATGTTATCAGCGCTACAACGTCACTTTCCCCAAGAAGCCAGGTGGACAGTACCCAATGGTGGATTATTTCTTTGGGTGCAGTTACCAGAGCATACTCCCATTCAAACAGTTCGCCTTGAAGCTTTGTCGCAAAAAGTTCTGGTTACTTGTCATACGGTCTTTTTCCCAGACAGGCAGGGTTATCCTGCTATGCGGTTAACTTTCACTCCTTCTCCGGAAGAAATTGAGCAGGGTGTCTCTGTTTTGGGTAAATTACTGAAGAAATACCTTCACAAAGGTTGTGAAAGGATTGCTGTGTAAAACTTAGCCTTACTCATGAGGAATGACTAAGGACAACCATCTCCAGTTGGGTTTTTTTACGGTCATACTGAGTAGCTTAAGATGTCAGCGATCTACCCTGTCAGACAACTATGTAAGGTTTGTAATAAATCTTGTTCTGTGTAGGGTTTTGACAAAAATGCTGTGGCTCCAGCATCCGTTGCCAATCGAGCGTTTGAGGCAAGCCCACTAAAAGCAATAATCTTGACTTGTGGATTGATTCTTCGCAGAGTACGGATAGCAGTTGAACCATCCATAGATGGCATCATCATATCCATTAACACAGCACTAATTTTAGTTGTATTCTGGGCATATACTGAGATTGCATCAATTCCATCGCTGGCAGAAAGAACCTGATAGTTGTGCGTTTCCAGTATTGCTTTGAGAACTTCTCGAATGGAAGTTTCATCATCAGCAACAAGTAAATACTCTCCCTTCCCGCGAGGTAAGTCTCGATTTTCTACAGCTTTTACGTCTAAGGTTCCCATCGCTGGTAAAAACACTTGAAATTCGCTTCCTTTCCCAAGTTGACTCTGTACAACGATGAACCCACCATGATGCTTGACAATACCAATAACAGTTGACAGACCAAGCCCGGTTCCCTGACCAACTTCTTTCGTTGTAAAAAATGGCTCAAAAATGCGATCGATGATTTCTTCAGAAATTCCGATACCTGTATCGCAAACCTTAATAACTACATAGTTACCAACTTTGGCTTCAAGTTGCATTTTAGCATAAGTCTCATCAACAAAGAGATTTTGGGCGCAAAGACGCAAGCTACCTCCATTAGGCATTGCATCACGAGCATTAACGCAAAGATTCATAAAAACTTGGTGGAGTTGAGTGATATCAGCACACACAGTCCATAAATCTGTTGCAATATCTGAATCAACATTAATATTCTTTGGAAAAGTTTGCTGAACAATCTGCTTTACTTCTAACAGCAAATGTCGAACCTGAGTTACTCTACGTTCACCTTCGACTCCACGGGTAAAAGATAGTACTTGTTTAACTAACTCCGCTCCACGTTTGGAATTTTTCTCTAAAATTTGTACAAGTTCTTGAGTGAGTTCATCAAAATGAGAACTTTTTCGTTGCAGTAATTGAGCTGTGCCCAAAATAGGAGTCAAGATATTGTTCAGGTCATGAGCAATACCACTTGCTAATCTACCAATACTTTCCAGCCGTTGATCGCGAAGAAATTGCCGTTCCAAAAGTTTTTTTTCGGTGATATCTGTATTTACAATAAGGATGGATTTAGGATTACCTGCTTCATCTGTTACTAATGTCCAACGACTGGCGACAATAAACTCTTTACCACTTTTTCCAATCTGCTGCAACTCGCCTTGCCATTCACCTTTTTCCATCAGTGTTTTCTTAATTTGTAAAAGCTGCTCTGACAAAGTTCTTGTTCCATATATTAACTCTAAAGGATTCCTGCCAAGGATATCTTCACTTTTCCACCCGTAAAGTCTTTCTGCACTCGTATTCCAGAACAAAATTTTGTTTTTTAAATCTGTAACGAAAATTGCATCTGTTGCAACACTCAGTAAGGCAGCTTGTTCGCGAATTTTTTGTTCTGCCTGCCTGCGTTCTAACTCACCTGCAGCACGAGATGCAAAAATTTGTAGCATTGCAACAGTCGTTTGAGGGTTATCCAACGGCTTGCGGTTCAGAACAACCATTAATCCAAGAACACATCCAGAGGAATCAATTAAGGGTGTTCCAACGTAACTCTCGATCGCCATTTCTGCTAAGAAACTGTCTTGAGGAAATTTTTTCTGAATGTCTTTGGCATAATAACACAGCTCTTGTTCTACCACCTTTTGACAAGGGGTATTTGCCAAGTCGTACTCAAAGTTATCTACATGTTTGCCGTCAGCATAGGCAGCAATGGTTGTCACTTTCTGATGTGTTTCACCTATTAACGCAGCAATAAACGCGTAGTCTGTTTTTAAACTCTTCGCTAAGTATTGAACCAGTGAATGGAAGAATGCATCTCCAGTCGCAGCTGACACACCTTCAGCAATGTTTCGCAGCACTTCTTCTGCCTGCTTGCGTTCATTGAGTCTAGCTTCCGATACTTGCAACGCTTCTTCAAGCAGCTTATGTTTGGTAATGTCTACACGCAATAGAGAAAGCCCGGTGGCAAATGGATAAACCCGATTTTGAAACCAGCATTGTTGAGCGGTATCATAATACTCAAACTCAGTCACAACTTGCTCTGCCATTGCTCGATGAAACTCTCGATCTAGCAGAGTACCAATTGCTTGCGGATATAACTCCCAAATGCTTTTCCCAAGTAACTCTTCACTGGATTTGCCGAATGTATCAATGGCTTTATTGTTAATATAACTCAAGCACCACTGGCGATCGAACATCATAAATTCATCGCTGATACTCGCAAGAACTCTTTCTAAATTTGCTTGTGCTGTCTGTTCCTCGTCTCCTAACTCTCTTTCACTACATTGGCTTAAAATCTTCTCGGTTGTTTCCGCAGCTGTAATAAGAATACCGCCAACCTTGCCAAACTCATCCCAAATAGGAGCATAGGAAAAAGTAAAATAACACTCTTCCAAGTAACCATCTCGATTCACAACAAGGAGCCGATCTTTGAACCACGTTGCCTCTCCTGTTGCCATAACCTGATTTAGAAGAGGGCTGGCAAAATCCCAAACTTCCTGCCACCATTGTTCTGCTTTCTGTCCTAAAGCTTTGGGATGTTTGTCACCTGCAATTGGAATATAAGCATCGTTATAAAATTGTACGTATTCCGGTCCCCATAAAATTTGCATGGGCAAATTTGAGGAGAGTAGAATACGCAGTGCCATTTGAAGACTCTGAGACCACTGTTTGATTGAACCAAGAGGGCTTGCTAACCAATCATGTGCTTGCATGAGGGCACCCATGTTACCGCCACCAGCGAAAATATTTCCTGGTGTCGTTGCTTTGACTTCACGTTTTACGGGTTTTGTCATTAGCTAGTTACCCCCAGACTATCCAGCTAATCAAGTCCATAGGGATTTAATCATACCTTACAATACTTTTTGTTTTACTTTACACCTAAGTATGTGCTGTTTTCACTACTACCTATATTTGAAAATTGTCAAGCCCAATCGCTCATTTCATGCGTGTTGTTGTTCCGTCTGGATAAACTAGGTTCAAAGGATGCTCAAATGGCACCCAAGGATTGTGAATAGCGTGGACGAGCAAGGGGTCTTTACCCCCAATAAAAGTGTGAAAAATGCCTCTTGGCATATATACTACATCCCCCGGTATCAATTCACTCTCGATTGTTTCCTCACCGTTTTGTGCCAGAAAAACTCCCCCTCCTTCAAGAACTGTAATAATGCGATCTGAAATTGGATGGCTGTGCATTTCAAGGTCTTCTTTTCCTTCTGGAGGAAACTGAATAACAAGTTCTCCAATTTTTCCAGGAGTTATCTCGATCAGCTTAGCTCGCATACACTCATGTTTTACCCACGGCAGGCGATCGTGTTTTGGAGAAGGCAGATTTTCTGTGCCAATATGTTGTATCATTTTACCCGCCTGCCAGTACCGTTCAGTAATTTCACGAATCTCATCTGCTATCAAGCTGTTCATTTCCGAATCCTTTTGGAACTACAGAGTTAACACACAAGACATATTAATTAATAATTTACGTGCTGCATTCAATACCTGTAAATAACTAGATCGGTACAAATCAATTGGGGATTTAGACCCCAATTGAAACATTCATTGTTAAGAGTTTCCTGTTCTCCGTGAATATACTAAGACTCGCGTCCTTGTGCCCAAGTATCGCGCCATTTAACAGTACCTTCTTTTGCAATTACCCAACGACGGGTCATCAGGTTTTCCCGCAGGGGCGATCGCCCTTCTCGTAAAAGAGCGTATTTATAGCTAATCAATTTACCCGCGCTTTCATTAAAGGGTATTTCACCAAACCATGTATTTTCGTTGATGTACTCAAGATAATATGCTTTCGCAATATCCCAGTTACCCAATTCCGGGCAATCTCCAATGACAACGACGCTTTCACCAGGCTGAGTTTGCACCCCATTGAGTTGGGCTCGTACAATGGTTTGCCCCTTCACTCGCTCTCCAACACGACTTAAAACAATAACACCGTGCGCCTCAAGTTGTAAGTTATAAATTTTACCATCTTTCACTTCGTACTTATTGCGAGTCATCACACAGGTGTGTTCTCCATCAGGTAGGTCTGTGACTACCTCTGGTATAGTGACAGATTCGCCTCTGTTGAGTGCAACAAAACACAGCGAGTCGCGATAGCGTCTTACATAGCAATAAACATCAGGGGTGATGTATTTTTGCCATTGGCTACCCATTGATACCGCAGGATTAAGCCGTCTTAAGCCAGATAACAGTCTAATATAACGATAAATTTCAGTATCTATATCCCACTTGTCCATCATTGGGCGGTTGTAAGGGTCTTGACCACCATTCGTGTCGTCATGTAAATATTGCTCTGTACCGTAATATATACAGGGAATTCCACGAGATGTCATAATCAGAATAATCGCCAGTGTTAACCGCGCAGGATCGGAATTCAAAGATTGAAAACGAGGCATATCATGATTGTCAATGAAGGTAACGAGTTCTGTTGCCCCGTTGTATTTATAATCTAGATTAAAAATATCTTGAATCAGATGAAACCCCGCATCTGCATTTTCAGCCAACGCTTGCCGAATGGCTACACACAACCCAAAATCTAAAATTGTCATGCCAGAGTTGTTGGCAAATTCGACGGAGCGATCGTCACAGGGATGGCTAAAAATCCATTCCCCAAAAATAAATACATCTGGTTTGTGATTGTACATATCACCAGTGAACTCCTGCCAAAACCAGATGGGCATATGCTTAACAGTATCTACCCGCAGAGCATCTACACCCCGGTCTAACCATTGTTTAATGGCTGACTTTATGTAGTTCCGGTACTCGATATTGTTTTCGTTGAAGGTCGCTAGACCCGCTAGCTCGCAGTTCTGCACTTGCCATTCGTTTTCCCAATCTTGTACTTCACCGTAGTGGTGATACCAATGAGCATCATCATCATTAAAATCAGCTATTTTGACTCCATCGTCGTATAGTTCACCCTTTCGACCACTGATATCAGGACTACTGTGGTTACAGACAATATCCAGCACTAACTTCATTTTGCGCTTGTGCAGTTCGTCTATTAACTTATCAAATGTTGTATTTCTTGTGTCTTGAGTTTTGTTTAAAGAAGGTTCTTCTTCTGTAGCAATAAAGCGGGGATTAATCCGTTTAAAGTCCCTTGTCCAGTAACCATGCATCGCAGCATTGCCAACAAATAAATCTTCAATTTGCTCAAATAGGGGAGTTAACCAAATCCCAGTCACTCCCATGTTTTTCAAATAATCTAGTTTGTCAATCACACCCTGTAAGTCCCCACCCCAGTACTTACCCCAATCCTGTCTGGTAGGATCGTACAGTTCCGCATTTGTACCTGTGCTGTTCTCTGGATCTCCATCATAAAAGCGATCGACCACGATAAAGTAGAGAGTTTCCTGACGAAATTCAATATCCCTTGTGAAAAGGAACTCTAAGTCAATTTCTGTCTCGGATGGAGTTGTTTCTATGATGGCAGAGACTTCTGCATTTACATCTTCTACCTTGTACTGATCTTCGGAAAACAGTGAAGGAGGAGTGTTTACCATATTAACTTACGTAAATTCACAGAACTTGGGTTTGCATTTTCGCAAGTAATGTATTTATATACACATTACTTAACTATTGTTAATATTATCTAATCTATCTTTCGATTTAGTATCTATCTTTAGCAAGACAGATGTTTGGAATTTCCGTATTTTTTAGCAAAAGTAACCTGGGTTTTCACAATGACAGCTTTTTTTGCTTTATTTGAGTAAAACTTACAAAAAAAAATAGGTATTTAGAGTTGAGTAAAGAATTGTATTGGTTTGAGAACTATTATGTTGGTTGTATATCTGATACCTATCTAGGTTCATATACTAGATACATTCCTATCGTTGCTCAATGAGCATTTGGAGGTCCCAAAATGGTTCACACATATGAGGTGTTAGTCGATATTAAAGAGTTTTCTGAATTGGCAAATAATACCTTTCAAAGCGGGACGAGACGTTACGAAATAGATGCAGAGTCAAAAGCAAAAGCTGATAGAATAGCACGCACTCAAGCAAGGAGCGATCGCCCACAAGGCATAGAATATGATGTTAGGGTAACAAGACTTCTTAGATAAAGTAGATAAAATTTTTAATACAGTAAAAACCCCGCTTGAATTTCAGTATTTCAAGCGGGGTTGTTGTTAATTAGTTAAGCTAGTCATTTGTCATTTGTAAAAATTTTAGTGCTGAGGCACTTTAAAGCTCTCTTGCCATCAATACACCCATCGCTTACAGTAGGGAGAACAGCCGTCCTCCTACGGATTTGATAACGTGGATAAATAAATTTGCCAAATCATGTCCAAGATGAGATACGCCCATCAACTACGCTTTAATGTTATCGCATCCAAAATCGTTATCGCTTTATTCTGCCTGACATTATCTTCACTAGTGACAAAAACGACTTGGGCACAATCACCAACCGAGACACAAATTAGCTTTTATATTCAGCAGTTAAAAAATCCCCAAGAGCAAGCTGGTGCAATAGATGATTTAGTCACTGTTGGTAAACCTGCTGTTCCAGCTTTAATACAAGCTTTGCAGGATAGCGACCCCCAAGTGCGTGGCAGTGCTGCGATCGCTCTTGGTAAAATTGGCCCAGATGCAGCTCAAGCGGCACCGGCTATACTGCGGATGATAGATGACAAAGATCCGACGGTTCGTTTCCATGCAGTCCAAGCTATTAACAAAATTGGCAAACAAGCTTATGTACCTCACCTCATAGCTGGTTTAGATAGTGCAAAGTCATGGGAACGCTATAATGCAGCTCATGGTTTACGTGCTATGGGAAAAGATGCTGCACCTGCTGTACCGACACTAATCAGAAAGTTACAGGATAAAGAAGATGTTTGGATGCGTGTGAGCGCAGCTTCTACTTTAGGTAGTATCGGTACAGCCGCTACACCCGCTGTGCCTATCTTAGTTGCTCGTTTGCAAGATACGGATATTACAGTTCGCCATAGCGCCGCTTATGCTTTAGGTACTATCAGTTCAAAATTACATAAGGATATTGATGAGTTACCTATAAAAGAATTAGACATGGTTATCTCAAACTTGGAAGAAGCGCTGAAATTTGTGCAGAATCCCTCACTACAATTCCGCCCAGAAGCAGTGACGTCTGTGAGCGAACCTCTCACTATATTGAAGAAAGAAAGAATGAATCGTGTTAGGTAATCGGTTAATTGTTTTAAAAAACCTATGCTCTTGTAGAGACGCGCCATGACGCGTCTTTACAAAACTTACTACATTTTAAAATAAAAAAGCCTCCCTTTTTAGAGAGGCAATTATCAGGTAAGCGGAGACAATTTTGTCAACCTATGAAACAACTACAGCGACTGCTCCCCCAATTGCGGAGAAAACTGCTGAGACGAGGGCTGTAGTAAACAACCACCAAGCTGCAGATGCTGCTGCTTTCCTGGTTTCTTCTGCTTGGCGTTGTGTTTGACGCTTCACTTCTTCCAAGCGTCGTTGAGCTTCTTGCTGTATGCGTTCTGCTCTTTGTAGGACACTATTACGCGCCTTTTCAACTTGGTCGATGATGCGGTTGGCATCTTCTTGTGAGATATCTTCACGGGAACTCAGGATTGCCACTAAGGTATCGCGGTTGAATGACCCTAAGCGATCGCGCAATGCTTCAAACCCGGCTTGTGGGTCATCAAACAATTTGCGAATATCACGCTTAATACCATCATAGTTGAGTTCCGGACGATCCAGAGAGTTTAGGTAGGCGCGAATGCGGGCAAAAATTCCATCAATAACATCTTGAATGCGTCGTTGGATACCCCGCACTTGTTCGACAAACTGATCCCTCACAGAAATCATGGTGTCTGCAATCCGTTCCGCTTCCTCATCACTCAAGTCTTCCCGCAGCTTTAGGAGGGTGATGATGGTAGAACGGTCAAATTTGGAGAGACGATCGCCGAAACTTTCTAAACCCACTTGCGGATCGTGCAACAACAATTGTAAATCGCGCTTAATACCTTCGGGGTTTAATTCTTCTTTGCCACTGAGGCGCAAGTATTCTTCCAAATAGGTTTGGAAATTTTGTACTCTTTGCTGTGTCCGAGTGGCAAGGCGGCGGGGTGTACGTAGTATATTCCGAAGGGTAGATTGGACTGAATCAACAACTTGATTGACTTGTTCTTCACTCAAGTCTTGGCGTTGACTCAATAACTTCACCAACGTATCTCTATCTACTTGAGATAAACGACGCCGCAGTGCTGTAACTCCTTCTCTTGGATTTTGCAACAACCTGTTAAGGTCCCGCTGAATTCCTTCGGGGTTCAGTTCATCTTTGCCAGTGTTCCGCAAGTAATCTGTAATTGTGGTTGTGATGGAGTCGTATTGCTCCTTTGCTTTATCTGCTACGGTTTTTGGAGCATGGCGAATGTTATGCCATGAGTGCTCCACAGTATCCAAGATACGATTTGCTTGGTCTTCACTCAGATCCTGCCGTTGAGCCAGTAGTTTTACCAATGTGTCGCGGTCAAAGCGAGACAAACGAGCCCTAATTGCCTCCGCCCCTGCTTGTGGGTCATCAAGCAATCTTTTCAGCTCGGCCCGGATAGCATCAGGATTAAGTTCATCTGTGCCAGTATTACGCAAATAAGACTTTAGATTCAACCATAATGTTTCGGCTTGATATCTTGCCTGTTCTGCAACTCCTTGGGATTCAACCAAAACTCGATCTCGCTGCTTTTCCAACTGGTCAACTATTGTGTCTGCTTCTTCTGGATATATATCATTCCGCTCTAATAGTATTTCCCGCAGTTCCTGGCGGTCAAACTGAGCCAGTCGCCGAGTCATGGTTTCATAATCTGCGTCTTGGTCTTCCAACAGTGATTTGAAATCTCTTTGGATACCTTCAGCAGTCAATTCTGATTTAGGTGTCACCAATAGATAGCTTTCTACACGACGTTGCAAGTCTTGTACTATCTCTCTTTCCTCTTCAGCGGTGACTGCAATCAACACTTCTTGGCGGACTTCTTCCAAGCGAGCGCTAATGCGCTGAATTTCGTTTTGAGTGAATAGACCCCGCTGTTGCAGAATATTAGCAAAGTCATTACGAGATAGTTGCTCTAACTCTCGCCGCACCGTTCCAGGGTCAGCGGCTGGATCGTAAATGACATCGCGAAACTCTTGGGTAGCTCTATCGGAATTGAGTTGCCAGCTGTGGGCGTTGAGGAGGTAGTGTTCTACATCAGCACGAATGGGGCTGTAAGGTTGTTTTGGTGTGGGTAAACCCAATTTATCAGCTTGTTCGGAGACTTTATCTTTAGCAGACGAGAGGGCACCTAAAATTTTTTCTACATCTAAGTCAGATAAATCTGCGCGTCCCATGACAACACCAGTCAGCGCTGTGATTGCCTGTTGGATTGTCCGCTGAATTGGACCGGGAGTGGCTTCTTGAGTTGACCTTTGGTTTGCGTCTTTTGTAGAGCGCATCTCTTCCATCAGCCGATCCAGCTTGGCATTGAGTTCATCAGTCCTGCTGTGTCCCGATGGTAGGGATTTGAGATAGTCAATCATCTCAGCCAAGCGATCTTGCACTGGCTGTTGTTGACCTACCACCTGCTGCCAAACACCATATAATGTGTCGGCAATGCGGTTCACATCCCGTTTGGAGAGGTCGGTACGACTGCTGACTAAATCAACAAATTGTTGCCGATTTATATTGCGGAGTGCTGCACCACCTGCTGCTGTACCACCAGCGATCGCCAGTAGTTGTGGGTCTCTAAGCAAATTTTCAAATTCACCCCGAATTTTAGATAGATCCAGTTCTGGAGGACGAACCATATCTAGATAATCCTCCACTCTGTCACGAAGAGTAGCGGGGTCAATTGCGCTGCCCAACTCCCGACGCACGGCGGCGGCGGCGGCTTCAGCAGTTGATACCACCTGCTGATTGACAACTTTTGCTCCGATTGCGGCGGTAGCAGTCCCCATAATTGCCTGTAAGCCGGAAGTTGCTGCGTTAACTAACGAGCCAACTAAGGAACCCACCGTGGTTGAACTCACCCACACCAGTAATAAAAAGTACGCTCCCCAAATCACCAACCCGAGAATTGCTCCCAGCCCTGGAGTTAAATCCAAAAGACTGAGTCTTACTGCTAAGAAACAAGCAATGGCAAGAGCAATAGTCACGGAAATGACTGTCCACATCCCCAATGCCGTACCTATTTTGCGAATCGTGCCACCTAAACTTTCAACTTCGCCATTATCTTTATCTCCATTTGAGTCAGATGAATGCCCCAAGTAGGAAATACCTGCGGCAACGGAGAGGTTCGTTAAAACCAGTTGTAGGGCGAAAGCCAGGATCACACCGGAGATTAAAGCGAAAAAAAAGCGCGGTCCGAAAGTGATGTCTGGCTGGTTAACAACTGGCTCCTGTGCCACCCAAAAGAGCGATTTATAGAGTGCCAGTGCTACGTGCGTACTATGAAACATCCTATTTCCTTCCTCGTATAGCTCAAGTCGGTGGGGATTAAAATTAACATGAGAATTAATTTTGTATGTTGTAATACCCAACTCTTTATGCTTAGAATCCTGGAATTCAGGTGTTCCAAGCATCTCTCCAAAGTTTGAACATACCCTACAGCGAGAGATAGAAGTTTTTTTACTTAATGAAATCAAAGTTAAGGATAAAGTTTCAAGGTCAATAAATATAGATTGATTTAGTCTTCTTTCTGGATTTTTTACCTTTTTTTGTTTTAAATGTGATTTCTTAATGTTTTTCCTTATTAGATAACAGGAATTAATACCCCATAGTCCTTCTCTATTAGGGAATTGGGGAAAGTTCAATCAAGAGTTTGTCATCATCGTTACATTTATTTATAATTACTTTTTTTGCACTGTCTCTAGGTGGATTTATCCAATAAAACACAGACCCGAGAATCGTCCAAGAGAGATGGCTATAGTTTGTTCCCATTGGCGGAAAGCACCAGAGTTCTCAGTAGCTACATTTAAGTTAAGAAATAAAAAGCTAAAAAACAAATTAAACGAGGTCAAAATAATGGAAAGCCGTCCCGCTACTGATTTACCACCTGTCGCAAAAGAATACAACGGTGTAGACCGCAATGCTTTTCTGTTTGGCTGGAACCCTCAAGCCGAACTGTGGAATGG